>JBGVOL010000061.1:0-3596 GCA_045126475.1 Lachnospiraceae bacterium | reverse complement strand
AGAATCCTCGGTCTCACTGTATATCCTCCAATAAATCTTTCACAATTTTTGCCTGTACTTCTGACATATCATCATTGTTTTGCAGCCTGTACAACTCTTCAATATACTCTGACGGCTGTCTGTTTCTCACAGCCTCCTGCTCCACAACAGATTTTCTCTCCCTTGTTCTTTTGTTGTCATACTCAAGCTTTAATATATTAGGATAAATAACACGAAGTTTTCTCAGTGCATCCGGCACGTCTGTCTCATCCGTAAGGATTGCATGAATATAGTCATCCGTGTTAGTTCCCGCATAATTATTTCTGTCTGTAAGCTCCATATATGTGCCCGTTATTCTCCTCATATCACGTACCGGCTTAATCGGAATCTGTTCTATTGAAATGTCACCCTTTTCCTTAAGTTCCACCAACGTCATTGACTTTGTCTGATTTACTTCATCCAATGCATACTTAACAGGAGCACCTGAATATCTCACGGTTCTCTTTCCCATTGCCTGTGGCTTGTGTATATGTCCGAGAGCCACATAGTCAAAGCCTTCAAATATATCAAAGTCCACATTGTCAAGTCCGCCTAAGAACATCTCCTCAGATTCACTTCTCTCTGCTCCTGTAATAAACTGATGAACAAGCACAATATTTCTTTCAGCCACATCAATATCCATATGTTCCACCACAACTCTAAGAGCGGAATTATAGTCATTTATATCAAAATCCGGAAAGCATTTTCTCACATGTGCCGGCTTTAAAAACGGTATAAGATGTATAACTGCCCTGCCATACCCGTCCTCACATTCAACAGACTTAATCATCCCATCATAAGGCTTTGATATATAAATATTGTCGGATGAAAATATATCTGCGCCAAAGGCAATTCTCTCGGCACTGTCATGGTTGCCGCTTATGATAAACACCTTCATACCCTTCTCACGGATTTTTATTAGAAATTCATCAAAAAGTGATACTGCTTCAACGGGAGGCACAGGTTTGTCGTAAATGTCCCCCGCAACAAGAATTCCGTCAACCCCATGCCTGCCCGCTGCTTCAAGAACCTGTCTCAAAGCATTCCTTTGTTCTTCAATCATAGAGTACTCGTATACTTTCTTTCCCAGATGAAGATCTGAAATATGTATAAATTTCATATTTGTCACTCATCCCCCGTCATCAGTTCTGTTTTCTCACTATGGCATATTCATCATCAAGCTGATAATACGGACAATTATAAAATGAATCCGTCATAAATTTTCCCATCTCATCCTCATCCAGATTCATCTCACATGAATAGTATTCATAATCATCGTCATAAACATAGTTTGAACATGTATCACAGCAGGAAACCTGCTTCTTTTTATCTTTACCTGCAGCCATCTTTACACTCCTTTAAAATAAACATAGATATATTATATCCGCACGCATACTAAACTTCAAGTAAATAGTAACTATTGTATTATGACAGCCAATATGGTATTATACTAATAGTTAATCAAACATGATTATGTAGTTTTTAAAACTATATGTGTGTTAAATAATAAAAGAAAGGCTCAAAAAGAAAATGAAAGATTATGTAATTATAACCGATTCAACATGTGACCTTCCAAAGGATTTCACTGATAAAAACCATGTGGAGGTAATCACCGTACCATATTCTATTGATGGTGTCGTTTACGACGGCAATGGACAGGATATGGATATCAAAGATTTTTATAATGCCATGAGAAACGGCACAATGCCCACAACGATGGCATGTAATGTAGCAGACTGTTCAGATGTTTTCAGAAAATACGCCGAAATGGGCACAGACATCCTTTACCTTGCCTTTTCTTCCGGCTTATCGAGTACATACGGCAATGGTGTTATTGCAGCAAATGATATTATGGATGAGTTTCCTGACTGTAAAATTACAGTCATAGATACCGTCGCTGCTTCAATGGGCGAGGGTCTTCTGGTATATTATGCAGTAAAGCTTAAAAACGAAGGAAAATCAATGGATGAAGTTGCATCATGGGTAGAAGGACATAAAGGCGATGTTATTTCACGTTTTACCGTAAATGATTTACATCATCTCCACAGAGGCGGTCGTGTTTCTAAAACCACTGCCGTTGTCGGTTCACTTATAAATGTTAAACCTATTCTTCATGTCGATGAGGAGGGATGCCTTAAATCTCTTGAAAATGTAAGAGGACGAAAAAAATCTCTTATGAGAATCCTCGACATGATGGAGGAATCCATAAAAGATTATTCAGGTGAAAACGATATTGCGATGCTTTCCCACGGAGACTGCGAGGAGGACGCATTATTTATTGCTGATGAAATCAAAAAAAGATTCGGTCTCGATACTATGATAAACATATTAGGACAGACTATCGGTACTCACACCGGTCCCGACCTCATTGCACTGTTTTTTATGGGTAAGAATCGATAGTAACGTTTATTCATCAAATTCAACTGTTACAAAGAATCCACGGGGAGTTTTGTGAACATCCTTTACAATGCCCTTCGTGGATTTTAATCGTTCACGAAATTCATAATTGGCTGACATGGCTATGGCAGGTTCAAGAGTATAGTAATAGCTGCTTGGAAGTTTTCCCTCAGATACCTCATACTCCTTTCCTATCTCAACCAGTCCCTCTCTTTCCATCTTAAATTCCATTTGACGCATAATTTACTCCTTTAATAACTTCATTACCGGAGGATACAGCTTCTGTATAAGCAATGCACATACAAGTGTTTTTGCAAGGTCTCCCGGCAGAAATGGAAACATACATGCAGATAATGCCGCAAGAACGCCGGTGCCTGTCACAAAACAGAACCATGCTGTGCCTATTACATATTCAACCACCCATCCTATATACATTGATACAATAAGTATCCAAAGCTTTTTCCTTCCAAAACGTTCAAACAATAATCCCACTACAAATGCCGTTAATATGTAACCTACAATATATCCTCCCGTCGGTCCCACAAGTCTGCTTATCCCTCCTGTGAATCCTGAAAATACCGGAAGTCCCATTGCTCCCAGACAAAGATATACTATCTGGCTAAGTGCCCCATAACGTGAGCCCAGAATGCCTGCTGCCATAAATACTGAGACATGAGCCATGTTAATTGGGACAATTCCTATGGGAATTGATATCTGGGCACACACTGCCGTCAGTGCAGCAAACAATCCGCATAATGCTATCTTTCTTGTTGTTATTTTCTTCATTACTTTTTCCTCCAAAAATCAGATAATCTGTCATTTATTATTGAATTTTCTTAGGAATTATACAAGAAAAACAACCAATTGTAAACCTCTTTTTGATTAAAAGTTTACAGCAGGTTGTTTTATAAATCATAATCGTTTTTAATTAAGTTTCTTTACTGATACCTCTCCACAGAAAAGCTTCTCAATCTGACCATCATTCTTACGAACTATAAGCCTGCCTGCATCATCTACATCGAGAACCTCTGCCTCATAGTCAGTGTTTCCGTTGACTACCTTCACCGTCTGTCCCAAAAGTATCTGTCTTTCTCTATACTCTGCCATTATTCTGTGCTCATCACCAAATACCTCTTTTGACATGAACTCATTTATAATACCTGCTGCAATGCGGCTTCTCA
>JBGVOL010000060.1:0-25510 GCA_045126475.1 Lachnospiraceae bacterium | reverse complement strand
AAAGTGCCACCGGAGTATTATCCACAAACAACACAACTCTGCCGTTTAACACCTCCATGGCAGCCCTGTCGGGTCTTTCTGTTGTCTGATACTGAGGAAACGGCGAAAACACTGACTCCTCTGTAAGCTGCTCTATAATTCCGCTGTCAGTCATTCCCTCTATCTGAAGCTCTGACAGCCTTCTGTCAATTTCCTTTAACACGCTTTCCCTCGCAAGACCTTCCACATACACAACAGCCACTGTGGTATTTGTGGTGTTTCCAATAATTTTTTCTTTTACCTTAAGTCTGTCACTTCTGATTCTTTTTCTCACAAGGGCAGTGTTACATTTCAGTGCATCTGAAAAACCTTCTTTGGAGCCTCGCATCACCTTCTCTATCTTTGACTCAGAAATTCCCATCATGGGATAACCCTTACTCTTTATCTTTACCGCCTTATCATATCCGTCTATGAGTACCACGCCGTCACCAATCATGATTCCCATAATAACATCATCATACTCCGACAGTTCATTTACATCCGTAATTCCAAGGGCGTTATCACTGATATACTCGTATTGTTCATCCGGCTCCATATTCCACAGACGGTTTATAAGTTTTCCTATTACCGACTCTTCAATGGTAAGGTTATTGACTGTCACCTCAACATAATAGATACACGCCTCCGTCTTCTTCTCGCGTCCGAGCCTCATTTTCCTGCACTTTATGTCGTCACAGTCCTTTATTCTCTCATCAATTGTCTTCATATTCTCTATAAGACTTCTGCTTAGCATAATTCCTCCGAAAAAGTTTCTGTTAGGATTATTTTTTTACTTTTTCTGCGTAATTATTCTAATCGTTTTTATATTCTTGATTTTCTGACAATTAGCGATATAATTATTGTATATATGTAATGGAAAGGGTTTCAAAATATGAACTATGTAAGAATACGCGCACATGGCAAAATCAATCTCGGTCTTGACGTTTTGAGAAAGAGAGACGACGGATATCATGAGGTGCGCATGATTATGCAGTCCGTAGGACTTTACGACAACATCGAGATAGTCAATCTCGGTCAGTCACAGACAGGTAAAGCAGAAATTGATGTGGAAACAAATCTGAGATATCTTCCAAACAACGAGAACAATCTGGCTTACAAGGCAGCTCTCCTTCTCATGGAGGAATTTTACATATCGGCGCACATTTCCATAAAAATACGGAAAATGATTCCTGTAGCTGCCGGAATGGCAGGTGGAAGCTCAGATGCCGCTGCTGTATTAAAGGGTATAAATAAACTGTTTGGTTTAAGACTTACAAATGACGAATTAAAGAGACGCGGCGTCACACTCGGTGCCGATATCCCATATTGTATAGACGGCGGAACAGCATTATCAGAGGGAATAGGCGAGATACTTACTCCACTTCCTCCTATACCGCCTTGTATTATTCTGCTTGTAAAACCGCCTATTAACGTGTCAACAAAGTTAGTGTACGGAAAGCTTGATGCGGGAAGCATAGATTATCATCCTGATATTGACGGAATGATTGATGCCATAAAAGAAGGAAATTTAAGAGGTATTGCTGACAAGATGGGCAACGTTCTTGCCACCGTGACAGAGACTGAATATCCTATTATCACCGAAATAAAAGATATAATGATTAAAAAAGGTGCATTAAATGCCATAATGAGCGGCAGCGGTCCGACAGTCTTTGGAATATTTGACAACAGAGAACTTGCAAAGGAGGCATACAATTATTTTAAGTCTTCTGAGCTTGGCAGACAGGTCTACCTTACAGACGGAGGAAACGGTGATGAAAGATATTAGTTTAAACATGGACGAATACCTTCCGCTTCGGGATGTCGTCTTTAATACACTTAGAAATGCAATTTTGACCGGCGAGCTCTCTCCCGGAGAGCGACTTATGGAAATAAAACTGGCAGACAAGCTGGGTGTAAGCCGAACACCTATCAGGGAGGCCATACGAAAACTGGAACTTGAAGGACTTGTTGTCAACACTCCGAGAAAAGGTGCGGAAGTGGCAAATATCAGTGCTGCTGACCTGCGTGATGTACTGGAGGTGCGACGCTCCCTTGAAATACTTGCAATCAATCTTGCATGCCAGAAGATGACCTCTGAATCTCTTGAAGAGCTTTATAAAAACATTCAGGAATTCAAGCGTTCCATCGATTCAAAAGGCGCTACTGACATTGCCTACACCGATGTGGGATTCCACGATATTATTTACAAATCAACAGGTAACAACCGCCTCATCCAGATTCTTAACAACATCCGCGAGCAGATGTACCGCTACAGACTTGAGTACATCAAGGATCGTGAATCATGGAAGACCCTGGTTGATGAGCATATGGCAATATATGAGTCCATAAAAAACAGGGACAGTGACGCTGCCGTACGTGCCATTCTTATTCACATTGACAATCAGGAGAAAAAAATATGTGAGAAAATGGGTTTTGACCTGTAAAGTATTTTCTTAATCTGCCGATAGAGATATAAAGAAACACAGTAACATGCAAACGTACCACGGAGGGTACCAGCAGCCACGAAAGGTGGCAGAATGGAGTCGAATATGAATACAAACGAAATTAACGCATCTTACGCTTCTGTAGAATACAGCTACAGTGCATCTTACAAGAGTACATCTGTTACATCTAAGAAAACAGAAAAAACAGAGTCAGAAAAAGCTTCTTCGGACAAGGTGTCAAAGGACACATCTTCAAAAGAAACATCGAAGTCCGAAACATCCGGCGTAGTATACGAGAGTTCAAACATAAAAAATATGTCAAAAGAAGAACGTGCATCTCTTGTAGAAAAGCTTAAGGCTGACGCCGAAGCAAGAGTCTCACAGCTTAGAAGTCTTGTTGAAAGTATGTTCTTAAAACAGGGCGAGAAGGTTCAGAGCACAAATGATATGTGGAAGTTCCTTGCAAGCGGTGACTTCACTGTAGACAGAGCAACTGCCGAAGCAGCAAAGGAATCCATCTCAGAGGACGGTTACTGGGGCGTTAAGCAGACATCCCAAAGAATTTTTGATATGGCCGTAGCTTTATCCGGCGGTGATTCAGATAAAATGGACGATATGCTCGAAGCCTTCAAAAAGGGATTTAAGCAGGCAACTAAAACATGGGGCAAAGAACTCCCTGACATATCACAGCAGACATACGGTGCAGTATTGGAAAAATTTGAAGCCTACAAAAAAGAAAACACAGCTCCTTCAGAGAGTACTGATGCAGAATAATACAAACGGGCGGCACTTCAAAATGAAATGCCGCCCATTTTTTATATGCTCTCTTTTACGACTAAGAGCATGTCACCCTCTTTTATATTTGTCCCTTTTATTTCATTGATTTTCTGAATATTATCCACGGTTGTGTAGTATTTTTTAGCTATTTTCCACAGCGTATCACCTTGTTTTACAAGATATCCGGCCATACACGGTATTGACTTTATCTTTTCTATATCGAGAGGTTTTTCCTCCACATCCTGAATAATCTCCTCCGTGACACAGTTAAGTACAAGTGTGTCAAAGACTGCAGACGCCTTGGCCTCTATCTCATTGCTGCCCGCCATTACTGTTGAGAGCTGTTCCAGAGACGGTCTTATAAATACCATGGAATCCTGTGTAATTCCATATGCTTCTATCTCATGGGTAAACGGTACGACTTCTTTTGCCACGCAGATAGGCTTCATATCGTCCGATGATATGTACATTATATTGACAGATACGACTCCATCCACAATGATTCGGTTCATGGCAGCTCCATCCGTTATGTCATCACCCATGCTTATTTTTACATCATCAATCTTTACAGTTCCGTCACTTCCGATAAGCTGCATAACGCTTCCGTTATCACTGTCAAGCTTAAGCTTATCATTTACCTTCGCCTTTGACATGTTTTTAATAAGAATTGTATTATAAACCGCCTTCTCCGTAACAGGTGTCAGCTCACAGCATGTGGAATAAATATCGCTTATGAAGGTTACATTTTCTTCACTGTATATCTTTATTCCAAGTTCTATTACCATATCCAGTTCAAGTATTCTCTGTTCTCCGTCATTGTCCGGCTTCGGTGATATATTGGATGATGCAATGCTTATCTCAATATCCGGAATCATGTCGTCGGTACATGTAACTTCAGCAACTCCACTGAAAGGAACAACCGTATCCACCCATTGTACCGGTGCGTTCTCCTCCTCAACTTCATATAATACAAGAGCACTTACCTCTCCGCTTATGACCGCTTTATTGTCCATAAGCTTTGTTGATGTATTTTTTAACCGCACCGTATTCCAGAGAATATTGTAGATATTTCCTTTATTTGACGGAATATCGAGCTCCTCCTTGACGCGGATGATATCCTTTTTGCTTACCGCAATCTGGCTTACATCAATATTCTTTTTCAGACAGTCAGCTCTGCCTTCATCCTGTCCGCCAATCCCTGTTACCATCTCAATATTATAAATATCTTCTGCCACGGCCTCAAGGGAAACCACTGCACGGGCACTTATCTTTCTTGTATTGATAATGCCTATATTTAAATCTTCAATATCCCATTTTACATTCACGGCATCACCGTCAATGACACCGTCCATCAGTATGTTTTCATCAAATTCCAATGCTCCCGACATATTGTGGAGGCGCTTATCTCCTGTATTGCACAGATACAGCAGTCTGAACAGAAGCCTTCCCCGCACATTAATACGCCCTTCATTTACCCTGACAGAATCGATACTGACTTCGCCTTCACTGGTTATGACCCCATCAATATCTGCTTTTATATCAGGCACAATAAAGTCATCATCCAGCGTAATCTGAGTTAAAATACGGTTTTTAAGCCGGTTCATATGTATATTCTTCTTTAATAATTCCATAGCCATATACCTTTTTTATTTTAATATATGTCTAAGATTTTAATTAAATACCACAATCTTATTATTTTTTTCTAATTTAAGTACAATATACGGATATGAAATATTTTCCGCTACTTTTTCAAAGCCCGGCGGTCCTTTTAATGTGGTCTCCACAATAATTGCATTTGAACTCTCATACAGGTTATCAACTTCAATACTGTATCCTTCCGTAGGCTGCGCTCCGTAACACACTACTATATACAATATGTCACTGCAAAGATATGCGCTTCTGCTGAAATTTTCATATTGACTGACTATTTTTTCAAAAACCTCCTCCGGTATCTCTTCCTCCGGCACTATCTCATATTCCAGGTCTCTTATTTTTTCCCTGTCTATTTCTTCTATTCCGCACCCATGCATAAACACTAAAAAAACTGCTGCCACTGATATAAACAACAGATAAACAACAGTTTTATATTTGTCTTTTTTTCTGATAAACCAAACCATCATCTTACAAAATTAATTTTCCATATTTCCGTTTACATATATCTATGCATAGAACATGGCATTTATGTATTTAATCATTAACATTTGTCAGGCGTTTCTCATACTCTCTTATTACATCAAATGCAGTCTTATTTTTTTCCGTTCCCATTACCAGATTATATGTATCCTCTTTATACTGTTTATCCTGATTGCCGTCAAGACGCCATATCAGAAGTGCAACCAGAAGACATTCTTTCTGATTTATTGCATCCGCAATGCTCCAGCACGCACCGAAAATGTATGATGTTATTGGTAAAATGAGTGCACAGCTTACGGCAAATGCACCAATGCCTATATAATTATTATTCAATGCAATGGTACCGCAAACAAAGACATACACAATCGGCAGGACAGATGTAAAATATGCCATAAAAAGCGATGGACTCATATTATCGCGAAAGCCCGGCAGTTCTTCCCCCACATTGACCCTTTTTGCCTGCAGCTTCTTTCCTTCATATATCTGATTCCACATAGCCACAAGAGAAATAATTGCAAGAAGTATTCCGAATTTAAAATCAACCGCACAGACAGTCAAAAGCATTGCCGCCAAAGGAATAAATCTTCCGGCAACAGATTGAATCAGATTATCCATAAAGTACGCTGCTACATCAATGCACCTTGTAATACTCTCAAGCAGTTCTCCATATCTTCGTCCGCTAAACCATTCATCTAAGCAATAGGGAATTTTCCTCTCTGTATACTCTCTGTATCTGCACACAAACTCGTAATCCATTCTTTTCCTTAATATCTCCCTGTACATCATTGTTATAATAACTACGACAACCATTATTAAAATACATATGTTTAAATTTGGTGATACCGAATCGTATATAAAATCAGCATTGTTCATGACAACATTTTCTGCCATATTTCCAAACATTAATGCCACAACAATACCAAAACCCGTTATAACCGCCATACATATAAAAAGTCTTATGGGCATTTTATATTTACGCTTCCCAACAGGAATAAATATTCCATTAAATAATAATCTGACTGATTCTATAAAATTTCCCATGCCTTTTCCTTTCTCCCGCACTTTTCTTGCAGGGATTATATATCCTGTACGAAATTTTTATTAAAAGGCTGCCACAATTGTGGCAGCCCTTCTCCTAATGCATATCATCATCGTCCATATCGTCATCTACACTATCTGCTGCCATAAATTCACGGGCAGATACGCGATTCTTTCTTCTTGCTGTTTCAACCATATCAGACAACATTTCTTTTACATCGACACTCTGACGTATTCTTTTGATATCAAACTCAGGAGTTGTCTTATCCGAAGAACAGACGTGAATCGTTCCAAGTCCCCACAGTCTGTCACCAAACGTCCTCTTTAGTGTTATGTCCATTATTCTGTACAGTCTTATCTCTTCTTCTTTTATACTGAAAAGTCCGGTTGAGATAATCAGTTTGTCATCTGTCAGCCTGTATCTTGTAAATGACCACGGAAGACCGAATATTATTCTCTTTCTGTCCTTCCACTTATATTGAACTTTTTCTACCGGTAAATTACTGTTTGCCATACGCACCTCCTAGAGTTTTGCATTAATCATTGCAAGCACTTCTGCACCTAACTCCTCAGACTTCTTATCAGCATCCTCAAGAGATGTTCCCTTAACACCATAGTAGAACTTAACCTTTGGCTCTGTTCCCGATGGTCTTACACATAACCATGCATCATCAGTTAAATCATAATAGAGAACATTTGACTTCGGAAGACCTGTAGGCTTAACCTCTCCTGTTGTCATATCCTTTATGGTATCAAGCTTGTAGTCTCTTGCAGATACTACCTTGTATTTTCCAATCTGTGAAGGTGTCTCGTTTCTGAGTCCTTCAAGAATCTCCTGAATCTTGGCAAGACCTTCGATTCCCTTAAGTGTGATAGACTTCACATCATCCTTGTAGTAACCGTATCTCTCATACATGTCAATCATTGCATCCCAGAGAGTCTTACCCTTTGTCTTATAGTAAGCTGCTGCCTCACAGAGAGCCATTGTGGCAACGATTGCATCCTTGTCCCTTGCATGTGTTCCGATAAGGCATCCGTAGCTCTCCTCAAAACCAAAGAGGTATGTTCCCTTACCTGTATTCT
This sequence comes from Lachnospiraceae bacterium, assembly GCA_045126475.1. GTDB lineage: Bacteria > Bacillota > Clostridia > Lachnospirales > Lachnospiraceae > SVEL01. The sequence continues at coordinate 18,017 of JBGVOL010000060.1, read as the reverse complement.
CGAATCCGAGAATCTGCTGTCCGATAAACTTAAAGCCTGTAAGAACTTCAATCAGTTTAACATCATAGTATTTTGCTATGGCATCTGCCATATTTGTTGTAACGATAGTCTTTATAAGTGCTCCGTCATCAGGAATTCCTGATATTTCCTTAATCTGGCTGAGCTCGTACTCGCCTAAAAGACATCCTGACATATTTCCTGTAAGAGTAATATATTCCCCGCTCTTTGTATCCTTTACATACACACCGAGACGGTCCGCATCAGGGTCTGTTGCAAGAACAAGGTCTGCATCCTTCTCCTTTGCAAGCTTTAATGCAAGTTCAAATGCCTCTGCTGCCTCAGGATTAGGATAACTTACTGTAGGGAAGTTTCCGTCAGGAAGCTCCTGCTCAGGAACAACATATACATTTTCAAAACCAAGCTCCTTTAAGACTCTTCTTGCAGGAATATTTCCTGTACCATGAAGCGGTGTGTAAACAATCCTAAGTTCCTTAGCCATCTCCTTTATTGCCTCAGGACGCTTAACCTGCTTCTTTAATTCAGCAATATACTTATCATCAATCTCTGCACCTATTACTTCGTAAAGACCTGCACTTACAGCCTCTGCCTTGTCCATTGTCTTAACCGTTGCATAATCTGTAACCGCCTTAACCTCAGCCATAATGCCTGTATCATGAGGTGGTGTAATCTGTGCACCGTCCTCCCAGTATACCTTGTATCCGTTGTACTCCGGCGGATTATGACTCGCAGTAATATTTATACCTGCAATACACTTAAGTTCCCTCACTGCGAATGAAAGTTCAGGTGTAGGTCTCAATGACTCAAAAATGTATGCCTTAATTCCATTTGCCGCAAGACATCTTGCTGCCTCGTCTGCAAACTCAGGTGACATTCTTCTTGAATCATAAGCAATGGCAACTCCCTTGTTCTGTCCGCCAACCTTAAGGATGTAATTTGCAAGTCCCTGTGTTGCCTTACGAACAGTATACATATTCATACGATTTACTCCGGCGCCGATAACACCTCTAAGTCCTGCCGTACCAAACTCCAGCTCTGTATAAAAGCGATCCTCTATCTCCTTCCCATTGTCTGCAATGCTTCTAAGCTCTGCTTTTGTGTCATCATCGAAATATGGATTTGATAACCACTCGTTGTAAAGTTCCTTGTAATTGCTCATATTGTCCTCCTGTTCTTTATTCCGCCAGCATTGCCGGAAAACTTAATATCATGTCCTCCGTATCAGCGGATACATCAATGGTATATGACTTTGTCACATATCCATCCTGTTTGAAAATAATAGTGTGTTCTCCCGATACCTTTTGAAAAGATAGCGGAGCGATGCCTGCATATGCACCGTCAAAATAAACCTTTGCCCCCACCGGGGATGTTATGCTTATGAGATTGTTTCTGCTTCCCGGATTGCCGTGTGAAGCACTTGTTGTCTCACTTTCACCTGATGTTGTCTGTGGCTCATCGGTAGTCTCCGTACCGGTCTCATCACACATATTAATATTTATGGTTGTGTAAACAGATGAAATTGTTATATCTTTTGTCACTTCATCATAATTATTTGATGTAAGAGTGAGTTTGTGAGTTCCGTATGCCAATGACAACAAATCGGAATAATCAGTCTGTACACCGTCTACCAGAAGTGTCGCATCAGCATCCTCCGGCATGACATTCAGATGAACTGTTCCATAACGTGTAACTGCCTGTTCAAAACTTCCCAGAGAAACAACAGTCTCCTGTCCCCGCACAACGGTTATATCCTTACTTCCTCCGACACCCTTTATGGTTGCCGTCAGAGTATACTCACCTTCCGGTGCCGCAATAATCATATCCTCTGTGATAACCGTGGAAATTCTGTTTCCCACTTCAACTATACCGCCCACATAATTGACGGTATTTGTAAGCCTGACAAATCCGTGTCCTTTATTTACACTTACCGAATACGCCATATTGCCCACACCTCTTACCGTCAGTTCATCGATGCCGCTTATCTCACGGATATCAATGCTCTTCCCGTTTGATGTAAGAAATATGTTATCATCATAGGAATATGTGTTACTGCCGATGGTTATACGCTTCTTGTCATAATCCACCATCCATCTTGTGACCATATTATTTTCCCACGCATTACCATATTCATACATCTCGATAAGCTTTTGCGTTCCTGAAATGTAACACACACCTACTATCTCGCCTACACTCATCTGCTCCATCATAAGATGATTATCGTATTTACTTTTTATAATGGTTCCACCGTTGTATGAAAGCACAAATTCTGCGGACTCTTCAAGTTTTTTCACCTTAATTCTGCCATTTGCCGTATCTATCTCCGTTATTACAACAATGTCCTCCGCATTATATCTCTTAGGTGCTTCCAAAGATGTCTCCTCCGTGGTTACCGGTATTCCTCCGTAACCTCTTCTGTCAGTATCACCGTTTTTATTTCCGTTTCCACTGCTGCATCCTATGCAGCCGATGACCACTGCCAGTGCTCCCACACATCCGGCAACCACACTTACGTACTTTTTTATTGTCATATGTACTTCCTTAATATCTCTTTTTTCGTAGCACACAGGTATTATACTATATTTCACCTGTAATTTAAAGAAGCAATTTCCAGTTTCTCCACAAATTTAATCTTGAGCTCCTGCTGTCTGTATACAGCTTTCAGTTTCTCAATATTTTTATCGGGAATCCACGACTTATTGCTGTTATTATACTGGTTCAACACTTTCCAGAACTTCTCCGGATATGACATCATTATGCATAACATCCTCATTTCCTCTGCCTTAAGTGGTCTTACTATCTGATATTTATCCAAAATCAGACATCCCAGTTGAACATCCCAGTCATGCTTCTCCATTATTTTCCTCAAAAAGAAATAAAGATCCCTTACCTGAAGACCTTTTGTACTGTGATTGAAGTTTACAACCGCAATATTATTTCCATCCATTATCAGGTTGTGATAATTATATGTACCGTGACAGATGCTGCACATATCCGATGCCTTTTTTTCTATCTCCATGCACCATGAGGTATCAAGTTTTTTACATGCTGCTTCCGCATATCCGTAATATTCGTCAAAATGGGCCAGCACATCATATTCAAACTGACTCTTTCTGTTCCTTGACCTGATGAAATTTCTAACCCTCTTCAATTCCCTGTTATGCTTTGTGTACTCATCAAAGAGACTCTGCCCTTCAGGAGCAAGTTGCCTTAACCCCTCTTTTCTGACACACTCCGTTGAGAGATGAAGACAGGCAAGTGTCTGGACTGCTGCTACTATGTCACTTACTTTTTTTACATCGCACTCCCTTCCTTCATACCATCTTTTAAGAACATATTTCACTCCCATTTCATCCTCACTGTATAGCTTTCCTTCATTAGTTTTCTCTATTATGTCCACCCTGTCAAACCCGGTTTCCCGTATATAGTTCAGAAGCTCCGACTCATACTTAAGTCTTCCCTCAGTTCCGCTATATTCAAAAAGTTCATAAAAACCTTTGTCTGTCCATACCAGATATGCTCCTCTTCCCCTTGCAGTTTTCTCTACAATTATGTCGTACTGACTCAATACTTCCAAGCTCCGCTCATTCACTCCGGCTGTACCTCCATATCCCTGACGCTTTACTCTATCCTATGATTAATTTTGATAAATATAACTAAATTTTTCTTGTACTAAAATGCGTAGCGTTGTACACTTAATTCATATAATAAGAAGAGGAGACACAAAATGGGTGCAATAATTAACATACCTGAAAATGTGGCACATATCATAAATATTCTTGAGGAAAGCGGATATGAAGCCTATGCGGTGGGAGGATGTGTAAGGGATGCAATCATGGGAAGAACACCTCATGACTGGGACATAACCACATCTGCAAATCCCGCTCAGGTTAAATCTCTTTTTTCCCGTACCATAGATACCGGAATTAAACATGGTACCGTAACTGTTATGATTGGAAAAACAGGATATGAAGTCACCACATACCGTATAGACGGTGAATATGTCGATGGGCGACACCCTGAAGAGGTCATCTTTACAAGTAATCTCGTGGAGGATTTAAAAAGGCGTGACTTCACCATCAATGCCATGGCGTACAATCATCGTGCCGGTGTAGTTGATGAGTTTAATGGGATAGAAGACTTAAATAATAAAATCATAAGATGTGTACGTGCTGCAAGAGAGCGTTTTACCGAAGATGCTCTTCGTATTTTACGTGCACTGCGTTTCAGTGCCCAGCTTGACTTTACCATCAGTGATGATACCTGCGAAGCTATTGAGGAATTGGCTCCAACTCTTGTCAAAATAAGCAAGGAACGAATACAGACAGAATTGGACAAACTTATTACTTCAGCCCATCCTGGGCGGATTAAGCTTGTCCAATTATTCGGACTTAACAATTATATATTTGAAAGCGCAGATTCCCTTATCTCATCAGACTGTACAATCTATAATAATATCGTGCGGCTCATGAAATCTCTTCCCGAAGACCACTATCTTCGCTGGTCTGCACTTATGCTGTATGAATCTCATCCGGGTACTGTTCTGAAGAAGCTTAAATTTGACAACCGCACCATTGATATCTGCAGTCGTCTCATAGAGGCATCACGAACCACACTCCCTGAACTTAAGCCCGGTCTTCGTCATATGATTGTAAAATTCGGCAGAGAGCTTTTTGACAATTATCTTTTTCCATTCCTGTGTGCATTATCAGACGCAGGTTTGTACGAGGGAACCGGAAGTAAAATAGAGACTGCCCGGACTTTCTACAATGAGATTATAGAAGACGGTGACTGTATATCCATGAAAGACCTCTCCGTAAAAGGGGCGGACCTTATCGCAAATGGTATTGAGCCCGGAAAACAACTTGGTGTTATACTGAATACCCTGTTCGATGAAGTTCTTGACAACCCTTCGCTGAACAAATACGACATACTGCTTGAGCGGGCTGTTTCCATCATGAACAATAACCTGAAATAACTTCCCTTACAAACACATATATTAAGGGTCCGGCTATCATGCCAAGAAAACCGAAAAGCTGATAGCCGGCATATATACTTACCAATGATGCAATAGGTGACATTCCTACACTCTGTCCCATAAGTCTCGGTTCAAGAAACTCTCTTATAAGGTAGCATGCCATAAACACCGTAAACATAACCGCCGCCTTAAAATAATCCCCTGTAAACACATATACAATGCTCCACGGCACCATTACCGCTCCCACTCCAAAAAGCGGAAGCGCATCAAGTATTCCTATGAGAATACCTATAAGCATGTAATAATTATTTCCCACAGCTGCAAGACCAACGCAGCAGATTACAGCCACAATGGACATAATAATAACCTGGGATCTTATATATGCTCTCAGTATTCTTGACATAAGTCCCTTAAAGTAGTTAAGTTCTTTAAAAAACAGATTATTTTCATCTATTTTCCTTATATCATCCATATCTCTTGTCATATAAAAAACAGCCATGACAGTAAGTGCAATCACTACAACAACATCTATAAATATCATAAGTGTCTGAAACGAGTTATTCATAATTGCAGGCATTATTTGTTTCTGCCATCCGTCTATGGCATTGCAGATATTGTCACATATCCGGTTATACATGGCGTTGCCGTCTATCTTAATTGTTTTCTCCACCAACGTGCATATATTATGGAGATATCCCAAAAACTTCTCCTGATATGACGGCCAGTTTTTCGCAAGTTCCATTATCTGTGCCGTTATCTTGTAAGCGAATATGGATATCAACGCAGCGATTCCCCCAAGGGCAAATATCAATGTCAGTCCTGTTGCCGCGTTCTTATGAAAATGGAGCTTGTCCCTTAAAAATCTCACCACGGGAAAAATAAGCACCGCAAGACCATACGAAAGGATGAATGGCCATACCAGCGGCAACAGGTACTTTATTGCAACATAAGCACCCGCAAGCAGACCCCCTCCAACCAACAGAACCTTTACTTTTTTGTTTGCAAACACCATCATATCCGCCACTTCCTTTTTGATATATTATAGACACATCACAAAAATATATGCTATACTTTACGAATACAGATGAAACGACTGTCAACAGCATCGTAGAACAACACGGATTAATTTATATTACGGAGAACCTATATGAAATTAGATATATTATACGAAGACAATGACATAATAGTCTGCCACAAAGCACCGGGAGTATCTTCACAACAGGAACGTTCATTTGACCCTGACATGGTGAGCATGCTTATGAACTATTTTCATAAGAACAATGTTAAAGAGCCGTATGTCGGCGTTGTACACCGTCTGGACAAGCCTGTTGCGGGTGTTATCATCTATGGCAAAAATGAGAAAGCTACCAGACTATTAAGTGAGCAGATAACTCATCGTAAGTTTACAAAAAAATATTCTGCTATATTATGCGGTGATATATCGACTGTCAAGTCACCTTCCGCAACACTAAACGAAGACGGCTCATATACACTTAAGGACTATCTTCTCCGCGAAGCAAAAACAAACACCTCCCATGTGGTTGACATATCTGATAAAAAATATGCTTCACATAAGGAGGTTAAAAAGTGTACTCTCAGATTCACCATAAGCAAAACCATACACCTCACTTCTGACAGTCCGCTTTATAACCCTGAATCTGTTTACGGTAATGTGCTTACTCTTGTGGACATTGAACTGTTGACAGGCAGACACCATCAGATACGTGTGCAATTTGCAAATTCAGGTTTTCCTTTATGGGGTGATTTAAGATACTCTTCCTTCTCTAAAGAATACAATCAGAGAAAAGGGGTTGCCCTTTGTGCCCGTTCACTGACCTTTGCTCATCCGATGACAAAAAAAGAGATGACCTTTGAGGTCATCCCTTCTAATAGTATTTTTAAACTGCTGAGTTGATTTTATAAGTACTTCTTTAAATCTTCTGCCTTGTCCAGTTTCTCCCATGGTAAATCCAGATCATTGCGTCCGAAGTGGCCATATGCAGCGGTCTGCTTGTATATTGGTCTTCTTAAATCAAGCATCTTGATGATTCCTGCCGGACGTAAGTCAAAGTTCTCTCTTACAATCTCTACAATTTTCTCATCTGAAAGCTTACCTGTTCCGAATGTATCAACCATGACAGATGTAGGATATGCAACACCAATTGCATATGAAAGCTGTATCTCACACTTATCAGCCAGTCCTGCTGCAACTATATTCTTTGCAACATATCTTGCTGCGTATGCTGCCGAACGGTCAACCTTTGTACAATCCTTTCCTGAGAAAGCACCGCCGCCGTGACGTGCATATCCGCCGTATGTGTCTACTATAATCTTTCTTCCTGTAAGACCGGCGTCACCGTTTGGTCCACCGATAACAAATCTTCCTGTAGGATTGATAAATAACTTTGTCTTCTCACTTAAGAGTTCCTTTGGAAGTACCGGATCAAATACATACTTCTTAATATCCTCATGAATCTGCTCCTGTGAAACACTTTCAGAATGCTGTGTTGATAATACAACTGCATCTAATCTTTCAGGCTTACCATTTTCATCATACTCTACAGTAACCTGTGTCTTTCCGTCAGGACGAAGATATGGAAGTGTTCCGTTCTTTCTGACCTCTGTAAGTTTTTTTGAAAGCTTATGAGCAAGCGCTATAGGGTAAGGCATATATTCCTCTGTCTCATTTGTAGCATATCCGAACATCATTCCCTGATCTCCGGCACCGATTGCATCAAGCTCTGTTTCTGTCATTGTATTCTCTTTTGCCTCAAGTGCCTTATCAACACCCATTGCTATATCGGCTGACTGCTTGTCAAGTGCAACCATGACCGCACATGTATTTGCGTCAAATCCCATCTCTGAGCTTACGTAACCAATCTCTCTTACGGTATCTCTTACAATACCAGGTATATCAATATTTGCCTTTGTTGTTATCTCTCCCATAACCGTAACAATACCTGTTGTAGTAAATGTCTCACATGCAACACGGCTCATCGGATCCTGTTCCATAAGCGCATCGAGTATGGCATCAGATACGGCGTCACAGATTTTGTCAGGATGTCCTTCAGTTACTGATTCAGATGTAAATAATCTCTTTTCCATTTGTATCTCTCCTTTTCTTTGTATTATTTATAGTGTATCTCTCTTTAAGTTTAAAAACCCCCGCCACTTTGTGTGGCAGGGGACTCGACTTCAAGGTATCAAATCCTCTTATTGTTCGATTCTTCGCTCAGGTTGGCACCTTCCTTTTCGGGGTTGCCGGGTTTCACAGATCCTTGTATCTCCACCGCTCTGAATAAGAGAAATTCCTATTTAATTACGTCTAAATAATATTATCTTGTAACACTTATGTCAAGATAATTTTTTGAAAATTTTTTTAAGTAACGTTACTACTCTATCCAACCTTCAGCTTAAACTTCTGCAGCTCTTTATCAGACGATACAAGTTCAATCTGTGCTCCCAGCTTCTGAAGTTTCTTTTCAAGCATCTCATAACCGCGCTTTATGTAGTGTACGCTGTCAATGGTTGTATATCCTTCGGCCGCCATGCCGGCAATTACAAGGGCTGCACCCGCTCTTAAATCAAGTGCACTTACCTGTGCTCCGGTATATTTCTTTATACCTTCTATAACCGCAATATTGCCCTCGACTTTTATACACGCACCCATCTTAGCAAGTTCATCAACATACTTAAATCTATTCTCAAAAAGATTTTCAGTAACGGTGCTTGTTCCGTCTGCAAGTGCCAGTGCAACTGCCATCTGTGGCTGCATATCTGTTGGAAATCCGGGATACGGAAGTGTCCTTACATGTGTCGGTCTGATTACTTCATTTCCGATAACACGCACTGAATCATCATATTCTTCTATACTGCATCCTATTTCGTAAAGCTTTGCCGTTATGGCCTCAAGATGCTTTGGAATAACATTCTTTACCAGTACGTTTCCCTTTGTGATAGCTGCCGCAAGCATAAATGTTCCGGCTTCTATCTGGTCAGGAATAACAGAATATTCACTTCCGTGAAGCTTCTCTACACCCTTTATACGAATCACGTCGGTACCTGCACCCTTAATATTTGCTCCCATGCTGTTAAGCATGTTGGCAAGGTCTACTACATGGGGCTCTTTTGCAACATTTTCAAGAACAGTATTTCCTTTTGCAAGAGATGCTGCAAGCATAACATTGATAGTCGCTCCTACTGAAACGACATCAAAGAAAATATGACTTCCCACAAGTTCTTCTGCATGGGCAATAATCATTCCATGCTCTATCTTTATATCGGCACCTAAAGCCCTGAAGCCTTTAAGATGCTGATCTATTGGTCTGCTTCCTATATTACATCCGCCCGGAAGAGGCACTTCGGCTCTCTTAAATTTTCCGAGTAATGCACCCAGAAGATAATAAGACGCTCTGATTTTCTTGATATATTCATTGTCAGCCTTTGTAGATGTAATGGTTCCGCCGTTAATTTTCACGCTGTGGCGGCTCTCCCTACTAACCATTGCACCAACTTCTGATATGGCATCAATCAATACATTCACGTCACTGACATCTGGAAGGTTATCTATTGTTACTGTCTCATCTGCCATAACTGCTGCGGCAAGAATGCCAAGCGCAGCATTCTTCGCACCACTGATTTCAACCTCTCCAACCAATGGTGTTCCACCTTTAATAATGTATTTTTCCATCATACACCTCAATTTTTCAATTGTAATACTATTATTAATATATATATAAATGTCTCTAATTATGTCTGTATTTATCAAAAACAAATGTTTTTCAACGATATATATGGGCACAAATCCACCCATATCATTGATATTATAGTACAACTTCTATCATTTGTAAATGAAATATTTTTTCAAAGCTTCTCCATGAGCCTTGAAATAGTTTCGCCTACTGAACCGCAGCCGCTTTCATCAACGGTGATATCAGCGTATTTCTCATATAACGGTACACGTTCATTATACAAATCAAGAAGTGTCTGTCCTTCCCTTAAAACCACACCTCTTGTATGCAAATCCCCAAGTCTGCTCTTTATCGTCTCAAAATCAGATTTAAGGTATACCATCTTTCCTATTGTTTTTAAATGTTCCATGGCCTCTTTCCCATACACGGCACTTCCACCAGTGGCAACAACACATCGCTCACATTCTATGGAAGCATTGACCCTGTTCTCCACTTCCATAAATCCCTCTATGCCTTTTTCTTCCATTATCTCGCAGAGAAGTTTTCCCTCCTGCTCCTGAATTATTAAATCTGAATCAAGGAATCTGTATCCCAGTACTTTTGCAAGCACAACACCTACACTGCTCTTTCCCACGCCCGGCATACCAATCAAAATAATGTTGTTGTTCTCCATACCATTGTCCTTCTTTCCCAGTTGTTGCTCATATGTCGTCCCTATTTTACTCTTGCACTGCAGCCTTTGTCAATCAATGGCTATAATTCGCGTCACAATTGACAATTAAATTTAATTGCATTATAATTGTCGGGTAATTGTGGGCATGTGCCCCATTTTAAGAAAGGAGCTCTTATGAGAGGAAAAGCACGAAAAGAAGATTTATTTAAGATACCGAATATTCTTTGCTATATACGTATTTTGCTTGTTCCGCTTTTCATTTTTCTTTTTATAAAGGAATATTATTGGCAGTCCGCTCTTGTTGTGGTGGTCGCCTCCGCGACAGACATCGTAGACGGATGGATTGCAAGGCATTTCAATATGGTAACTGACTGGGGCAAATTCATAGACCCTCTGGCAGACAAGCTTATGCAGTTTGCAATGCTTGTTATGGCAATATTTAAAAACCCATGGGTTGCAATACTGGTCGGAGTTTTCGCATTAAAAGAAATTATAATGCTGATTGTAGGACTCTACATATATCACAAAGGAAACAATTTAAACGGAGCCATGTGGTGCGGAAAGCTGTGTACAGTAATTCTTGATTCAAGCTTATTACTTATTATCGGACTTCCGCCACACATGATTAAAGACGAATTCGTCTTTTGCCTTATCGGAATATCAACAGTATTTTTAATTCTGTCCTTTGTCGTATACATGCGTGCATACAGTAAATTATACAAAGAGATGAAGGCTGACGGAACTATCCGCACCAAAAAATCTAAATAAGTTTATTAAAAAACGGGCTGCAATTCTGCAGCCCATTTTTACGCTTTTCAACTAATATTCCCATTCAATATATACCTTTTCGCCTGTTCCAACAGTTGAATCTGAAGAATAAATATCTATGCATATCAGACTAAATCTTCCCATAGACATTCTGGATATTTCAACTCTTTCTACCTTTTTCTCGTCTTTATAAAAGACATCATATGTTTCATTTACTTCCTCATCTAAGCGGGTATATACATTAAACGTGTCTCCGTTTACTCTAATCCATTCTTCTGTAATATCATGATTCACCAAATACTCATCTGCATCAAAATTATCATTAAAGTATTTCAACCAATACACCCCATCAATTTCCCCGACACACTGTTGTATTTCATGATCACGAATGTCTGTAGATAAAAATTCATAACCCTCCTCAAACGGGACATAGTTTAATGTAAAAATATCCCCTATGGTAAATCCCAGATCATCCGGAGACTCATAAATAGTGATATCAGCCATAATTCCTTTATTAATCCTCCATTCGGATGAACTTGTTGAATCATCTTCCTTTTCAGAAGTTTCCTCTGATGACTGTTGTTGTGATGTTTGCTGTACGACTTCCTTTTGTTGCAGTAAATCAGAAACTGTACAGGTAATATTCTTGCCGAACAACAACGGATATGCCGTATTCCCCGTCTGCACATTCGTTCTGTCAGTCTCACCCATAATGTCTGTAAATGCACAGAAAGCATATTCAGGTGTGTATCCCATGTTAATAGCGATTCCAAATACATATAAGCCGCCTATGGCATAATCTGCATAAACTGAATTATGAAATCCAAGCACTGCGGGACAACCACTGTCACACAATGCATCTGCGAAAGCTACAGAACCTGAATCACAGTATATACCTGATTTCTTATTGCACTTCTTATTAAGGCTGCATTCTCCAAAAAACATACAGCTTTCAGAATATATTATTGTATTCGCCAAATCATCCTTTGAAAAATGATTGGAAAACAGCTTTGGAAATACCGCATATGCTCCTCCGTGCTGTGTATATACCTTTGCAATTTCATAATTTGCCAAATAACTTTCCAGCTCCTTATTTCTGGCAGCAGACGATTTGTCATCCATGAGGAGAATAACCGGAAGCACATTTCCATTACCATCGCAACAAACCGAACCGTGCATGCTAAAACTTACCAATGTATAATTTGGTATTTCCAATAATTCCTCAACATAAACTTCATTATCCAGGATAATCTGTTCTTCGCTGAATCCTTCATCTTTCCAGTTAGACACTAAAGATTCATAATTTCTGTTTCTGTACTCACTATCTTCAAAAGCATTATAAACTCTTATGGTCATTGTCGCAGGCTTTGGAGTTATTACTACATCTATGGATGGTTCCGGCTGTTTTGACCATTCTGCCTTGGTATCTTCTACTATAGGAATTTCCTCCTGTGGTCCTACAGCAGTTGCTCCTGCTTCTTCAGCCTTCTGCTCCTGCTTTTCAATAGTATCACCAATTACAGATTCTTCCGGATGTGACACTTCTTCCTTATCAGGTTGTGGCAAATCCGCTGCATGTATAGTTCCTGAGCCACCGCCTTCATACTGGAATGTAACCACACCTTCTTCTTCAATCACCTGAACACTTTCTTCTTTTACAATCTTATCATCCACCAGCTGTTCTACCGTATCTTTTGCTATTTCAAGACGTTTCTTTTCATCTGCCTCCTTAAATTCCTCGCTGGTGACTACGTCCTCAATCACCTCATCTGCTTTCTTAATAACATCCAGTTTAAGACTTACTTTTGCCTCTTCCCGCGTGCAGCCGCATCCTGTTAAAAGGCCGGCAATCATTGTGGTCGTTAATGCAATTGATAAAATACGTTTTTTCATATTATTTTGATTTCTCCTGTTGTATTTATTTATTTTTTCTTTTTAATGCTGTACCCGAATGTTCCCAACTTCTCACCCATGCTGTAATATTCACCATGAGAATAAATAATGGGTTCTGCCTTTGACAAATCGAATTTACCCTTTTCATCCATATATTTCTTATCAGCATGAACCGCAAGTACTCTCGCAATAAACATATGATGAGATCCCAATTCTTCTATACGTTCAACCCGGCACTCAATGTTTACTGGGCTTTCCTTAATCATGGGTACATTAACATGTACAGCTTCCTCTTTGGTCAGATTCATTTTTTCAAATTTATCAACATCTCTTCCCGAACAGACACCGCAATAGTCCGTTGCGTATACCAGCTCTTTTGTGGTCAGATTTATAACGAACTCACCCGTTTCTTTTATCATATTATAAGAGTACCTCTCAGGGCGCACTGAGATATATGCCATTGCAGGATTTGTGCATATCGTTCCCGTCCACGCAACTGTAATTATGTTATCCCTTCCCTGTTTATCCCTGCAGCTCACCATCACCGCAGGAAGAGGATAAATCATGTTACCGGCCTTCCAAACCTCTTTTGCCATCATTACTCTCCTTAACTATTCTTCTTCCGTTTCTTCTTCCACTTCTTCTTTGCTGTAATCAATACACTCCATGGTAAAATCGTCACAAAGCCAGTTTTCATTGTCCTTAATAAAATGGAATGTTGTAATGCTTGTGGCAGTTCCGTCATATTTTTCTCTTATGCCTCCGCCTTCCTGTCTTGCGCCTCTTGCACTGAAGGTACAGTTAAAGCTCAATAACAGGTTTACCTGTGACGGATAAATAAGCTTGATATCGTGTTCACTGAATTCTGTAATATCCATGGAATTTAACGTTGAACCATCCTCCGGTTCGATGGCAAGCACCATTGCATCATAAACGGCTGTGAGTTTTGCCCTTACTGCTTCGTCTGCAACAAAATATGTGCTCACTTCATCTATACCCGTTCTCTCAAACACAGCTTTATACATAAGTTGTACAATCATCTCAGCATTATTGTTAATTATTGCTGCCTCAGAGTTTACTACACTAAGTTTATCCTCTTCAAGTGTATACCCCATGCCGTCTTCATTCCATGTAACACCAACCTCCAACGGTTCTGTCATTTCTGCCTTAAACATAACATTGTGGTCACCTTTAAATACTTCCGGAATAATGTATGTAACTATACCGTTATTACCGTCCTCGTTCTTCTGTGAATTATCATCTGCCAGTTCCACACCGTCTACATAGACTGTGAACCCTGCCGGTGCTTCAACCTTACAATCCTTTATAATCATGTCTGATACATCAAGCTTCCACTGATGAAAAAATAAGTAATTTCTCTCAGCCTTTTCTATAAAACGTACTTTCCATGTATTGCTGTTTCCGTCCGTACCATCATAAGATAATTCAACCTCAGCATATCCTTCATTCTCAACAGTATTCCCAATCTTTAATTTATTTCCATCAATTTCCCCATACAAAGAGTCCGCCATTTTTTCAAAAAAATATTCATTGATAAAATCATTATCCTCAACTTCTGCATAATTGTACAGTGCCACCCAATTACTGTCCGCATAATACTCATATGCTTCATCTATATATTTTTGAAGTCCGTTTGTCTCCTTTAATCCCAGAAATATACCAATTCCCGCTGCAAACATCAGAAGCAGTAATGAACTTAGCATATGGATAATACCGGCTTTTCTTTTCTTAAAAAAATCAGATATCTTCAATTATTCTTCACTCCTTTCATATCCCAAGTATACTACATTTTACCATGTATTCAAAGATATTTATTCAACTTCTTGTGCAATCCCTCATTTTAATGTATACTATTCTGAAATACTGAAAGGAAACATAAAAATGGACAAAAAATCAGAATTTAACGAGGCGCTAAGCGCCCTTATTGAATACGCAACAGTCAATGGCAATCAGGTTACGACTGAAAATGTACACACATATTTCAGCGAAATACTTGATAACGAAGAAATGTATCAGGCCGTTTATCAATATCTTCTTGACAGCAAAATAAAGATAACCGACCTTGATATGCCTGTGTCTTCTGACAATACGCAGTCTTCTGAACAGAACAATTCATGTACTCACAGTCACTGTGAATCATCAGAAGAGGAAAAGATGTTTCTCGAAATGTATATGAACGATATTAATTCTGTTCCGGTATTAACACCTGAAGAGAAAGCGCTCCTCATTGAGCGTGGCTGCCGCGGCGACCGTACTGCTTTTACCAAGCTTGTAGAGGCATGTCTTCCTAATGTTATAGAAATCGTAGACCATTTTATGGGACAGGGCGTAAAGCGTGGTGATTTAATTCAGGAAGGAAATTTAGGCCTAATCGAGGGAATCATGAATTACGACAGTAAATATGATTTTGATGAATTCATCGTAAAATATATCGAAAACGCCATTCAGGATGCCATTGACGAAGAACTTGGCATGAACCGTATCGCAGAGCATGCCGCCGAAAGGGCAAATGCCATCAGCGATGCCACTACCGAGCTTGCCGAGAAGCTTGGCCGTGAAGCAACCATTGAAGAACTGTGCGAATACATGTCACTCTCCGAAGATGAAATAAGAAACATCATGAAAATGTCACTTGATGCAATGACAATAAACGACAAGGATATACAGTCACCTAACGCCTGAAGCCAGTGGGATTGTAGTAGCATATTTTCATTTACACGATAAAAATATAGCACGTATCGGACATTTGTCTAATACGTGCTATAGATTTTTTATATTCTACCATACTACATCATTTTTTTCTCATAATCCTGTAATTCGTGGAAAATATTATCCACAATTGCAACATCGCCTTCAATTCGATACATCATAAAATACCTGTGTGATAAAAAATTAATCCTTCTATACCCAAACTCTTTTAATTTCGGATTATCACACAGTTTCAAACTACCCGCAACTCTGGATAAACTTTGTTTAGTTGCTTCAAAATCATCAAGTAAATTCGATGCTGCCTGTGTACTCTGCTTTTCAAATAAAAGATATCTGATAAATCCGTCTAAATCTTCTTCAGCATCTGAGGCGATAACAACCTTATATTCCATACTTTTCCCTCATTTCATCTATTACATCATCTGCATCTCTAAATTTGCCTTGTTTTGCATGATTTCTTGATGATTCCAATTTCTGTAATAATTCATCTTGCGACAATGCTGCATACGGATTAAACATTACCTTTTTTATCTCAAAAGGAAATCCATTATTCGCAACAGCTTGTGTTAAAAACATCCTTATAGCTGTAGTAGTATCTGTTCCAAGCTCCTTAAAAAGATTATCAGATTTTATTTTTAATTCATCATCTACCCGTATTTGTATTGTACTTGCCATATATACAACCTCCTTAATTACTCGTATGTATATTATATTGCTAATTCAATACATTTGCAACGTTTTTGAAGTAAATAATCTTTTTCCCTCGATAACTCAATGACCTTCCGTTGTCTTTATCATCTCCTGTATTTCGTGGTAGATTCCCTGCATTTTCTTGTCAGTTGCGCTTATGGATTCCGCACACTCTTTAAGTTCTGCGGAAATTCTCTCTGCATCCGGGACACCTTTTTTGTACTTTACCTGATGTTCAAGTGACGCCCAGAAATCCATGGCTATTGTTCTTATCTGAACCTCTACTTTCATAGGCAACGTCTTGTCTGACAAAAATATTGGCACGCTGACAATCAGATGAAGCGAACGGTAACCGTTTGGTTTTGGATTCTTGATATAATCCTTTATCTCTATTACTTCTATGTCATCCTGTCTCATAAACATATCAGCAACATCATATATGTCCTCAAGAAACGAACATACAACCCTTACTCCCGCAACATCATTAAGATTCTCCCATATACTGTCAATTGTTAAAGGAAGACCCTTTCTGTATATCTTCTCAATAATACTTTTAGGACTTTTTACTCTTGAACTTATAGACTCAATAGGATTCCTCTGGGTTTTCAGTGCAAGCTCCTCATTTAATATCTCAAGCTTTGTCTGAATCTCTTTTATCGCACACCTGTTATATAAAAATAACTCCTGCATTTTCTCTGCCTGCTCATAAAGTTCTTCAGGCAACTGCATTATAGGAGTGTCCTCCATTAATTTTCTCTGTAATCCTCTGTCCATTTTATCCTCCTGTAATCTTAATAAATCCTAATATCAGACTCGAATCCATGATTACTAATTCTTACAATCGTTCTCTACAAACTTCTTATATACTAACACATTTTAGTATCTGCAACAATATCAAAATATACCATAACAAAAGGCTGTCACAAGCGGAACCGGTAAATTCCATTATATGACAACCTCTCTGTTGATTATTAATTATTAAGAAAATGCTTTATACAAAGCTCTTCACCTTATTGTAAATGCCCTCTGCATCAAGTCCGTATTTGGCAATAAGCTTAACTGCAGGACCTGATTCACCGAATACGTCGTTTACACCTATCTTTAATACAGGTGTCGGTGCCTTAGCACATAAGCAGTCACATACTGCACTTCCAAGTCCGCCGATTACCGAATGCTCCTCAACTGTTACAACCTTGCCTGTTTCCTTTGCTGCTGCAACCACAAGTTCCTCATCCAGAGGCTTGATGGTGTGGATATTGATAACCTTTGCAGATATTCCGTCTGCTTCAAGCTTCTCTGCCGCTGCAAGTGACTCAGCCACACAAAGACCTGTTGCTATGATTGTCACATCCTTGCCCTCGCGGAGAACAACACCCTTGCCAAGCTCAAACTTATAATCAGGTCTGTCATTGATTACAGGTGTTGCAAGACGTCCAAATCTTAAATATACAGGTCCGTCATGCTCAATAGCCGCCCTAACAGCAGCCTTTGCCTCTACATCATCTGCCGGATTTATTACAACCATTCCCGGAATAGCTCTCATAAGAGCAATATCCTCATTACACTGATGTGTTGCACC
>JBGVOL010000059.1:0-18360 GCA_045126475.1 Lachnospiraceae bacterium | reverse complement strand
TTTTGCTCCATATGTCACCTTGCCTATGGCATAAACGGCACAAAGAGCGGCAATTCCGATAATTGCATAAATATAACTGAAATCTCTCAATGTCTTAATCTTCTTCATGATAAATGCAATGAAAAATCCCATAACAGTTGCTATTACACATATAAAGAACTGCTTCATGGCTTTATCATACGAGAGTCTTGTCAGCATAACAAAACCTATCATAAGCATCATCGACATAACATTAAGAAGCTGACGGTTATAATTTTTGTAAATCATTTTGCTAATCTCTATAAGCAATATAAAATATATAAGCTGCATTCCGTAAAAGATTACTATTTTGTCCTGAAATGTATGAAGATAAATTGATAAATAGCAAAGTGCATGTATGAGATAAAACAAAAACGACTGCTTAAAGCAATACTGTCTTGTCTTTTGCTTTTCTCTGTCTTTTATGGACTGAAAGCTCTCATACGTGTAAAATGCCATAAGAATAATGATTAAATATTTAGCAGATGCAATTACTATCTCTTTCATCTATTCTACCCCTCTTTTAAAATGTCCCCTTGTAAATTCTTTAATAATATTTCCACAAAGAATATTCCTTATTTCTTCTGCAGTCTCACTTACAAAATTGTAACGGATGGCAGACGGCTTAATGCGAACCTCATCCTCTGACAGGTCTGTCAGCATCAATGGTTTGCTGTTATATATAACATTATAACAGTAATTACAGTGATTAATTACAGAAAAACTATTGCCAAGTCTATCCTTCAACATAGTCCCGGTTTTTTTTCCGTCACATCTTCCATATGATTTTTTCAGGCATCCTGCAGTTACCATAACCGGAATATATCCGTATACAGGCATTTCAATTCTTGTACATTCGAGATGTCCAAGTTCTGTATTGTTCAGCTCATATGTTCCGGTTACAAGAAACGGGCTGTACCTCTCAAGGTACCTTAAACTGTAGTTATTAAATGCATAAATGGTATTATCAAATACAGCTTTTTTTACATCAATTCCCATCTCTTTGAAGAACATAAATGTCTCCATATTTCTGAAAACATAACCGTCAAGCTCATTATTCTGTAAAAAGGTAATATTATGCCTCAGCTCTTCCTTTGCTTTGTCTCTTGTAATGTATGGAAGAGCCATGTATATCTCTTTCCCGTTTTCATGGCATTTAGTTATGATTTCATGCCAGTTTTGGTAAGTCTTTGATTCAGGAAAAATATCCGATTCAACATAAATATAATTAACGTTTTCGTTAAGAACAACTGTATTTAACTGCTCCAAGCCGGATACAAGTGCTGTGACTACAGGTCTATCCGAACTGTAAGAAAAGCTTTCTTTGCCGATACTGCATGGAGTATTATGAATTCTTCTGTACTGTGACAGAATCCTCTCTCTGAGCATATCCAGTGCTTCCCTTCTGAGTCGGTTCAGCTCTTTTATATTTATAAACAGACCGTCATCAACCGTGATTGTAAGCTGATTTTCATCAAACACAAAATCTGTTCCGCCGGTCTTTAAAAACTGCTTTTTTATGTCTGTTTCCGTAACAGGTCTGTTTCCGGCAGGCTCAGGTATACATCCGTCAATGTGTATATTAAATTCTCCTGACCATACATCAACAGATACGGGCATATCTCTGTATATTACAACAGAACCTCCTGCAATGACAGGATATCTGTCAACCGAAAGAAAATTATCCTCAATTTCCCTGATAAGCATATTATTGCGCGTACGCATAATGTTCCGGTTTTTTGAAGATGAAATCCTTCTAAAAATCTGACCTGTATCACACTTTTCTTCAGATTTAAGTTTTAACATTTTACTGCCGATGACAAAGTCCGAATTTTTCCTGATATTTTCAGCATCAACATATACACTCTGCTGATTATCGAGGAATATCTCAAGAACATCCTCCTTATCAATGTCTTTGCAGGCTTTTGCATATATAATCCGCTTTTTCTCGTCAATATTAATAATCTTTGCAGCTACTGTTCCCATATGATTAGGACGTTTCAGAGACATCATTTCCGCATCGTTTTGTCTTTTATAATATCCGTCGGTAAAACCGCCTCTGTTGTAGATATCCTTAAGTGCTTCAATATCTTCATCCTCAACCCTGTATCCGTTCCGACCGTTCTTTACATACAAATCTACATATTTACGATACATCGAGGTAACAAGTGCCACATATTCAGGTTTTTTCATTCTTCCCTCGATTTTCAATGAATAAACACCTGATTCAAGAATATCCGGCAGAATCTGTAATGTACACAAATCTTTTGGACTTAGAGGGTATTCCTTTTTTACCGTCATGTCTTTAAAAGCAATATCATAAGGAAGTCTGCACGGCTGTGCACAGCGTCCCCTGTTTCCGCTTCTGCCGCCTATAATACTGCTTAATAGGCATTGTCCCGAATAGCTGTAACACAGGGCACCGTGGACAAAACATTCAATCTCAAGTCCTGTCTGCTCATATATTTCCTTAATCTCACTGCATAACAACTCTCTTGCAGGAACAATACGCGTAACACCGATTTGTTTTAACTCCTTGGCAAAGGAACTGCCTGTCACCGTCATCTGCGTACTTGCATGAACATCAAGTTCCGGAAAGTTTTCACGTATAAATATGAGCACTCCGAAATCCTGAACTATAACAGCATCAAGTCCTCTCTCATAAAGCGGTCTGATATAGTCAAAAAGTTGCCGTTCAATCTCCTGATTTTTTAAAAGTGTATTTACCGTAAGAAAAAGTTTTTTCCCTCTTATATGAGCATAATCAATTGCCGTTTTCAGTTCTTCGTCGTCAAAATTACCGGCAAATGCTCTTGCACCGAACATGTTTCCGCCAACATAAACTGCATCAGCACCGGCATTAAATGCAGCTTTCATACATTCAAACGAACCGGCTGGAGCCAGAACTTCATAACTATTAAATTCTGAAATCAACTTTCCTTTCATTATTACCTCTTTTCAAGTCCGTGTTTTTTATCAAAACTTAAGTAATCATCAGTCCCAGTTAATGAAATAAATGCCGAACAAATATCTTGTCCGGCAAATTATATCTGATTATTCTGACCGATCTATTCAGCCGGTACAGTTTTTCGTTTTCTTGAGTGAATATCTTCAACTTCTGTTTCTAATTTTGCTATCTTTATCTGGCACTCACTAATCTGTTTTTGCAATGCAGCATTCTCTTTCTCAAGGGATTCTATCTGTATCTGTGCTGCAATAAGCTCATGCTTAACATCATAAAGCTGTTTATCCTTAGAATCAAGTTCTCCTTCTATTGAATCAGCCTGCTTTTTTGCCTTAAAATAATCATCTGCAATATTTAGTTCAAGTAAAGTTCTCTGCATGTCAACATTCAATCTTGTATATCCATCCACGGCCTTGAAATCAGAGATTTTATTGTTGATATACGAGGCTACTTTCTGGAGATATTCCTCACTTTCATAGCCGCTTAATGTGTATATTTTTCCGTTGATTATTACTTCTGTATCGTTTTTACCTGACATATGTATCTCTCCTAAAAATCATCTATACACTGATTATACACCATCTTTGAAAATAAACAACAAAATATTGAGATTATTTTTCCAAAATCCCCAAATGCTTGTATGTCAGTTCTGTAACGACCCGTCCCCGCGGTGTTCTGTTTATAAATCCGTTTTTTATTAAATACGGCTCATATACATCCTCAAGGGTTCCGGCATCCTCTCCCAGTGCTGCCGCGAGTGTATCCAAACCTACCGGTCCTCCGCCAAACTTTTCTATCATGGTAAGCAATATACTTCTGTCACCTTTATCAAGTCCAAACTTGTCAACTTCAAGCAGATCAAGTGCATAATTTGCAACATCTTTTGTTATGTTGCCCTCATACTTTACCTGTGCAAAATCACGCACACGCTTAAGCAATCTGTTGGCAAGTCTCGGTGTTCCCCTTGAGCGTCTTGCCAATTCCCTGGCACCGTCTTCATCTATAGACACACCAAGCACTCCTGCTGAACGTATAATAATACTCATAAGCTCGTCCACATCATAAAATTCAAGTTTGTGAATAACACCGAATCTGTCTCTCAAAGGGGCTGTCAGAAGTCCCGCCCTTGTAGTGGCACCTACCAGAGTAAACTTTGGCAATTCAAGACGTATTGACCTTGCAGAAGCACCTTTTCCAATCATAATATCAATGGCATAATCTTCCATGGCAGGATACAACACTTCCTCAACCTGACGGTTCAGACGATGAATTTCGTCAATAAACAGCACATCTCCTTCCTGAAGATTGTTTAAAACCGCAGCCATATCACCCGGTTTCTCAATAGCCGGACCACTTGTCATCTTGATGTTGACTCCCATTTCTTCAGCTATAATACACGCCAGTGTCGTCTTTCCAAGTCCTGGCGGTCCGTAAAACAACACATGATCCAAGGGTTCATTTCTCAGTTTTGCAGCTTCAATGTAGACTTTCAGATTTTCTTTTGCCTTCTTTTGACCGATATATTCTTTTAAACTGACAGGACGAAGTTTATTCTCCATAACAGCTTCTTCTTTTTTTAATTCAGTATTGATTATACGTCTTTCCATATGTATCACTATTCTCCTGTAAACAATTACATATTTTTAAGAGCAAGCTTAATAACATCCTCCGCATCAAAACACAATGACAAATCGCATGCTTTAATGGCCTTTAGTGCCTCTGTCTGTGAATATCCCAGAGCCGTAAGAGCCTCCATGGCATCATCCACAATCTGTTTATTGCCGTTATGGGTATTGTTTTCACCTATCGTCAAACCGTCTTCACAATAAACATCATCAATCTTTAATTTATCCTTTAATTCCAAAATAACCTTCTGAGCAGTTTTGGCACCTATTCCCGGTGCTCTGCTGATAAGCTTTGAATCCTCTGACATAACCGCTAAACGCAAATCATTTGGCGTCATTATGGTAAGAATGGCAAGTGCCCCCTTGGGTCCTATACCATTGACCGTTATGAGCATTTTAAAAACATTAAGTTCATCCTTAGTAAGAAATCCAAAAAGATTAACTGCATCTTCCCTTACGCTCATGTATGTGTAAAGCTTCACCTCATCTCCCTGATGGCAGTATTCTATAACATTGCCCGGAACAAAAATATTGTATCCCATGAATCCGCAATCAACAAGGACTCTGTCATCGCTTATCTCTTCTATTTCACCATTAACAAAACCAATCATAGTCTTTCCTGCTCTTTCTAAAATTTAATGTATTCTCATAATATTTTTAAGATACTTTATCAGAATGCCTGATACGACACCGATTATCATACCTGTTACAATGCCTGAAACCATAAGAACCGGAACATAATAAATGACACTGTATGTCTCAACGACAAATGCCGCTATAATTATCTGCCCAACATTATGGCTTACCCCACCTGCGATACTTACTCCCATCACAGAGAATTTGTCAGTCTTTTTCAGTATGGCCATCACGGCAAAACTTATGACGGCTCCGGCAAGACTGAAAAGAATACTGAAAATATTGGTAAAAAGCAGACCTGATATAAGTATTCTGATAAAATTTACTGTGAATGCTTCTTTATTGCCGTAAATATACATAACAGTCACTATGGCAAGATTTGCAAGACCGAGCTTGACTCCCGGAATAAAAAAACCAAGCGATATCAGCGACTCAACGTACCCGAGAATTATGGCAAATGCAGATATGACACCGACGATGGCTATTTTTGTAATCTTATCATCTCTCATTGTATCACATCCAATCCGCCACTGTTATGTTCGTTTTCACCCGTTATCTTAATAACAAGTCTGTGAGGCAGGCAGATTATGGACTGACCGGCTTCTGATATCTTTCCCTGTTTTACGCAAAGCCTGTCCGGACAGTCTGCATCTTTAACATACACAAAGCCATTCTCAATAACAAGATAGTTTCCTGTATCAAGCTGCATCTCCATATTGTATTCGCTGCTCTCACCCAGAGGAAAAGTATACACTGTTTCACCATTAACACTTATCTCTACGGTAAGTTTAGAAAAATCTCTGTTTTTAAAATAAAGGAAAACGCTCACAATACATACAGCCGCAAGCAGGACTGCCATTAATATTACATCGTTTTTAATTCTGCTTTTCTGTAACATATTAATCTGTTCTCCTTTAACGAACTTATGTTCTCTGTATTTTTCTATAATATCACAGCATCATAAAAAAAGCAACAACCATGTGGAAATCATATTTTTTCCATGCTATAATCAGTAAAAAAATGAAAGGTCAGCGCTTATTAAAATGAGAGGCTTAAACAATAAACTAATACGTAATTATCATACTGTTGCAGCAATCATTCTAATGTCCCTAATATCTGTGATACTTATCATATGCGTTAAAGGCAAACATTACTCTGACAGTCCCGTATCAAAAGAAGGTTTTTATTTTGATACTGTCATATCTATAACCATTTATGACACA
Organism: Lachnospiraceae bacterium; assembly: GCA_045126475.1. Classification (GTDB taxonomy): domain Bacteria; phylum Bacillota; class Clostridia; order Lachnospirales; family Lachnospiraceae; genus SVEL01. Next base: position 11,893 of record JBGVOL010000059.1, on the reverse strand, counting down.
AAAGAAAATTATGGCGGCTATATAAACAGTTATAATGAAATCACAAGGCTTCTTGATGAATGTATGGACATCTGTGAAAAATATCAGTATATTTTCAGCAGAACCGATGAAAAAAGTGAATTATACAAATTGAATCACACTGAAGAATACCTGACAGGAAAAGAGGTTCGCATCTCTGATGAGCTTTCGGAATTAATCAGAGAAACCTTAAAATACTCAGAGGTTTTCGGTGACAGATTTTCTATTTTCTCAGGAAATCTGTGTGATTTATGGAACTACGAAAACAGAATAATCCCTGAAGATGAACAAATTCAGTCAGTTCTTGAAAATATGAAGAATCATCAGTATACCTTATCAGGAGACAAAATTTCTGTTATTTATAATAGTCCTGACTCAACAGATAAGTCTGAAAAAACAATTCATGCTCCCGAAATAAATCTCGGTGCGTCCGCAAAAGGATATATTGCCGACAGACTTGGAGAGTTTCTTAAGTCCAAAGGTGTTAAAGAGGCAATCATAAACCTTGGCGGCAACGTTCTTGTCATAGGAGATAAATACGACAATTCAATGTATACAATAGGTATCAGGAAACCTTTTTCTGATTCATCCGATATTTTTGCCAAATGCAAAGTAGCAGATAAATCCATTGTCACATCAGGAATATATGAGAGATATTTTAAGCAAGACGGAACCATATACCATCATATTATAGACTGTACCACCGGATACCCTGCCGATAACGGTATTCTTTCCGTCACGGTAATCTGCGACAGTTCCCTTGTTGCCGACTGTTATACTACAGGATGTCTTTTGTATTCAGCAGATGATATTTTAAAATTTATAAACGAAGATACAAAACATAATATTGAATGTATAATCATTGATAAGGATTACAATATTATACTCTCCGACGGACTGACATATGACGGAAAGTATATTGTATTAAAATAACATATAACTAATTTGCTTTCTTCTGCTTTCGCACAAATTTCTCAAACAGTTTCTTTGCATTAAGCGGAAAAAGCGGATACATATAGCTTTCATTGGCAACAGTTTTATTTGTAAAAAGAGCTGCCACAAGGAGTACACAGCCTATAATAAGTCCCCACACGCCAAGCCATGCAGTAAGTATCAAAAAAATAATTCTGAAAAATTTGATTGCATAACTTAATTCATAGCTGCCGTGGGTAAAGTTTGCAAATGCAACAAATGCCATATACAGTAATATTTCAGCGTTAAACCAGCCCGAATCTACAGCCTGCTGTCCCAGAACTATTCCCGTAATAACACTAAGTGGTGTGTTCAGCATGTCCGGCGTATTTACGGCGGCAAGCTTAAGTCCGTCAATGGCAATCTCAAGTATGAGCAGCTGAAGAACAATCGGTACATTTATCTCTCCCTCTATAAGAATAAACTCCAGCCACTCAGGAACAAACTGGGGATTCATTACCAAAAGTACATATATAGGTGTGAGAAAAAGGGCAAAAAATGAAATTACACATCTTGTAAATCTTAAATATGTTCCGGTAACCGGCGGAAAATAATAATCATCCGGCTCCTCAACCACATCAAAAAAATTAGTCGGAACAACCATCGCTGACGGAGAATTGTCAACAAGTACAACAATATGGCCTTCCAGAACGGCCGATGCTGTTGCATCAGGTCTTTCCGTATAGCGGAATTTAGGAAACGGATTATACCATTTTCCTTTATACATACATTCAGCAAGGCTTTCCTGATTCATTGTAAGGCTCTCAACATTAATATTCTTAATACGTTTTACAACATCAGCAAGAAGTTTTTTATCTACTTTATTTTCCATATACACTACCGCTACATCTGTTTTGGAAAGACTTCCCACATTATACATCTCCATCGACAGATATTCACTTCTTATTCGTCGCCTTATAAGGGCAGCGTTCATCACAATAGTTTCAACAAATCCGTCCCTTGGTCCTCTCAAAACTTTATCCTTATTTGGCTCTTCAACGTTTCTTCCGGGATATGTTCTGCAGTCTATAAGTATTGCCTTATCATAAGTATCAATTATAAGACCTGTCACTCCCGAAAGAATATCAGTCTTTATTTTTTCAATATCATCTGTAATGTCAACTTCAACATAAGGCATCTGCTGCTTTAAAAATGAATGTGCATTTTCCGGAAATGTTTCTTCATCAATACCTGCAAAAGCTTCAAGCAGTTTTTCCATTATATCGTCTTTTACAAATCCGTCAATAAAATAGATACAGGCTGTCTTTTTTGCAATCTCAAAGGTTTTGTATATCAAATCAAAGCTTGATTCTACACGCAAATTTCTATTAAGTAAATCAATGTTGTTCTTAATATTTCTGACAAGCAACTTTAATTCCTCCTTTTTTGAACAGTCTCACAACAACAAAGGCAGAGGAAAAAATCCTCTGCCTTATTATTTTTACTTATTATTTTTTTATTCACATTGCGGCTGATATGTTGTCATGCAAAAACTGTTCTGCCGGAACAGGTTTTCCATAAAGATATCCCTGCATTGAATCCGGAACAAGTTTGCATATTTTATCCTGTTCAGCCTCACTTTCTATACCCTCAATACATACAGAAAGCTCCAAATTATGTGCCATATCAATAATATGACGTATCACACTGTATACATTTTCATCCTGCATTGCCTTATTGACAAACGACCTGTCGATTTTAATAATATCTACATTAAGGTTCTGCAGATATGCAAGATTGGAATAACCTGTTCCAAAATCATCAAGAGCAAGCTTTATTCCCTCATTATTAAAAGTTTTTATTAACTTTCGAACCGTCATATCGTTCTCAATATATGTACTCTCTGTAAATTCAAATGTAAGATACCTTGGATCAATTCCAATCTTGTCTATAAGATTGAGAATATCCACGGCAACGTTACTCTTTTTAATCTGTATGTATGACAGGTTAATATTTATCTTAAAATCAGGCATATACTTCTGCCATTCCTTGCACTGCTTTATGGCCATATATGAAACCCATTTGCCGACAGGGATTATAAGACCGCTCTCTTCAAGTATAGGAATAAACTGTGCGGGCGAGAGATTACCGTATTTATCACAGTGCCACCTTAGCAGAGCCTCTGCTCCTATGAGTTTTCCTGTCGCTGAATCAACAATCGGCTGATAATAAACTTCATATCCGGCATAATCATTGTTGATTGATTCTCTTAAAAGCCCCTGAATTTCAAGGAGTTCCATATACTCGTTATAACTCTCTTCATTGTATACCACCAGACAGTTTCTTCCTTTCTTCTTGGCCTGATACAATGCAAACTCAAGCTTTACTTTCAGCATACCAAATGTCATGTCTTTTTCCATATCAACAATTCCTGCCGATATTGTAAAGAATATGTCATAATCATTTTCACTGATTATTTCATCAAGTTTTTCCCTAATGGATGAATAAACCAGTCTTGCATAATTGCTGTTGTCGTTTATGCTGACAACAAACACATCTCCATCCATACGGTAAACTCTTATAATCATATCTTTACAGCGTTCTATCGCTTCACTGACATATTTCAAAGCCTTATCGCCACCGGACAGACCGAATCGCTGGTTAATATCTTTAAGATTGTCAATTCCGATCATTATGAATGAACTTTGTAAATTAAGGCTGTTTTGGACAAACTTCTCATAATTGGTCTTAAAATGTGCTTCCGTAAGTAATCCCGTCAAATCATCAGCCGTTCTTCTTGTTCCGAGTCTGTGTATGCGTCCTACAAGCACCTTTGAATCTGTTCCTACATCTACAAGTCTTCCTGAACAGTTAATCCATGCGACTTTACCGTCACGGTCAACCCATCTGTACTCGAGGTCATGCTTAACCTGCTGTCCTGAAATAATCCTGTTGACATCGGCACTGAGTTTTTCCCTGTCTTCAGGATAAACAATCTTCATAATATGCTCTGTGGCATTATAAAATTTTGAAGAAGGCAGGTCAAATTTCTCAACAATACTTTCAGAAACCCTGTAATAGTCATTGGACAAATCAAATAAATATATATAATCATCGGTGCAATCTGCAATCACATTAAGAATCTTCTCATATTCCTCTTTGATACGTTCTTTATCTTCGGCATCCATCATGCATCCCCCTTTCACATCATCAAAGACGCATTCCCATAAATATGCCATTATTTTATCACAATAAAGTATAAATGTCCATAATTTGCAATGCAAATTATGGACATTTTATTAAATATTCAGATATATTTACTTTTTTTCCAATTTTTTTATTACTTTAGTCGGACATTTCATTGCACATAGACCACAATTTATGCATTTATCATAGTCAATATGTGCAATATTGTTTTCTACATGAATTGCGTCGAACTTACAGCTCTTTTCACAGAGCATGCATCCTATGCATCCCTTTGAGCAAGAAGCCTTTACGGCAACACCCTTGTCTTTTGAATTACATTCAACATGAACCCTGCTGTCATAAGGAACAAGCTCAATAAGATGTTTAGGACATTCCTTAACACATTTTCCGCAGGAAACGCACTTTTCCCTGTCAACAACGGCAATTCCGTTTATAACAGAAATAGCACCAAAGTCACAGGCTCTTACACAGGAGCCAAGTCCCATACACCCGTATGAACACTTTTTGGGTCCGCCTCCTGTAACATAAACAGCTTCCTTGCAGCTCATATTACCATGATACTCATAATTTACGGGAGCTGAATCACAATCGCCGTTACACTTAACATAAGCAACATATTTCGTTGCAGACACCTCTGTACCCATAATCTTTGCAACCTTCTCTGCAACGGCAGCTCCTCCTACCGGGCATCCGTTTGCAGGGGCATTTCCCTTTGCAATTGCCTCTGCAAGTGCATCGCATCCGGCATATCCGCATCCGCCGCAGTTACTTCCGGGAAGTACCTCACGGACTTTAACCTCCCGCTCATCAACCTGAACTTCAAATACTTTACCGGCAAATCCAAGAAGTACACCGATGATAAGTCCTGTTACACCTACAACAAGGCATGCAATAACTATAGCTGAAATATTCATCCTTATACCTCCTTACAAAATTCCCGCGAATCCGCTGAATGCAATTGCCATAAGTCCGGCTGTTATAAGAGCAATAGGCATTCCTTTAAATGACGGAGAAATCTTATTGTATTCCATCTTCTCACGGAGTCCTGCCAGTATAATAATAGCTATTGTAAAGCCTATGCCTGTTCCAAGAGCATTGACTATTGACTCAATAAAACTATATGATTTCTGAACATTGATGATAACAATACCAAGTACCGCACAGTTTGTTGTAATAAGCGGAAGATATACACCTAATGCCTTATACAGCGCAGGTGAAAACTTCTTTAAGACCATCTCAACAAACTGAACAAGTGCCGCAATAAGGAGAATAAATACTATCGTCTCAAGATATTCAACACCGAATCTCACAAGCACCTGTGTATATACTACATATGACAACGCTGAAGCAATAGTCATAACGAACACTACAGCAGCACCCATTCCGGCAGCCGTCTTAGTTTTCTTTGAAACGCCAAGGAAAGGACAAAGACCAAAGAACTGGCTTAAAACAACATTATTTATTAAAGCTGCCGATACAGCAATTTTTAACAAATCACCCATCTTACTCCTCCTCCTTTTCTATTTCTTCCGATTTGCATGAAGAACCGCATGAACTGCAGTTTCCGCTGCATCCGGCATCTTCCTTTACTTTCTTACCATTTCGTATCTTAATATTGTTCTGAATTGCTACGAGGCAGGCCAGAACAAAGAATGCTCCCGGTGCAAGTCCGATTACTCTTATGGGTTCTATTCCATCAGGAAGTATTGATATTCCGAATATTTTTCCTGAACCTATTATTTCTCTCACTGCTCCGAGAATCCCCAGAGCCAGCGTAAATCCAAGTCCCATACCAAGTCCGTCAAAAAATGATGGTATAACCGGATTTTTTGATGCATAAGACTCTGCTCTTCCGAGAATAATACAGTTAACAACGATAAGAGGTATATAAATACCCAGTGAATCATTTAATTCCGGAATGTATGCTTCAAGAAGGAACTTTACGATTGTTACAAAGCTTGCAACTATAACAATAAATGCCGGCACTCTCACCTTTGAAGGAATCACCTTTCTGAGAAGTGAAACAAAAACATTTGAAAGAGCAAGCACAACTGTTGAAGTAAGTCCCATGCCGATACCGTTAATGCAGGATGTTGTAACCGCAAGGGTCGGACACATTCCAAGCATCATTACAAGTGTAGGATTTTCTTTGATGATACCATTGAATAAACGTTCTCCTGCAATGGCAAAACCTGACTTTTTATTATCATTACTCATTAGTATCACCTCCTGACATAATTTCCATAGCTGTAATATATGCGGCATTTACGCCTTTCGTCATTGCCCTTGTTGTTATGGTTGCGCCTGATATGGCGTCAATCTCATTTGGTAAATTATCCTTGTTGTCTTTATTTACAACAAAGTTTCCACCTGATTTTCCAACGTATTTATCAAGGAATGACTTTTCCTTGGCATTCATTCCAAGTCCGGCAGTCTCACTGATACTTAGAATTGATACACCTGTAACAACACCTTCATTGTTTATTCCGACTGTAAATGTAATGTCTCCTCCATAACCTTCCTTTGAAGTTACTGTTATGGCATAACCTATAACTGAACCATTATTGTTGGCAGAAACAGCGCCGTCTATTGTTACAACATTCTGAGCATAACCGGCATTTTTCAGTGTCTCTGAGAGTCCCGTTATCTTAGAAATATCAATATCATCAAATGTCACACTTTCCATGTCCACATCTTTGAATTCATCATAGTCAACGAAAACAGTCTTATATGCATTATTCTTTTTCTTTTCTGCCTGTAATGCCCTGTCCTCCTTTGTAAATTCAAAGACAAAACCAAGAAAAAGTCCTGCAATGAGGGTTATTGTAAATAAAATCACCGCATCTTTAATAAGATTTTTCATTTATTTCCCCTCCTTCTTCATATGTTCATAACCAAAAGGCCTTGGTTTTGTAACTTTTTCAATAAGAGGTACAAGCAGATTGCAGAAAATAATGGCAAATGAAACACCTTCTGCATTTGCACCAAACACTCTGAAGATTCCCGTAAGCAGTCCCAGAAGTACTCCGAATACAATACGTCCCACAGGAGTTATAGGTGATGTAACATAATCCGTAGCCATAAAGAATGCACCGAGCATAAGTCCACCGCCGCAAAGCTGTGCAAGAAGATATTCTATATCAAATGACCTGTCCCCAAATATAAGTATGAATACAGAGAAAGTCAACAGGTAAAATAAAGGAATTCTGAAATCAATTATCTTTTTCACAAGAAGATACACTGCACCAATAAGAAGTGCAATCACACTTGTCTCACCTATTGTTCCGCCGGTTGTACCAATAAACATATCAGACAGACTTGCGACTTCCCCCGTTGTTTTTAATGTATAGAGCGGTGTTGCACCTGTCACACCGTCATATGAAAATGTTGTCATTGCTGCACTGAATGACAAGAACAGGAAACATCTTGCACCAAGGGCCGGATTCATAATATTCTGTCCAAGTCCGCCAAATACCTGTTTTACAACAATTATGGCAAATGCCGCACCAATTACAGCCATCCATATAGGAAATGTCGGCGGAAGATTCAACGCAAGAAGAAGTCCTGTAAGTGCAGCACTCATATCTGTCACCGTCACTTTCTGTTTCGTGTGCTTATGATATATAAACTCAAATAAAACACTTGCGCCAACGATATAAGTATGGTGGTTAATGTAAAAAATGATGAACTGATATAAAAACTCAAACAATACACAGGAACCTACGGTTACAAGAATAAGAAGTGCTGCATGAAGAGCATTACTTCCTGCATTGTAAATACCGAATATGGTGGCCGGTATCAACGCAATAATAACATCAAGCATTATGGATGTTGTTGAACTGTTATCACGAACATGGGGGTTCGATGAGACCTTCAATAATTTACTCATTTGCTGTTACCTCCTACTTTTTTCTGCTGGCAAGAATATCCTTGCGCATTGATTTTATTGCCTGTGTAAGATTACGTTTTGCCGGACAAATATATGAACAACATCCGCACTCACAACACTCCATACCATAATTTGCAACAAAGCTTTCAACATCACCGTGCTCTGCATAATCCGCAAGTCTTGCAGGCATAACACGACCCGGACAGACTGACAGACATCTTCCGCAGTTAATGCATGGAGATGACTCAACCTGCGAAACAGGATCCTTCTTAAATGCAAGTATTGCACTTGTACCCTTTGTAACCGGAATATCCGTTGAAAATAGTGCAGTACCCATCATAGGTCCGCCACTTATGATTTTTTCAGGTTCAGTCTTAAACCCACCTGCGGCCTCAATCAGTTCATTCACATCAGTTCCGACTGGTGCAAGGAAATTGCATGGATTAGTTACTGCATCTCCCGTGATCGTAATGACTCTTGATGTGAGAGGTTTATGATTTTGCAATGCATTGTATATGGCAAAAATTGTATCAACATTATTTACCACACATCCCACATCAGCAGGAAGCATAGATGAATTGACCGTTCTACCGGTAACTGCATTGATGAGGGCTCTCTCTCCTCCCTGGGGATACTTTGTATACACAGCCTTTACATCAATGTTTTTTTCCTGTTTGACAAGCTTCTTAAGCCCGATTATTGCATCAAGTTTATTATCTTCAACCGCAATTATTCCCTTTGCATTGTCAAAAAGAGAAAGAACCATTTTAAGGCCTTCAACGAGAATCTCCGGCTCTTCAATCATTCTCCTGTAATCTGACGTAAGATAAGGTTCACATTCGGCACCGTTTACAATAACATAATCAATTACATTGTCATCTTTCGGTGTAAGCTTTACATGTGTAGGAAAGCCCGCACCGCCCATTCCGACGATACCTGCCTCCTTTATGGCATCACGTTTTTCCTCCTTTGTCATCATGTCATATTCTTTTAAATTCCAAACGTACTCCTCGTACAGATTGTCGTTTTCTATAATGACTGACTCAACTTTACTGCCGTTTGCCACTGTTCTTAACTCAATTTTCTTTACGATACCTGAAACTGATGAGTGAACATTAGCAGAAATAAAGCCTGCAGCCTCACCTATTTTCTGACCGGTCAGCACTCTGTCACCGACTGCCACAATAGGCTTTGCAGGCGCTCCGATATGTTGTGAAAGCGGTATTACAATATCACCTGTAGGAATATATTTTTTTATAGCACTTGCCTTTGATAAATCTTTTCCATCTTTTGGATGAACACCACCCCTGAAAGTCAAAACAGACATAAAAGACCTCCTTAATAATGATACTCTGATAATAATATAAACAGGACTTTTTCTCAATAGAAACATAATTATTTTTCTATTTTTTTTGGCAAAAATTTGCTATAATGATTAGGGTATCAAAAGGAGTGAGATTATGAAAATAGAAAAAAATGATACGGGAATAAATTTTATATCGTTAGCCCCAAAATATAAAATGATTGATTTTGACAAGTCATTATTTTTCGATATTGAGACAACAGGTTTTTCTGCCAAGAATACAAAATTATATATGATTGGTGTTCTTTACGCTGATAGAACGACGGCTACTTTTCACTCCATTCAGTGGTTCCTTGATGACTATTCTGAGGAATCTTTGATTATTCTGGAGTTTATTAATTTTGCAAAAAAATATTCATGTCTCATACATTACAACGGACAGGGCTTTGACATCCCGTATATTGAGGCAAAGTGCTGCAGCTATAACATCCTTTTTGATTTTTCTTCTTTTGTTCACATTGACTTATATAAATATGCTTCACGCATAAAAAATATATTTAAAACAGAAAATTTAAAACAGAAGACCATGGAGGCCTTCTTTGATTTAAACAGAAATGACATTTTTTCCGGCGGTGACCTTATATCTGTTTATTATAAATTCATGGAAAATCATGACGAACAGGCACTGGAATTCCTGCTTCTTCATAACTATGAAGATATAAAAGGTATGGTAACTCTTGTGAATATTCTGGCATATGCGGATATTTTTGAAAATAAATTTCAATTCAAATCCCTCACTGTTGATACCTATACCTCGTCTGACTCCTTGACAAAAAAGGAGGCTGTATTTGAATTTGCTTTGGATACGCCTGTACAAAAAAGGGTATCATTTGGAAGTCATGAATTTTACATGACTGCATTTGAAAACAAATTGAAGCTGAAAATACAGGTTTATACCGACGAATTGAAATTTTTCTACCCAAACTACAAAGACTACTACTATCTTCCCGAAGAAGATATGTCTATCCATAAAAGTGTTGCTTTTTATGTTGATAAAAATTACCGCACCAGAGCCAAGGCCGCAAACTGCTACAGTAAGAAAACAGGACAATTTCTACCTCAATACTCAGAAATTGTATCACCTTACTTTAAAATCGATTATTATGACAAAAAGACATATTTTGAACTGACGGATGACTTTTGCAATGATACTGACTGTATAATGAAATATATATCACATGTACTTGAGTTTTTAAAAAACGCCTAGCAAAAAGGCGAACCTATATAGGTTCGCCTTTCCGGTTTTATTATGACTTCAACCGTTATTTGCCGGCCATCTGTCTTTCCTGAGCTTCGATCATCTTCTTGACCATATAACCGCCAACAGAACCGTTCTGAGCAGATGTTAAGTTACCATTATAACCGTCTGTTAAAGGTACACCGAGCTCTGTAGCTACTTCCATCTTGAACTTGTTCATTGCTGACTTAGCCTCTGGAACGTTTGTCTTATTTGATGAACTTCCCATTATTGTAATCCTCCAATCCATTATATTGTTACCTGAAATGATATTACATACTGTGATGTAAAATCTTTTTCTTGGTTACGAGAATATTATATGGATTAGGATAAATAATAAACTGGTATTTTTTGTTACAGATTTTTATTTGTATCTTTCACTTGACATTTATCGAATATATGGTATAGTCAAATTAATCATCTACCATGTTGTAGAAGGATGTGCTGGGACGTCTTTGGTAACTATGCCAATGGCGTCTTCTGTTTTTTATATGCTTCATATTTTTTTATTCGCTTATCCAATTCCCAATCTTTTTCAATATAAAAACTTGTAATAATGAAATAAACACCCTTAGCTCTCTCAAGCACAACCTGAAATATTTCGTCCGCAAATAAGAGGTTACATCTTATTCGTCCTCTGAACATTTCTTCCCAATATAGTATTTTCCCACAATCTTTTTCTAATGCACACTCAAAATTTTGAATTACCGGTCTAACCCAATTTAAGCGTTCGCTTCTTCTCAAATCTGGAATACGATCATTAGGATCATTAGAATTGTGTTTTAGATCAACATGCGTCATATGAGTAAATCCATGTTCCCATTCTCCATCCTTTGGTTCCCGCCTACTCAATACTTTCAAACCATTAAAAATAGGAACATCATCTATCAATTGTGGTTTGAATACTTCAGAATATAGCTGATTCAAATAATTGTTCCATTCAACCAAGTTCTGACACTCTATTATATCTGGGAGACATTCTTTAGATGCGTCTTTTGTACATATCATTTTACATATCCTCTCCTTGCAAGTTAATGAAAAACAAATTGAATTTTTGTTCTGACGGACAGGTTGATTTTTCAAGCAAATATCCACTTCTATTTTTTATATACTCAACCAGCTCTAATTTTGCCTTACTCGGATTATTAATCACCCTATTATGAAATCCTACAGCCCCAATTAATAAGTCAGCTAGTTGCAATATAGGTAATTCTGAAGAATTCACACATTGCATATTTGCTATTCTCCTTTGATCGAAATCATGATT
>JBGVOL010000058.1:0-24230 GCA_045126475.1 Lachnospiraceae bacterium | reverse complement strand
GTCTAATCCTGCCAGATCCTTTATCACGGTAACATCCTCATATCCATGCTGTTCCATGATATTTTTCACGGCCTCTCCCTGGTCAAAACCAATCTCATATAAAAGCCAACCGCCATTTTTTATATACTTTACGGACTCCTTGGTAATGTCTCTGTAGAATTTAATACCATCATCCGTGCCGTCGAGTGCCAGTCTCGGTTCAAAATCCTTTACCTCCGGCATCAGCTCATCAATATCCTTACTTGTAATATACGGCGGATTGGATATTATCATATCATACTTTGTCCCAATACCACAATCTGTATTTTCTTCAAATTTCTGAAAAAGATTACTGCATACAAATTTTATTTCCTCTGCATTATTAGCTTTGGCATTCTTCACCGCCACTTCAAGAGCCTCTTTTGATATATCCGCTGCCGTAGCTTCAATGCCTGTCATTCCGCGCCCCCGTGCAATGGAGTAAAGGCTTACCGCTATGCAGCCCGAACCTGTACACATATCGAGAAATCTGATATTTTCACTGTCATGTGCCTTAACTTTTTCAGTATTTATAAGCTCTATTTTCTCCAATGCCTTCTCAACAAGAACCTCTGTATCCTGTCTTGGTATAAGCACCGACTCATTGACGAAGAAATTAAGCCCCATAAACTCCTGACATCCTGTAATATGCTGCAACGGCACATGCTGCCCACGTCTTTCAATGCATGATAAATATTCATCATACAGTCTTCCGTCCTCCGGTATGGCATCGTTCATTTTCATAAAATACTCATGACGAGCCATCTTAAATACATGCTCAAACAACAGCCATGCGTCATTTTTTGCCTCATGAATTCCTCTGTCACAAAGAATCTGTTCGGCTTTCGTCAAAATCTCTCTATACGTCATCTCCGGTCTTATTCTCCACTTCAACGTCAAAATTCTCTTTCAGATATTTTTTCCAGTCGAATACTGCCTCCACCGAAGCAATTCCAACTTCTATCATATCATCCTCAGGCTCTCTTGTTGTAAGTCTCTGAAGCCACATTCCGGGCTTGCTTACAAAATTGATAATCTTTCCGTCACTGTTTCCCGCATGTCTCAAAATCTCAAAGGATATGCCTGCAATAACCGGAATAAGAATAAGTCTTACTGCCAGCTTAAGCCATCCTGACGATGCCGCAGGAACTATTGCAGATACAATGATAAAACTGATAATACTGATAACCACAACAAACAATAAAAAGCTTGTTCCGCAGCGTTTATGGATTCTTGAACTTTTTCTGACATTTTCCACATTTAGTTCCATACCATGTTCTATACAATTTATACATTTATGCTCCGCACCGTGATACATAAACGTCCTCTGTATGTCTTTCATTCTTGATATAAGTACAAGATACAGAAGGAAAATCAATATTCTTGTCACACCTTCCAAAACGGCTATGACTGTTACAGAATTAATCGAAAGAACCTTTTTTGCAAACTCTGATATAAGAAACGGAAGAACTATAAAAAGTCCTACTGATAATAAAACCGAAATGCATACAGTCACTGTCATAAGTATATCATCCGATTTCTTACTTGAAGGTTTACTTTCCTCCTCATCATCTTCAATAAAGCTTGCCGAATAAGTCAATGTCTTTATACCCACTGACAATGACTCTGCAAACTTAAACACACCTCTCACAAAAGGAATGTTGAGCCACTTATGCTTCTCTGTCATCCCGACATGACCCTTTACATCTATGGCAATTTCCTTGTCAGGCTTTCTGACAGCAACTGCATATTTTCCGCCATTACGCATCATTATACCTTCAAGAACCGCCTGTCCTCCAATACCCGATGACTTCATTTACACACCCTCCTTACCTTTATCTCAAGTCAAATGTCCACTTGTGCAAGCACAGTGTCCATTTTCCTCGTCGCCATAACAAAAAGGTCAGGAACATTCATTCCCGACCTTCCATAAATCCTCTTAGTTGTCTGACTTCATGCCGTACTTACGATTGAACTTATCAATACGTCCTCTAGCCTGTGTAGCCTTCTGCTGTCCTGTGTAGAATGAATGGCACTTTGAGCAGATTTCAACGTGAATATTCTCCTTTGTTGAACCTGTAACAAACTCGTTACCACAGTTACAAACTACCTTTGCCTGATAATAAGCTGGATGGATTCCTTCCTTCATAATTTCACCTCATACTTCCTGCAGAATTGGACTTTACCAATCCCGTCTTATATTTTTCATAAATGTTATGTACTGCACATACATAACGCAACTTGGTAAGTTTATCACATATATGTCTTCTATGCAAGTGCTTTTTTATACAATTCTCGACTTCTTAACCATCTCACAGAACTCCCTGTTGTTCTTTGTCTTTGAGAACATATCAAGAATCCTCTCAACTGCCTCATCAGCCTTCATTGAATTGGTTGCCTTTCTCATTATATCAACTGCCTCTTTCTCAAGGTCATCAAGAAGCAAATCTTCACGTCTTGTTCCTGACTTCACTATATCGATGGCAGGGAATACTCTCTTTTCTGAAAGCTTTCTGTCAAGGATAAGTTCCATGTTACCTGTACCCTTGAACTCCTCGTATACTACATCATCCATCCTGCTTCCCGTATCAACAAGTGCCGTAGCCAGTATCGTAAGGCTTCCGCCCTCACGCATGTTTCTTGCAGCACCGAAAAATCTCTTTGGCATGTGAAGTGCAGCCGGATCAAGACCACCTGACAACGTTCTTCCACTTGCAGGAACAACAAGGTTATATGCTCTGGCAAGCCTTGTTATGCTGTCAAGAAGAATTATTACATCCTGTCCGTGCTCCACAAGTCTCTTTGCTCTCTCAATAACCATCTCCGAAACTCTCTTGTGATGCTCAGGAAGTTCGTCAAATGTAGAATAAATAACCTCCACATTATCGCCCTCAATAGCCTCTTTTATGTCTGTAACTTCCTCCGGACGCTCATCAATAAGAAGAATAATCATATGCATCTCAGGATTGTTCTGCGTAACACTCTTGGCAATTTCCTTGAGAAGCGTTGTCTTACCTGCCTTTGGCTGTGCAACAATCATTCCTCTCTGACCCTTGCCCACTGGTGATACAAGGTCAACAATACGCATTGCCATATTATGACGTCCCGTCTCAAGAAGCAGCCTTTCATTTGGGAATATTGGTGTAAGGTCTTCAAACGCCTTACGCATCTTTGCCTTTCCAAGAGAAAGCCCATTTACTTTCTCAATATAAAGAAGTGCAGCAAACTTCTCTGTAGCCATCTTAACCTTTATACGTCCGTCAATGATATCACCGGTCTTTAAATTAAATCTTCTTATCTGCACCGGTGCCACATAGACATCATTTTCACCCGGCATATAATTCTCACATCTGATAAATCCAAAACCATCCTGCATTATCTCAAGTATTCCGTGTGTATGTGTTCCACTGTCCAGCGCAGGATCATAATAGTCAGCCTGAAGCTGTCTTGTCTCCTCCTCCGGTGTGAGGCTTCCGTCAAGCTTTACGTCCGGACATACCGGCGGAATATAAAGTTTTGCAGGATTTCTCTGTTCTGTTCTTGCATATGATGGCGCAGGCTCCGATACAACTGCCGGCTTTGGTGCCTCCTTAGGTACTTCCTGATGTACCTCCCTTTGTGTCTCTTTTCGCTCCTCTGCTTTTGTTCCGCACTCAATTATCCTGTCAATAAGTGCCTCCTTACGCATGGTCGTAACACTCTTAATTCCGTTTGCTTTTGCAATTTCCCTTAATTCTGCCATAGGAAGTGACTGTAATTTTTCTCTCAATGCTGTACTCCTTTCACGTAACTCTAACCGTACTCAATTAAATATATTTACTTTTATGTATTGCGTTATTGGGGTTGTTTTACGAATTAATAGTTTTTGAAAACTTATCTTAGTATACAATATTATTCCGCAAAATGATAGTATTATTTTTCGATAAATTGTGCTAAAATTTAATGCAGGCGGAAGGACTGTGAATAGTAACGCCAACAGGAGGCAAAACGGCTGACATGGTTATAAATACTTTTAACGAATATCTCAAAAAACGCTTTGGTCATAAGGTTTACAAGATATCTCTGAATGCAGGTATGACATGTCCCAACCGTGACGGAACAATCGGCACCCGCGGTTGCATTTTCTGCAGTGAAGGCGGTTCGGGAGACTTTGCAGCCTCAAAACATCTGTCTATTACGGAACAGATTTTCGAGAGCATTTCCCTTATGGAAAATAAAATTCATTCAGACATCAAAGCATGTTATATTGCTTATTTTCAGGCATACACCAATACATATGCCCCTCCGGATGAGTTAGAACGCATATACACGGAGGCGGCATATAATGAGAATATTTGTGCCATAAGCATCGCAACACGCCCTGACTGTATGAACGAGGATATTGCAGAGCTTTTATACAAAATCCATCAGATAAAGCCTGTCTTTATTGAATTTGGACTTCAGACCTCCAATGAAGCATCCGCTGAATACATAAGACGCGGCTATAAAAATGATGTGTTTGCCCACGCTGTCAGTCTTATTGATTCATTGAACAGACGCATGAATTTGCCCGATAACCATATTCACATCATCGTTCACACAATCATCGGACTTCCCGGTGAATCATATGAAGATATGGAAAATACCATAAAATATGTGAACCGTTTTCCTGTTCACGGCATAAAACTGCAGCTTCTGCATGTCCTTAAGAACACTGATTTATCCGTTGCATATGAAAAAAAACAATTTCAGGTATTGTCAATGGAGGAATATGCTGATATTCTTATAAAGTTGCTTCTTCACATACGGCCCGATATAGTAATTCACCGTATGACAGGCGATGGTCCGAAAAAGATACTTATTGCCCCTATGTGGAGCGGCGATAAAAAAAGAGTACTTAACTATATTAACCAAAGAATTGCAGACACCCCTTCGGACCAGGGAAGTCTCTATCAAAGCGAGGAATAAAATAAAAATGTCACTGGAACCACTAACACTATATAAGCTTATGACCCTGTATATGCTTAATAAGGTTAATTTCCCTTTAACAAATGCACAGATATCCGGATTTTTCCTTGATAAGGATTACACTTCTTACTTTGTGCTGCAGCAGGTCATTTCGGAGCTTATCGAATCTAAACTTATATCTGCGGAAACAGTAAGAAATACTTCTTACTATAAGATTACCGATGACGGTGCGGAAACCATAGAACTGTTTACGGGGAAAATACCTGTTGCCATCATTGACGATATAGATATATTTCTTCTGGACAACAAATATGAACTCAGAAATGAAGTCGGTACCCTCTCCGATTACTATAAATCCACAAATCAGGACTACATAGTAACCTGTCAGATAAAAGAAGGTCCAAACACTCTCATAGACATGAATATTTCCGTGCCATCGGAGGATGTGGCCGAGACAATGTGCAACAACTGGAAGGATGCCAGTCAGGAGCTTTACTCAACAATTATGAAAACATTAATGAAGGAGAAGCAGTGATGCTTCTCCTTTTTCACAAATTTTATTCTTTTACTTCTTCCTCATATCCCACAAGCTTGTCAATAAGTTCCCATATCCGGTCTCTTCCCTGCTTCGTCTCGGCTGAAAACGGTATAACTATTGTATCCGGTTTAACCTCAAGCTTATTCTTAATGATTTTTATCTGTTTCTGCACCTGGCTTCTGTTTATCTTATCAAGCTTGGTAGCTATTATGATTGGGTCGAATCCGTTGTGAACTATCCATTCATACATCTCTTTGTCATTATTTCCCGGCTCATGACGAATGTCAATAAGCAGAAAAACAGCCTTTAAGACATCAGACTTTTGCAGATAGTTCTCTATCATTTTTCCCCACTTTGCCTGAGTTTCCTTTGACACTTTCGCAAAGCCGTATCCCGGAAGGTCAACACAGTACATAAAATCATTGATATTATAAAAATTAATTGTCTGTGTTTTTCCCGGTTCAGATGATGTCCTTGCAAAAGATTTTCTATTCATAAGCGCATTGATAAGTGATGATTTTCCAACATTTGATTTACCTGCAAATGCAATCTCCGGTTTATCGTTTTCCGGCAGCTTACTTGTAATACCACACACTGTCTCAAGCTCAAGACTCTTTATCTTCATTTTCTCTCTCCTTGTGAAAAACTATAGAAGCATCATACCACAATTTTTTCTTTATTGCATCAATAATCCATCTTTTCACGAAGCCGTAAAAGAATTTTCTTCTCAAGTCTGCTTACCTGAACCTGACTAATGCCCATTATTTCAGCCACCTGTGTCTGGGTCTTGTCATTAAAATATCTCATATTAATAATCTGTCTCTCCTTCTCAGGAAGTTCCTCCAGAAGTTTTTTAAGTACAAGATTATTTACTATCTTATCGCTGTCCGTTTTATCGGCCACCTGGTCCCCCAGACATACCTCATTTCCGTCATTTTCATACACAACCTTGTAAATAGATTCAACTTCTCTGTTTGCTTCAAGTGTCATTACCACTTCTTCCCTTGTCATTTCCACAGCAGTTGCAATCTCTTCAACAGTCGGTTCCCTGCCTAAAGACTGTGATAAACCGGTCTCGGCGTTGCGAATACGCCAGCCGTTTTCCTTCACCGACCTTGAAACCTTCATCATACCATCATCCCGTATAAACCGCTTTATCTCGCCTAAAATCATCGGTACCGCATAGGTTGAGAACTTTACTTCAAATGACATATCAAATTTGTCTATAGCCTTTAATATTCCAACACATCCTATCTGAAACAAATCTTCAGGTTCATATCCTCTTCCCGCAAATCTTCTGACAATACTCCATATGAGTCCCGTGTTTTCAAATACCAGGTCATCTCTGGCATCTTTATCTCCCATGTGCGCACGTTTAATCAGCTCCAAATTATCCATGTCACATTTATATTAAACCACATTCGCTTTACATCTGCGGTCTTCTTATTTCCCTCCCATTATTATTTTGCTCATATGTACGGTTGTTCCTTTTCCTCTTGACGAATCAACCTTGAGACTGTCCATAAATATCTCCATGAACGTAAAGCCCATACCGGATCTTTCCTCCTCCGGTTTCGTTGTAAAAAGCGGTTCCCTGGCCTGTTCCACATCTTCTATTCCCGTTCCGTAATCCTCAATAACTATGGACAGCCTGTTTTCCTCAATTTCAACCTCCATATTAATCATACCGTCCTCATTGTCATATCCGTGAACAACACAGTTTGTAACCGCCTCCGAAACAGCAGTCTTGACATCACTAATCTCGTCAAGGGTCGGATTAAGCCTCGTCATAAATGCTGCAACTGCTGCTCTTGCAAAGCCTTCATTCTCAGCTCTGCTTAAGAATTCCAATTTTAAAATATCCTTCATTACAATCTCCATTCCTTTCACCGTTTACACAAGCTTGTACAGCCCTGAAATTTTTATTATTCTCTCAATATTTCCCTGCACTCCCGACAGGATTATCTTTCCCCCGATTGGATTAACCAGACGGTAACGTCCCATAATCATCCCTATACCGGAACTGTCCATAAACTTTGTCTTTGAAAAATCAAACTCCACATTTCTGACACTTCCCGAATAAATACACTTATCCGCTTCTTCCCTTATATACGCAGTATTGCTGTGGTCTAACTCCTCCGGCAATTTTATCTTTAACGTTTCTTCCTCAACCTCATACTCTGCCATGCACATTTTATTCCCCTTCCTTTCCACTAATATTTCTATCTTTTCGATGTCAAAAAGAAAGAGAAAACAGAACAAAGACTGCTTTCTCTTTCGTAAAAATATCTCAATATGTTATCTTTTCTGACCTTCTGCCCATCTTGCATATTCCGTTCCCGGTGCCATCTCAATGACCCTGTCAAAACATGCAATTGATTTTTCGTTATTTTCCCCGTTATTCTGCGCTTTGTAGCATTTGCCCAGATTGTACATCAAATCTACATTTTCAGGTGAAAAAACTACCGCTTTCTCAAAATAAGGTATTGCCACATCATAGGCTCCCGTATTAAATGACTGATATGCAAGATTGTTATAAGTATTACCTGCCGTCTCAAATGACAGACTCTTTAATGAATTGTATATGGTTGTCATTGACTCTGTGTTCAGTGCCTCAGTGTCAACCTCATATAATGCATCCGCACATCCCACCAGATCATTTGCAAAAAATTTATTGGCTGCCGTAATAAGTTTATCATATGTTGTTGTATCTACCATGCTGCCCGATACCTCATCAATCTGCGCCTGCAGTGATGATTTCTCCGACTCAAGGGATGCAACCTGCCTCTCCAGTTCTGATACGTTTATATTAAGCATTGCCACCTGATCAGCGTAATTGCTTATTGTATCCTTATACTGTTCATCGATATCATTCTTCTTAGCAGGTGTTACAAGGAAAAATACCAGTGCCGCTCCTATGACGATACCTACAACTACATTCAAAAATGTAATAAGTCCGTAATTTACATCCTTGTATGAACTCTTAGGGATTATTACATCATTGCCGCTTAATTCATCCCTCTCTCTAAGCTCTGCCACTGTCTTCGGCGGACGTTTTAACGCTGCATTCTTCGCTTCCTTTTTCTTGCCTATCTCATCAAGATATTTCAGCGTCAGCGTATTATTGACATCTATCTTTACGGCCCTGTTAAGAATCTTTAAAGCCCTGTCATTCTCTCCCTTCTTCATATACAGAAGAGCGAGCAACTGTTGCGCCTTGAGGAAATTAGGATTCATATTGAGAATCTTCTTAAGCTGGATAATTGCCATATCATCACTGCCCTGTCCCGCTGCCTCAAGAGCCAGATTGTACTTTTTAATGGACTGGTTCATCATATTCAACTTTGTAGGATTTGACTGCACATCTTTAAGATAGCTGTCAGCAACATTCTTTTCCGGCTTAAGGTTCTTGCTTATAACCCATTCACTGAATGCCGCTACACACTCGCCCATCTCATAGTACACAAGACCTAACAGATTTCTGGCGTTAATGTTTCTCTTGTCAATACGAACGCTTCTTCTTAATAAATCTGCTGCCCCTGACAAATCTCTCACACGTGCCTTTGCAAGACCCATATTATAATATGTGTTAGACATTCTGACTATTTTTTTATATAAAGTCACGTCAGCACCGCAGCTATTGCAGAAATCGG
The DNA here is from genome assembly GCA_045126475.1 of Lachnospiraceae bacterium. Classification (GTDB taxonomy): domain Bacteria; phylum Bacillota; class Clostridia; order Lachnospirales; family Lachnospiraceae; genus SVEL01. The sequence continues at coordinate 15,074 of JBGVOL010000058.1, read as the reverse complement.
TATCTGACAAGACACTATTACACTTATAGCACCTCATTTATTTATTCTCCCTGGTTTCCTTTATCATCTCAAGCATAATATCGGTTAAATCTGTTACATTATTGTTATATATGGCATCTTCAGCCTCATCTATCTCAAGACTTGGATGAAACTTCTTAATCTCTTCTTCAAAATTAATCATAAATTATACCTCCAAACATTCTTTTATCTCTCCTACCATGTACAATGAACCTACACAGAACAGATAATCTCTCTCCACTTTAAGCTTCAGCCCGTATTCATAAGCTTCAGGGAGCGATTCAAATGTATATACTTTTCTTCCCGACTTTTCAAGATATTCTGCCAAATCACCGACTGCAGCCGCTCTTGCATTCTTTACCGGTGCCACAAGAAATCCTTTGCACCTGTCTATCTGTTCTATCAGATTCATCATCTGATAATACTCTTTTTCCTTAACAACGCTAAACAAAATATATGCTTCTGCATCGTCATGCTTTGTCAGTTCATTAACAAAATCCTTAAAACGCAACACTCCGTCATAGTTGTGCGCTCCGTCTATAAAGACATGTTCACCGACCTGTTCCATACGTCCCGGCCATTTCGTCGCCATAAGTCCCTTTCTGATATCATCAGATGATATATTCAAAATATTCCTATGTACCAGACTGTCAATTGCCGCTATAACAAGTGTTGCATTTACCGTCTGATATTCCATCACAAACGGAACCGACAAAACACCATGTTTATCATAACTGTTAACAATACAAAAATCAATAGATTTGTTTGTTTTTGAATTAATTTTAATGTCGCTGTCTTTAATGACTACTGCCTCTGTTCCCACTTCTGCAGCTTTTTTTGTCACAACATTTTCCACTGAAGGATTACCGCCGTAAAATATTACGGGCACTTCCTTTTTGATTATCCCTGCCTTCTCAGATGCAATCTTTTCTATGGTATCACCAAGAATCTCCATATGATCCATGCTGACAGATGTTATAACAGATACAACAGGCTTATCAATAACGTTTGTGGCATCAAGTCTTCCGCCGAGGCCAACCTCCAACACTACATACTCTACACCGGCATTTTTAAAAGCCTCCATACCCACCAGAAAAATATATTCAAAAAAAGATGGATGCTCGCCGCCGTCTTTGATTACGTCATCGACCGTCTCCTTTACCTCAAGAAATGCTGCGAGAAAAACTTCATCCGAAACATCTTCACCGTTTATCTTTATTCTCTCATTAATCTTCACAAGATGCGGTGAAGTAAACATGCCCACACTGTAACCGGCTATCTTCAAAATACTTCCCATAAAGGCGCACGTTGAACCCTTCCCGTTTGTTCCCGCAACATGTATAACCTTAAAATCCCTGTCCGGATTTCCAAGTCTTTCCAGAATTTCTCTAAGGTTGCCCTTATTCTTATTTTTAGTAAATTTTGGTATATCAAGTAAATAGGCCACTGCCTCATCATATGTAATCATATCTGCCTCCATATGTACCGCTTTTACACCATTACATCCGGCACATCCAACGTAACTATGATTATAACCCTTTTATACCATAATGCAACCAAAATTCACCGCATAATTCGCCAAAAAATGCAGATAAATAATTCGTATTATATGAAATTGTATGGCCTGTAAATATCATAATCTGTTTTTTACTTCTGCTTATTGATTTTGGAATTTCCTAACGGCATACCTTTGGATGCTGTGATTATTTGTGTCTTTCATATGTTCGAGCAATCCTTGGGGCAGGTTCGTCAGGAGACAGACATACATCCGAGAAGATTTGTAGATTTTCTTAGCAGGTGCATAAGCAATAATGTAAGCCGCGAAAACTAGTCCCCGTAACGTTTTGCACGTCTTTTAATAGCAAAACGTTACGAGTTTAGTTTTCGCGGCTTTAATATCAACTATTGCGTTGCACCTGCTTAGAAAATCCAAAATCTTTGAACGGATGTCTGTTCCTGATAGACATGTACTGCCACTTGTCGACCTTTATGAAAGACACAAACCTGCAGCGGGAGGTTATGTCCTAAGGAAATTCACAAAATCCCTAAGATGAATCAAAATCAGATTTGATACATGCAGGCTAAATAACATTCCTATAATACCAATTATTTTATAATGCGACAGTCTCGATTTTACAATTTAACGCTAAATTAACTTCTGCATGATGTGGTCTTTATGGAAAAATTATAGGATAAATGACGTAAAAGACTTATCATTAGGAGGAAAATGAAGAATGAGAAAAAGAAACAGAAACAGATGGATGCCGGTTGTTCTTTCGACTGCATTGGTTTTATCTCAGGCAGTAACAGTTTTGGCGGATGCCGCACCTGACGGAAAAACTGTTGCGAGCGGAGAAGAATTTGAGCAATGGAAGAGTAGTGTGTGGGAGGAGACAAAAAATGATTGGACGATTGTTTCAATGACTCCGGGTTCAGATGAATCACAGATGAATTTTGCATGGTACTCAAAATCAGGAGAAGCGGTATCATTTATATACGGAAAGCAGAAGGATTTAAGTGATGGGAAAACTGTAGAAATCTCTAGTAAGGATACTGCTCAGATTGACGGTAACGGAGTATCTTATGTAAGTAACAAGGTAACAATAACAGGTTTGGAAGCTGATACGGTATACTATTATCAGGTAAGCGGCAAAAATATTGAAACATTTAAAACGGGAAATACATCTTCATTTACATTTGCTTTTGTAGGTGATCCTCAGATTGGTTCATCAAATGAAATGAAGGCAAAGAAGCCGGAGAATCTGACGGATGAGTTCTATCAGGTACAGAGTGATTCTGTGGCAAGTGACAGTTATAACTGGTCAAATACTCTTAATAAGGCGTTGGAGAAGAATCCAAGTATTAATTTTATTGTTTCAGCAGGTGACCAGATTCAGACAAATGCAAGAAAGGTAAAGAACACAACAGTAAGTGAGATTGAGTATGCAGGATATCTCAGCCCTAAGGCACTGACTTCTCTTCCGGTTGCTACAACTGTAGGAAACCATGATGCAGATAATGCCAATTACACATATCATTTTAATGTACCAAATGTAAGCGAACTTGGAGCAAATGATTATGTGGGAGGCGATTATTATTTCACATATGGCAATGTATTGTTTATGATGCTTAATACACAGGATACAAACTCTGCTGAGCATCAGAAATTTATTGAGGAAACTGTAAAGGCAAATCCTGACTGTACATGGAAGATTGTTACACTTCATCAGGATATCTATGGTTCGGCAGAGCATTCCAATGAGCCGGAGATTGTAAACTTAAGATACGCCTTGACACCGGTATTTGAAAAGTGCGGAATTGATGTAGTATTGACAGGACATGATCATGCATATTCAAGAAGTAAGTTTTTAAGTGGTGACACAGAAGTAAAGGAAATCACATACACTGATGATGAATTTGAGGCAATGCTTGAGAATGATATTGATGTTGGAGAAAGCAAAGAGCAGATTTTTGTGTCTCCGGCCAATATCAAGGATTCAACAACTGATGCTGATGAGATAAAATATCTCTCATATTTAAAGGATATCATGGATGAGGGCAGAATTAAAGAAGATACAAACTATGTAATCAATCCTAAGGGAATTTTATATCTTACAGCAAGCAGTTCATCAGGAAGCAAGTATTATGATCTTGTGGAGAGACAGCAGTCATACATTGCAGGCAGATGGCAGGAAGATGTGCCGACATATTCATTAATTGATGTTACAGAGACAACTCTTACAATCAATACATATCGTACAGATACAAACGAGAAAATTGATGAGACAGTTACAATAGTAAAGACAGCAGACGGTGTGAATGCGGACTCAAATAATGAGACACAGGCTGCAACAAATACCGGTGATTCATCTGCAATGAATATGTGCATAGCTGTTATTGTTATTGCGGGATGTGGAGTATGTGCACTGGCATTTGCAAGCAAAAGAACCAAGAAAGAACAGTAAAGATGAAACGTTCGTTAAATATGAAAAAAATCTGCATGATTTCCTTATTTGTCATTGGTTTTGCAGCATTTACATATTGGCTTAATCAGGTTGAAAAAATTGATATCCTTGAGACAGATGGACGAACGTTTGAGAAAGCACGGGTTGTATCAATTGTTAAAGATAATCTTCTGAGTGACGGCTCCAGAGCCGGAGCTCAGGAGATAGAAGTTGAAATAAGAACTGGTGAGCATAAAGGTGAAATCCTTAATGCCACGAGTTCGTCTTCTTATTTATACGGTGCAAACTGTAAGGTCGGTACAAAAGTAATAGTTATAATAAGCGAAGCAGATGATTATATGACTGTAAGTGTGTATAATTACGACAGAGGCTATCAGCTTTATGCTATTATTGGATTCTTTCTTATTGTACTTGGACTGATTGGAGGAAAAAAGGGCTGGAAATCGGCATTAGGACTTGTGTTTACATTTGGCTGTATTGTTTTTATATTTCTGCCATTAGTTTACCGTGGCTGTTCACCTATATTTTCGGCAACGATTGTTGTAGCTCTGGTTACGGTTGTTGTAATGTACCTTATAGATGGTTTCACGGCAAAATCTATATGTGCCATGGCAGGCACAATACTTGGAGTCGGAATAGCTGCTGTCTTTGCATGGATATTTGGCAAGATGTCACATATTTCAGGATATAATGTTAGCGACATAGAGAGTCTTGTATATATTGGTCAGAAGACGTATATAGATGTAGGTGAATTAATGTTTGCAGGAATACTGATATCTGCACTTGGTGCAGTGATGGATGTGGCAATGTCCGTGTCAAGTACAATCAATGAGATATATGAGAAAAGACCGGAATTAAGTCAAAAAGAATTATTTTTGTCAGGACTTCATGTAGGCAGGGATATGATGGGAACTATGTCTAATACGTTGATACTGGCATTTGCAGGTGGTTCACTAAATACATTTATTTATATCTACAGTTATAATTATGATTATTATCAGGTGTTAAATATGTATGATATAGGAATAGAAATAATACAGGGAATATCAGCAACATTAGGGGTAATACTGACGGTACCGCTGGTGTCGTTCATTGTGTCACGGACACTTAAACTAAAGTAGGGTAAACTGGTTCTTATTAAACGAAATAAGTCCCTCGTCACGCATTTTGCACAATTCATTGGACATGGCACTGCGGTCGACGGAAAGAAAATCTGCAAGCTGCTGGCGGTTGAAAGGAATTGTAAAAGTATTTTTACTTTGACGCCTCGCTTCTTCAGATAAATATGATATTAACTTTGCCCTGGTAGTACGTTTTGACATATGTCCCATTTTTTGAACAAGTTTTCTGTTTTTGTCAGATATGGCAAAGAAAAGATTTTGTATTACAATTGAATGAAATTTACAAGCGGAAGGACAGACTGTAAGTATTTTTTGAATATCAAAGAAGATTACAGTGCTGTCCTCTTCTGCTATAACATCATTGGTGATGGCTTCGCTTTCAGGAGAGGCGTAGGCTTCCCCAAACATTTCTCCGATATCTATTATATTGATAATACTGCGGTTTCCCCAGAAATCATCGCTTTGTACAAGAAGCTTTCCCTCTGTAAGTAAGGAAATCCGGTTGACGTGTTCTCCCTGTCTGAAAACATATTCTCCTTTTTTGTAGGTTACAAGTTTGGCCTGCAAGCAATTTAACATTGCAGATATTTCATCGTTACCTACTCCTGAGAAAAGACGTGTATGTTTTAAAATGGTTGTAATTTCCTTCATAAAATCTCCTTTTGTTGCAAATACAACAGACTTGTTTTATTTATTCTATTATAATCCCATTGAGATGTCAAAAAAAAGTTACTATTCACAGAGGAGGATTCCTATGATACGAAAAATAATAAAAATTAATGAAGAAAAATGTAATGGGTGTGGTTCTTGTGCCACGGCATGTCATGAGGGCGCAATTGAGATGATTGACGGAAAAGCTAAACTTACCCGTGAAGATTACTGCGACGGGTTGGGAGACTGTCTTCCGGCTTGCCCGACAAATGCCATTTCTTTTGAGGAGAGGGAAGCACCTGCGTATAATGAGGCGGCTGTATTGGCGTCCAAACAAAATAAGGCTCCTGCAAAATTACCTTGTGGCTGTCCGGGTACTAAGTCTCAGGCCATAAAGCGTGAGAGTGATACATGTGCTGTGTCCAATGTATCTGTAACAACTAAGCTCTCACAGTGGCCGGTTCAGATTAAACTTGTACCGGTGAATGCACCATATTTTGAAGGCGCAAATCTGCTTGTTGCGGCTGATTGTACAGCATATGCATATGGTAATTTCCACAATGACTTTATTCATAATCATATTACGCTCATTGGCTGTCCGAAGCTTGATGAGGGAGATTATGCCCAAAAGCTTACAGAGATATTAAAGAACAATGATATTAAGAGCGTTACTGTTGTTCGGATGGAGGTTCCGTGCTGCGGTGGAATAGAGAATGCGGTGAAGTCGGCATTGCAGGCAAGCGGGAAATTTATTCCTTGGAGAGTAGCGACGATTTCAATAGATGGAAAGATATTAGATTAGTGGAGGAATTATTTAATGGAATCAAAAATGTTTTGTTTTCAGTGTGAACAGACGGCGGGATGTAAGGCATGCACAGGTGCACAGGGAGTATGCGGGAAAAGTTCTGATGTGGCAGGATTACAGGATACTCTTACCGGTGCGCTGATCGGACTGGCAAGGGCAACAGGAGGAAGCCGTCATCTCGTTAACGATAATACGGCAAAGCTGGTCATAGAAGGACTGTTTGCAACCATAACAAATGTGAATTTTAATAAGGATACACTTAATGATTTGATAAGAAAAGTAGAAGCGGAAAAGGAGCGCTTAGTGCCGGGCTGTTATGTATGTGCGTCAAGCTGCGGAATGAATGATGACTTTGATATGCAGTCCCTCTGGCAGGCTGATGAGGATATCCGCTCATTGAAGTCTTTGATTTTATTCGGTATCCGTGGAGTGGCAGCCTACGCATATCATGCATCAGTGCTTGGATATACGGATGAAAAAATAAACGATTTCTTTTACAAGGCATTGTTTGCAATCGGAATGAAGGATTGGGGAATGGAAGAACTGCTTCCTATCATTATGGAAACAGGGGAGATTAATTTGAAATGTATGGCGTTACTTGATAAGGCAAATACGGAAACATATGGAAATCCGAAGCCGGTAAGTGTTTCATTAACTGTTGAGAAGGGACCGTTTATCGTTATTTCCGGTCATGATTTCTATGGATTAAAGCAACTCTTGGAGCAGACAAAGGATAAGGGTATCAACATTTACACCCACGGAGAAATGCTTCCGGCACATGCATATCCTGAGTTGAAAAAATATGCCCATCTGAAAGGGAATTTCGGTACAGCATGGCAGAACCAGCAGAAGGAATTTGCAAATATTCCTGCTCCGGTTATCTTTACTACAAACTGCCTGATGCCGCCAAAAGGAAGCTACGCAGACCGTGTGTTTACAACAGAGGTTGTTTCTTATCCGGGAATAAAACATATAGGCGAAGAAAAGGATTTTACACCTGTTATTGAGAAATCACTTGAACTGGGCGGTTATGATGAGGATATGCATTTTACAGGTATAAACGGCGGTTCAACCGTTATGACAGGTTTTGCGCACAATGCGGTATTGTCAAATGCAGACAAAATTATTGAGGCTGTGAAAACAGGAGCAATAAAACATTTCTTCTTAGTTGGCGGCTGCGACGGCGCAAAGCCCGGCAGAAATTATTATACGGAATTTGTAAAGCAGACTCCGAAAGACAGTGTTATCCTGACCCTTGCATGCGGAAAATTCAGATTTAATGACCTTGATTTAGGTACAATCGGGGAATTCCCGCGCATTATGGATATGGGACAATGTAATGATGCATACAGTGCAATCAAGGTGGCGGTAGCACTTGCGGAAGCATTTGAATGTGGTGTAAATGATTTGCCGCTATCCATGGTTCTGTCGTGGTATGAACAGAAAGCGGTTTGTATTCTTTTGACACTGCTGCATCTCGGAATCAGGAATATTCTTCTTGGACCGTCATTACCGGCATTCATATCTCCGAATGTGCTTGGCTTTCTGGCTAAAAATTATAATATTGCTCCGATTACCACACCGGAAGAGGATTTAAAAAGAATACTGGGTTAATGTAAAATGGCGACAAGGTAAAAAACTTTGTCGCTGTTTTATTTGACAAAATATATGTAATATGTTACATTTTAAAAAAGATAACATATTACATAATGGAGGGCATATGAACATAAAAGAGGTAATGAATTATGAAAACGTGGATTTTAGCGGAATAGAATCATCTTTTTTTTTGCTGGGTTTATTGAGCGCTTTTAATAATCGCTTTCAAGCTGTGGCTGACAAGACTATGGAAGAAATAAGTTGGAAGCAGTTTTTTGCCATAATATGCATTAATCTATGTAAGGAAAAACCAACCATAAATGAACTGGCTGAAATTATGGGAAGTTCCCATCAGAATGTAAAGCAAATTCTATTAAAGCTTGAAAAGAAAGGTTTTGTAAATATTGTTACAGATGAAAAGGATAAGAGAAAGCAAAGAGTGGAGCTTACTGAATATTGTAAGGATTTTTGCCGAAAGAATGATGAAATAAACAGCCATGTTATGCAGAAAATGTTTGGCGGAATATCTGAGGAACAATTACGGATAACAATTCAAACAATTATACAAATTGAAGATAATCTTAAATTATGATAGAAGGGCGGTTTTTCGATGAAAAAAATTATTATTTATGGCAGTCATTACGGAACAACCAAATCCTATGCAGAGAAATTTTCTGAAATGACAGGAATTCCCGTAACTAATTATGAAGATATAAAGGATTTATCTTCTTATGATGAAATCATACATTTTGGGGGCTTATATGCCGGTGGGGTAAAAGGATTAAAAAATACTGTTAAGATATTGCCTGAAAATGCAAAGCTTGTTATAGTGACAGTAGGACTGTCGGATGTAACCAATAAAGAAAATACGGATAATATCAAAAAATCAATCAAGCACCAGATATCACAATCGGTATTGGACAGTGCAACAATTCTACATTTGCGTGGTGGCATTGATTACAGTAAGCTGAACTTTACACATAAAACAATGATGTCTCTTTTGTATAAAAAAGCGGTAAAAATGTCTGAAGAGCAAAAGACGGCAGAAGTAAGAGAAATGATAGAAACATACAATAGTAAAGTTGATTTTGTGGATTTTAGTGCCTTACAACAGGTAATAGATGTGATGTAGACAGTAATGAGGACATCAACGAGACAGGAGAAAAAAGTATGGAAATTATTGAATATTTTACAGCAGAAAACAAAAAGCATTGGCTGGAAGAAATTAAAAAGTCAGATTGGAGCGCAGGACAGTTTTTATATCATCTTTTGAATGAGGACAGACTAAAGGATGTGGTAGGTGCTACGGCTCTGGTTCCGATGCTGGCAGATGGGGAGCATCTTGTATCATTTTGTACGTTTGCGCCACTTGATGATATACAACCGACTAATCTGACTCCGTGGATTGGATTTGTATATACATTTCCGGAGTATAGGGGGCACCGTTATGCAGGGCTTCTGTTAGATTATGCAGAGAGCATTGCAACGGTCATGGGACATGAATACATATATATTTCTACAGGACATACCGGATTATACGAGAAGTATGGATACGAATTCTATAAAATTGAAAAGGATATTGAAGGCGGGGATTCCAGAGTGTACCGCAAGGCGCTTGCTACCGATGGTCCTGAAAAAGACAGACGTTTTGAAAATGGCGGAAAATGGAAAGCGGAGATTGTAAAAGCGGCAAGACAGAATGTTGACATGACAGCTTATTGCGGATTTTCGTGCAATCATTGTTTCCTTGGTGAATGGTGTGGCGGATGCCGCTCCGTATTTAGCTGTTGTTCCTACGGAACATTACACGATATGGGAAAATGCCCGAATATTGTCTGCTGTCAGGAGAAGGGTATCGAGGGCTGTTATGAGTGCAGTGAGTTAAAAGATTGTACAAAAGGATTCTACCGTACTGATAATGACGGAGCAGGCGCCTGCAAGGCTCAGGCAATGTTTATTCAGAAACACGGAAAAGAAAAATTTTTCAAGGTTCATGACAAAATGCATGAAACATACGATTTTAAAAAGACTCAGGAAATATTGGATACAGATGCCGAAGAAGGATTGAGGATACTTGAGAGATATTTGTAGCGTAGGGAAGCGATGATACAAAAAGGATACATTTCTCATAGATAATAGGAGAAAGTAGGTATTATGTATTTTCAAAGGAGAAATGTGTATGAATGAAAAAAGTGGTGTATTGATTCAAAATGAAAAACAGGCCAACAGAGCAGTGGCAAAAGTGATGAGAATTACATTCTTTATGTTTACACTTGTGTATCTGCTTAATGTATTTGGGGTTTTTGTAGTTGATATGGGAATTATGACGCTGGCATATGTGGCTGCTTCAGTACTTTTGTGGATTCCTACGTTTATTGTAAACGTAAGAAAAAAACAGGATGGGTATGTAAAATATGTTCTGATAATATGTGCTGTTGCTTTTGTTACTATTTCCGCATCTACATTGGGATACCATGTTGTACTTTTGTATATATATGCAATAGCAATTGCAAGCCTCTATTTTTCGAGAAAGCTTAATATTTTTACTACTATTATATCTGTAATCGGTGTGTCTGTTGGACAGTTACTTGATTTTGTCCTTAATACACTTCCAGATAAGAACTTTACAAATATGTATAAGCTGATTGTTTATGGCATTGTTCCAAGAGCCATTATTCTGATTGCAATTGCAGCTATTTTTACCATGCTCTGTGAGAGAACGGCAGGAATGCTTTCAAATCTCCTTAACGCCGAAGAACAGGAAAAAATTATGAATCACATGAAACTGATGCAGGAGAAATCAAGACAGACATCAGATGAACTGCTTGATATGGTAAAAGAGCTGTCAGCAATTACAGAAGCTTCTATGAAGGCAAATGAGAAGATTGTTGAAGAAACAGGCAGTGTGTTGCTGAGTTTTAGTGAAAATACAGATGAGATAACAGGTATTAACGGAAGAACCCAGGATATCAATACGCAGTTAATTGCCCTTGGGGAAATGAATGGCCAGGTTGCTGATCTTGCAAAACAGATTAATGAAAGAACGAAAGAAAATCAGAAAAAGATGGATGAGGCGACGGACAGCATGGAGCAAATTCATCAAAGCACAAATGAGTGTAAGGATATAATATGGCAGCTCGGAGAAGAATCAAAAGAAATATTGAGCATTATAAAAGTTATTACCGGAATATCAAATCAGACCAATATTCTTGCTCTTAATGCTACCATAGAAGCTGCAAGAGCCGGTGAGCACGGAAAAGGATTTGCAGTAGTTGCAGAAGAGATTCAGAAGCTCGCAGAACAGACAAGAACTGCTGTTGACGATATAGGAAGAATCGTTAAGGATGCTGTAAATCATACAGAAAATGCCGTAAGTGTCATGGAGCAGAGTGTTCAGCTGACAGAGAACGGAATGGAAAGAATACGTGAAGTTGGAGGTTCAACTGCTGTAATTACATCATCCAACAGCCGTATGTCTGACCGGATTATGGAAATGGATAAGACCGTTGAAAACATAAGAGAGCAGAGCAGTGAAGTTGCAAAAGGTATGGAACAGGTGGACTCAAATACACAGAATAATTACAATGCAATTGACCATGTAACCACTGCTACACAGGAGAATAGTGCCGGAGTGGAAGAAATTGAAAACATGGTGGAAAGAATAAAGAAACTGGCCTACACTTCGGTTGAAAATCAGGAATTTTAATTTACATTATCATAATTTAACATTGACATGCACTCATGCATATGATACTCTATAATAACTCTTTGCACTGCATATAAATCTACAGTACAAACTGAGCAGACCGTGACGAAAACGTTATGGAGTCGGGTCACATGAGTGACAGTGGAATCTTACATCCACGGGACAGTAGTTGCTAATTTACTGATTCGTGGGTGTTTTTTTATCTTCTTTTGGAAGTTATTCTCTAAAAATCCCCACAAATATCCGGTGCCATAGAGCTATCTTAATTTTGGAGGTAACTTGTATGGAAAAAGTAAGAAATGTAACCGAAAAGGATTTTCAAAAAGTAGCCAATAAGGTATCTTTTGTTACGATTGTTGGAAATCTGCTGCTTTCGGCAGTAAAGCTTTTAGCAGGAATTGTTGCCAATTCCGGAGCGATGATTAGTGATGCGGTACATTCCGCCTCGGACGTATTTAGTACATTTGTTGTGATTATCGGGATAAAGCTGGCATCAAAGAAACCGGACAGAGAGCATCCGTATGGACATGAGCGACTGGAATGCGTGGCAGCCATTATATTGTCAATGGTGCTTTTTATTACAGGATGCGGAATCGGCATCGGTGCTCTGAAAAATATTCTTCAGGGTAATTATAGCGATTTAAAAGTGCCGGGAATGTTTGCACTTATAATAGCAATAGTTTCAATTGCTACAAAAGAGATAATGTACTGGTACACAAGACACTACGCCAAGATGATTGATTCCAGTGCGTTAATGGCAGATGCATGGCACCATCGTTCAGATGCGTTCTCTTCAGTGGGAGCATTAATCGGTATCGGAGGGGCAAGGCTTGGTTTCCCTGTGATGGATTCTGTTGCGAGCTTTGTGATATTCTTCTTTATTGCGAAGGCTGCTTATGATATCTTTAAGGATGCCATAGATAAGATGGTGGACCATTCATGTGACGGAGAAACGGAAAAGGAGATTTATGTGTGCGTAATGAAAAATGATAAGGTTGTTGGCATAGACCTTCTTCAGACACGTATCTTTGGAAATAAAATATATGTTGATGTGGAAATTCAGGCTGATGCATCTTACACTCTTCATGAGGCTCATGAAATAGCGGAAGAAGTTCATAAAGACATTGAACAGAATTTCCCGAAGGTAAAACATATAATGGTACATGTGAATCCGGCAGAGTAGACAGATATCTTTATACAGTGATATAATATCATGTCAGGAAGCTTAAAAGGAGGAACGTAACTTATGTATAATTTTACACTAAATATTCCAACAATCATTCATTTCGGTAAAGATACGCTGCCTTATTTGTCTGAATTAAAAGATTATGGAAAGAAAGCACTGTTGGTATATGGCGGAGGTTCTATTAAGAAGAATGGAATCTATGACAGTGCAATGGCCATTCTGAATGATGCGGATGTGGAAGTTGTTGAACTTAGCGGTGTTGAGCCTAACCCAAGAATTGAAACGGTACGTAAAGGTGTGGAAATCTGCAAGACTGAAAATGTAGATATGGTACTGGCAATTGGTGGGGGAAGCACCATTGATTGTGCAAAAGTAATTGCCGCAGGTGCGAAGTATCATAACGACCCATGGGATTTGGTAACAGATTCGTCTAAAATCACAGATGCACTGCCAATATTTGATGTGCTGACATTGTCTGCAACAGGAACAGAGATGGACCCATATGCGGTGATTTCGGATCTTTCAAAGAATGAAAAATGGGGAACAGGTTCAAAACATATGATACCTACCATGTCTATCTTAAATCCTGAATATACCTATTCTGTATCAAAGAAGCAGACTGCTGCCGGAACAGCAGATATGATGAGTCATGTAATGGAAAACTACTTCACAAAGGAGAATGCAGACTGTCAGAAATTCATGGCAGAGGGTCTTCTTCGCACGATGATTAAAAATGGTCCTGTTGCATTAAATGACCCTGCAAATTATGATGCGCGTGCAAATCTGATGTGGGCAGGTACTCATGCGATTAATGGAATAGTGGGTGATGGCAGTTCTCCGGCATGGTGTGTACATCCTATGGAGCATGAGCTTAGTGCATTTTATGACATTACTCATGGTGAGGGACTTGCTATTCTTACTCCTGCATGGATGGAGCATGTACTCAACGAAGATACATTAAGCAACTTTGTAGATTTTGCCAAAAATGTATGGGGTTTATCCGGTGATGATGACATGGCTTTGGCACATGCAGGCATAGATGCACTGAAAAAATTCTTCTTTGAAACCATGGGACTTCCTGCAAATTTGAGAGAAGTTGGTATTACGGATGAGAGGAACTTTGAAATCATGGCTAAGAAGGCATGTGATGGGTCGAGAGGCTCATTTGTTCCGCTCAGTAAAGATGATATCGTGGAAATATTCAGAGCCGCAATGTGATAAAATTAATGCATGTTATGTTGGAACCTGTGGGTGTGGTATGAGAAAAATATAAAAAGGTTAAACCTATGGATGTAATAGTAAAAATGGTGTTAGAAAAACAATCATGAGTGCTTTTAAACGGAGTAAAGATTTTGTTGGTTGAATAAGAAAATAAAGAATGAGAGTGAACAACCTCTGAGGTATAATGGTTTCGACAAAAAAACAAACACCAAGGAGGAGCCACTCTCATGTATATTGTACCACTTTTAGAAACTTTAGTGAATGGTTTATTGGAAACTGAGGAAAAATTTTTTCAAAACCCAAAGGGTATCTACACACTTGAAAAGGAGACTAAGGCTACAACAGATGCAGTTGCGGCAATGTTTATGTCTAATGTATTGAGCAGCATGGACGAAAAGATTTATAACTGTAGCTATCGTGAAGGACGTTATACTGTCCAGCGTAAAGATAAAAGAACACTTATAAGTTCAGTCGGAGATGTTACATTTGATTGCACTTACTATAAAAGGCTCACAGAAGAAGGCGGATATGTATGTCTCCTTGAAGAAATGATGGGTCTTTCAAAGCATGAAAGATTTACTGAGGAAGCTGAGGTAGCAATGCTTACAGAAGCATTAAAAACAAGCTATTCAGAAGCTGCAAAAGTGTTACCAAGTAAATCAAAGATAACAAAGACAACGGTTATGAATAAGGTACATCAGATAGCTGAAGAAATACCATATGAAGCACCACAAACAAAGAAAGAGTGTACATATCTGTTCATAGAAGCAGATGAAGACCATGTGGCAGAACAGCATGGCAGATG
>JBGVOL010000057.1:0-4049 GCA_045126475.1 Lachnospiraceae bacterium | reverse complement strand
AAAATGCATATTCACAGCTAATTGCGGAAGGATATATTTATTCC
The DNA here is from genome assembly GCA_045126475.1 of Lachnospiraceae bacterium. Lineage (GTDB taxonomy): Bacteria > Bacillota > Clostridia > Lachnospirales > Lachnospiraceae > SVEL01. The sequence continues at coordinate 4,005 of JBGVOL010000057.1, read as the reverse complement.
ATTCCAAAGAGAGGCTATTTTGTGTCGGATATATCGGCTATGGAGAGAAATGACCGTGATATTCCGAGAATAAAGACAGAAGATGTTGAATTAAAGAAAATGGAGCATCCGGTGAATGACTGCTTTGCAGATTTTGTGTCAAACAGAAACCTGCCAAAGAATTTCCCGTTTTCCATATGGGCTAAGCTTACAAGGGAATTAATGTCAGAAGAGGGAGCAGCGCTTATGGCCATACCGCCTGCAGGAGGCATTCCCGAGCTTAGAAATGCCATAGCAGAATATATGTATCAGTTCAGAGGAATGAGGGTTGACCCGGAGCAGATAATAATAGGAGCCGGAACGGAGTATATATACGGACTTATTATTCAGCTTCTTGGAAGCAGGTCGGTATTTGCAGTGGAAGAGCCGGGCTATAAGAAAATAGCCAAGATATATAAAAGTTATAATATGGAATACAGAAATGTAGAGCTTGATTCGCAGGGCATAAATGTAAAAGCACTGGAAGACAGCGGGGCAAATATACTTCATATATCGCCATCCCATCATTTTCCGACAGGAATAGTGACGCCCATAAGCCGCAGATATGAACTTCTTGGGTGGGCATCAAAATCAGATGACAGATATATAATAGAGGATGATTATGACTGGGAGTTCAGGCTTCAAGGCAATCCTATACCATCACTGAAAAGTATTGATGTAATGGAGAAAGTAATATATATAAATACATTCTCAAAAAGCCTGTCATCAACCATAAGAATAAGTTATATGATACTGCCGCACCACTTGTTGGAGAGATTTCATGGCAGACTGGGATTTTATTCGTGTACAGTGTCTAATTTCGAGCAGTATACCCTTGCAAGGTTTATAAGCAGAGGATATTTTGAGAAGCACATAAACAGGCAGAGAAATTATTACAGAACACAGCGCAACACCTTGCTTGAGTGTATAAATAACAGTCCTCTTGCAGAAAAGGTGACCATAATGGAGGAGGATGCAGGACTTCATTTCCTTATGAAGATTGACACAAAACTTTCAGACAGGCAGCTTGTCCGGAAGGCTGAGGATGTGGGGTTAAGGATAGCGTGCCTGTCACAGTATTATGATAAACCGTCGCCGGAAGTGGAACATATACTCGTTATGAACTATTCGGGAATAGATACGGAAAAGATACCGGAGGCGGTGAAACGGTTGTGTGTATTAATTTGATTTAAAAGGGGTTCTTATGGCTCTTATTCCATAAGCTATCAGTCCGATTATCCAGGAACATACGCCCAGCATGGCAATAGAAAATGCCATGTACAGAAGTACAACAATCTGTGCCAGAAATACTGTACTTATGATAAGTGCAATGCCCCATAATATTTTTGATATGAGTTCATTTGAAACCCAACATGCAACTGCATATAGCGGATGTGCCAGAAATATGAATCCTGCAGCAGGAATAAATGCAACAGTAAAAATGCAAAGAATTGTCAGGCTGCATAGAAATGCTGTCCGTTCTGTTTCAACATCCGTTCCGCATTTGTATCCTTTCATAACGATAAAGAGGGCAGCGACAATAGGAAACAGAATCATGATTAGGTGGTCACCGGCAAAACTTCCCATATGAGCTAAGATGAATGTTGTTCCCGTAATTAATGAAAGAATAAATGCAGTTAACGTCAATAATAGCAATGTAGTTAATCCAACAATTAGTTTTCTTATAAAGGCTTTAAGTAGTACAATTTTGTTGTTGCTTTTTAATGCTTTTCGTATCACTACAATTATTGAAATTACAATAGATATTACATTAAAGGTAATAAGTGTTGACAGGTCACATTTTACTGAAATGTTTCCAAACAAAGGAAAGGTGGCCTGTGATTTGTCTGTATCAAATGAAGCAGGACTTTTTCCTGTGACAAGGTTCTCGGTAAGGGTGGCAACGATACAGCCATATTGATGCAAGGTTGTAATATCCATATTTTGAATACTGTCTCTGGTTGTGTGGTAGTTTTCAACTTTATCTATTGCCGCTATGTCGATGCCGGGTATATCTAATTTTCTAAGATTAAAAAAGTCACTACGGTCTCCTTCTCCATATAAGCTTGTTACAATTGAATTTGCGGAGTTAACATTTGACTTTTTGTACCAGTTAAGTATATTACTTTCATTTCCGTTCATTCCAATACATAAAACAGGACCGCTAGTGCCTCGGGCTTCTATGTTGATTGCTGCAACTACATTATCAAATAATTCAGGGTTATTTTTGACAGCCTGTTCAGACCCAAGCAAACCAATTTCTTCACCATCGGTAATCAATACCTTGATTCCCAGTTCCATTTGGTTCTGATTTGCCTTTATGAAACGTATTGTTTCGATGATTGTTGCGATGCCATACCCATCATCTGCCATACCGCATGAGAAGCCTGTATCTTCTTGAGGATTTGAACCTGCAGAATCATAGTGAGCCATCAATAACAGATATTTTTCATTTCCGTTAGGTGCATCCAAAACACCATAGATGTTTGTAAGATTAACATCAATATTCTTGCGGGTAGGAATATTATAGTAATTATATTCCTGTATGATAACGCCACACTTTTTTAGTTCGTTTTCAATATAGGTGCATACGCGGACCTTAGCCTGTTGATGATATAATGTGCTGTGAGGTTCTTTACTAATTTCTTTTAAATGTTTAATTACATTATCCATATTGTATCCTGTTGGCAATTCTGAATGATTTGCCGGATGCATGACCACTATCCATTCAAGTGAAAATGTGATAATGATAAGTAAAGTCAAAATAATGCATGAAATATTTTTTTTTAAAATTTTTTTCATATGAGTTTCTCCATTTTTCTTTTTTTGCCTCCCGGTGGTGGACACAATATATCTTTTTTTTGAACGAAAGAAAATAGAATTTTAATCTCATTTTTTCAAAAAAAGAGGATAGTACATTAATACTATCCTCTGTAAAAATGCGGTTTACCGCATTTTGTTAATCAATTCAACTTTATTTTTAACATCAGCTTTTCTGTAAATATTATATATATGATTTCTTACTGTATTTTGAGAGATGCACAAAATTTCTGAAATATCCCGATTACTTTTTCCGTCGCAAATATGTTGGATAATTTCCTGTTCACGTTGAGTGAATATACTTTTATCAAATTCAATTTTGTTTGTTTTAATTTTGTAAGCGTCATGAAGGTGAATCCAAATCGCAATGTTGATAAATAAAAATATAAAACACAGCCATGGAAAGGACTGAAAGGCGGGAATAAGCATTCCTATAATTGTTACAATGATAAGAGTAACAATTATTGCCATTAATATTTTCATCCTCAGGGAGAAATACAGTTTTTTGCTTTTGACTTTAAACATGTATATGACAAGCAGGATAAATGCAGCTGACTGTAAAACAATATCCAGTATGCCTGTAAAAAAGGAAAAGTTAATTTCGTGCCATACATTACGAAAATATATTTTGAGTGTATCCAATATAAAAAATAGGCAGAAGCATGCTTCTGAAATCATTAAATACTTGTTGGCAGAATCAAGACGTATGTGCTGTGCCAAGTTAAAAAAAATGACAACACCTACAGTTACACACAAAAAATGAAATAAAATAATTAAATGAATCATTTTTCCTCCAGGGTAAATTGATAGTATTCTGTACTTATATAGATATAAGGAGTATACTACAGAAAAATAACTGATACAAGCAAATCATAAAAGACGATTAACGAGTGAAAATAATTAAAATAAGAAATAGACACAGATGATGAGATGTCTTAAAATAAGAGTATGAATTTATTGTTTGGAGGAAAGGTATGAGAGAATTAAAGAATAGAGCTAAGAATTTTTTATGGATTTTTATGTCCCTTGTCATGGTTTTATCCATGACGGCATGTGACGATACCGTAGAGAACATGCCTGCAAACGGTAAGGTTTTTATCGGCGAGGATGATTACACAAATATAACAGATGACGAAGAGACAACGGAAGAAGATACAGAGCCGGAAA
>JBGVOL010000056.1:0-9771 GCA_045126475.1 Lachnospiraceae bacterium | reverse complement strand
GAAAATATGTTCCGTCACTTTGATTGGAAGTATCATAATAAGGTTTCGGCACAGATTTATTATTCGGAAGCAATGTCCCACAGAATATATGCTTCGTGTGATGCTTTCCTGATGCCATCGTTATTTGAGCCATGTGGTCTTTCTCAGCTTATGAGTCTTCGTTACGGAACAGTTCCTATTGTCCGTGAGACCGGTGGTCTTAAGGATACTGTTGAGCCTTATAATGAGTATGAGAGCAAGGGAACAGGATTTACATTCAGAAATTATAATGCTCATGAGATGCTTGGAATAATTAAGTACGCAATGAATACTTTCTATAATGATAAACGTGAGTGGAATAAGATGGTTGACAGAGGTATGGCTGTAGATTATTCATGGAACGTTTCTGCAAGGAAGTATGAGCAGATTTACAGAAATCTTTTAGGCTATTAAAGGATGTGCATTTTATGTCGGTATTTAGCGTGTTTATCAATTGGGTGTGTGCGGCTGTATTTTCACTGATAGGATTCTCATGCTTCAGGAGCAGAAGACCGGTAGGCTTTTACTCAGGAACAACTGTCAGAAAAGAGCAGGTAACAGATGTACGAAAGTATAATTTTGCTAACGGCGTATTGTGGTCGGCTTATTCGGTTATATTTTGGCTTGCCGGTTTTTGCTCCTTTTTTGATGCAGGAATCGGAATGATATTCACGATAATTGGTTGTACAGCAGAAATTATTTTTCTGATTCTGGGATACGGCTGGATAAAAAGGAGATTTTTTGTTGAATACCGTGACAGGTATATAGCCGGAAAGCTTAATGATTATAAGTAGTTGAATTAGAAGTATAGGGATAATTATAAGAGCCAATTCCGTAAAATGGGTATACCATTTTGGGGAATTGGCTTTTTATACAGTATTGTCTAAAGTATGTACAAAATTCCGAACAAAGGTCTATTATCTTGTAATAAATAGAATTGTATGATAACATGGTTCAAATATTATTTTGCATATCAAAGTATTAACGTAATGCTTATGAGAAGTATAGGAAAGAAAGGAAGTTTTACAATGAAAAAAGATGGAAAATTCAACACAACAAAGATGGTTGAACTGGCTGTACTTATAGCCATTATATTCCTTATGGCATTTACACCATTAGGATACATAAAGACACCGGCAATTGAGATAACACTTATTGTTATACCTGTTGCAGTGGGAGCCGTTGTTTTAGGACCAACAGCGGGAGCAGTACTTGGCTTAACATTTGGTATTACAAGCCTAATCCAAAGCTTTATGAGCCCAATGGGTGCAATAATGCTTGAGGTCAATCCGATATTCAGAGTAATCACATGTATAGTTCCGAGAATACTCTGCGGATGGCTTACAGGACTTGTCTACGTGGCATTGAAGAAAGGACAGAAGACACAGAAGCTTTCTGTAGTACTTGCTAATCTTTCATGTCCTGTATTTAATACAATATTCTTTATGAGTACTATGATGTTATTCTACTATAATACACCGATTGTTCAGGCAATGCAGGATACACTTGGCGTAGGTAATCCCCTTGCCCTTATAGCTGCAATTGTCGGCGTCAACGGTGTTATTGAGGCAGTTACATGCTTTATAGTCGGAAGTGCCATAACAAAGGCATTGCAGGTTGTGCTGAAGATAAAGTAATACCTTATAAAATGCCATAATAAGTAAATAATTTACTCCATTTCTTTTATCCCATGTATATCAGGTGCGATAGCCATTGAATAATTGGTATGATAAATTACAAAGCCGGGCTTACTTCCGGCTACTTTTTTTACGTGCTTTCTCTGGATGTAGTCGATTTCAACTTTATCCTGTTCGCGACCTTTAGAGTAGTAGGCAGCAAGACGTGCAGCCTCCTCAAAAGTTCTGTCAGGCAGCTCGTCACCGTTAGTTTTTACAATGACATGAGAACCGGGGAAAGTCTTTGAGTGAAACCACCAGTCACCTCCGGTAGCAACCTTAAATGTAAGCTCCTCATTTTGAATATTATTCTTTCCGACAAATATATCATATCCGTCAGAAGAAACATAGTGAAAAGGTTTGCTCTTGTATTTTGCCTTTTTGTCAGTAGTTTTCCTCCGTATATATCCTGACTGTATAAGTTCTTCCTTGATTTCTTTTAAGTCATCCTCTGTAAGTGCAATGTCCAAAGAATTCATAATGGACTCAAGGTGTGAAATCTCATCGGAGGTTTCAACAATGATTGTCTCAAGTGCTTCGGCAGTACGCTTAAGCTTACTGTATTTGTCAAAATATTTTTTTGCATTTTCCATGGCAGACAGGTCTTTATCAAGAGGAATGGTTATCTCTTTGTTATTGTCGTAATAGTTCTCAGCAACAAGCTTATCAGAACCGGTCTCGACACCGTATCCGAATGCGGTTATAAGCTCTCCGTAAATCTTATATTTATCCTTCTTTTCAGTGTCTTTAAGCTGTTTTGACTGGATGTCATATTTCTTATAATCCTTCTCAAGGGTAGTCTGTACAATGCGTCGTAAATCAGAAGATTTCTGACGTATTCTTGTAACTACGGATTTTCTGTTGTAAAACTGCTCAAGGACTTCACTTATTGAGTCGATGTAAGTTACTTCCGATTTTCCGTCTGAGAAAAGCGAAAGAGTAAAAGGGGCAAATTCCTTTGGAATTAAATCCTGTCCGTCGTTGTCAAATATTATATTAGGCTGGAACTTATTTAAACGTACACATTCCATTATGTCATTAAAACTGTCCCAAAGACGGCTGACTTCTGTAACTTCAAGAACATTTGCAGGCTTTTCGGAATCAATGTCAGCTCTGTAGCACATTTCTTCAGCCACGATTGGTGAAATACCTGTAAACGAAGTGTAAACCGCTTTGGTGGCAGGCATCTGACATTCTGATATAAGTGTTTTAAAGGCATCTTCTTTAATTGTAAGAGGGTCTGACTTGTGCGTTGTGTCGGGTATAAAGTAAGTTCTTCCCGGTAAAACCTCACGGACAGAGCTGACATTGGCGGAGATGTGCTTGATTGAATCGACAATCTTTCCGTCAGTGTCAGTAACTATGATGTTGCTGTATTTTCCCATAAGCTCCACAACTATAAGCTTGTGGCATAAGTCTCCCATATCGTTATAATGTTCAACCTTTATGTTGATAATACGCTCAAGACCCGGCTGATAAATATCAACAATTTTTGCATTGTTAAGATGCTTTCTTAAAAGCATGCAGAAATTAGGTGCCGTAAGGGGTGAGGTCTTTGTATTTTCAGTAATATACATAAGCGGAAGAGAGGCTCCTGCTGATATAAGAAGTCTGTATTGTTCTTTTTCAACACGAATCGTAAGCTGAAGCTCATCATTCTCAGGCTGTGCAATCTTAAGAAGCCTGCCGCCTGTTAATTTATTTTTCAATTCATCCACCAGTGCGTGGATTGTAATTCCGTCTAAAGCCATTTTTTATACTCCAATCACATTATTGATGAAAAAAGATTAGCATAGTGTTTTGGGGCAGTCAAGGGGAATTGGTGAATTCATAATTAATACAAAATTTACTTTATATTTCCCCTACAATATGATAATATCAGCTTGACTGCATTTTTGCATGTTACTTTGTACGACAGAAAGGGACAGTGAGATGGGAAACAAGCTTATTGATTTACAGGGAATTACAAAATCATACGGAAAGAATATGGTTCTTGATGATTTGAATTTATATATAAGGGAGAATGAATTTCTTACTCTTCTTGGCCCGAGCGGATGCGGAAAAACAACAACTCTTCGTATCATCGGAGGCTTTGAATCACCGGATAAAGGCAGGGTGGTATTTGACGGACAGGATATTACAAATCTCCCTCCAAACAAGAGACATCTTAATACAGTATTTCAGAAATATGCACTTTTTACCCATATGACCATAGCGGAAAATATTGCATTTGGTTTGAAGATTAAGAATAAAACGAAGGCATATATTGACGACAAAATAAAATATGCCCTTAAGCTTGTTAATCTTGACGGATTTGAGAACAGAATGGCTGATTCATTAAGCGGCGGACAGCAGCAGCGTATCGCTATAGCAAGAGCCATTGTAAATGAACCGAAGGTTCTTCTTCTTGATGAACCTTTGGGAGCACTTGACTTAAAGCTTCGACAGGACATGCAGTATGAACTTATAAGACTTAAAAACGAGCTTGGAATTACGTTTGTCTTTGTTACACATGACCAGGAGGAGGCGCTGACCATGTCAGACACTATTGTGGTTATGAATCAGGGATATATCCAGCAGGTTGGTACTCCTGAAAATATATATAATGAGCCTGAAAATGCATTTGTTGCCGATTTTATAGGTGATTCAAATATCATTTCGGGAATTATGATTGAAGATGAGCTGGTTGAGTTTCTTGGAGCGAGATTTAAGTGTGTTGATAAAGGCTTTGGAAACAATAAGCCGGTTGACGTTGTCATACGTCCTGAGGATGTTGAGCTTGTGGCACCGAATAAGGGAACAATTAAGGGTGTTGTCACACATCTTATATTTAAGGGTGTCCACTATGAGATGGAGGTCATGGCAAATGGCTTTGAATGGCTTGTTCAGAGTACAAAAATGTCTCCTGTTGGAACAGAAGTGGGAATCAAGGTAGATCCGTTTAATATACAGATTATGAATAAACCTGAGTCAGAGGACGAGGAGGCAGTAGGAGTAGATGAATAAGGCACGAAGAAAAAATGCATTGCTAGCAAGTCCATATATTGTGTGGATTGCAGCGTTTATCATTATTCCCCTGTTATTTATAGTTTACTATGGGTTCACTGACGGAGCGGGGAATTTTACATTGGAAAATATAAAGGCAATAGCCAGAGAAGAGTATTACCAGGCACTTTTACTGTCTTTATTGTTGGCGTTTATAAGCACGGTAATATGTCTGCTTCTGGCATATCCTCTTGCGCTTATTTTAAGAAATATGAAATTGTCGAAGCAGGGATTTATCGTGTTTGTATTTATTCTTCCTATGTGGATGAATTTTTTGTTAAGAACATACGCATGGCAGGCAATTCTTGACATTAACGGTATACTTGACCATGTTCTTGCCGTTTTTGGCATAACGGATTTTAATATTATAAATACTCCTGCAGCCATTGTACTGGGTATGGTATATGATTTCCTGCCTTTTATGGTGCTGCCAATCTATAATGTACTTGTTAAGATTGATGATAATGTCATAAATGCAGCAAGGGATCTTGGCGCCAACTTTTGGCAGACGCTTGTAAAAGTAATAATTCCGCTTAGTATGCCCGGGGTTGCCAGCGGAGTCATAATGGTGTTTGTTCCGGCTCTTACGACCTTTGTCATCTCTGATATTTTGGGTGGAGGAAAACTTCTTCTTATCGGTAACATCGTTGAAAATAAAGTGAAAGCGGACAATCTAAACCTTGCAGCAGGTCTGTCGCTGGTACTTATGGTATTTATCGTATTAAATATGCTTTTTACAGGCAAGGATGAATCTGACACAAAGACAGTTAAGGAGGGAAGAAAGTAATGAAAAACTTTGCTAAACGAGCTTATCTGTTTCTGATAGTTTTATTCTTATACCTCCCAATAATGGTTCTTGTTGTATCGTCATTTAATGATTCGAAGATTCTGGGAAAGTGGAACGGATTTACACTTGAATGGTATAAGGAACTCTTTGAAAACGCATCCATTATGAATGCTCTTAGAACAACACTTGTGCTGGCACTTTTAGCGTCAGTCATAGCAACGGTTCTTGGCACTCTTGCATGCGTCACAATATCAAAAATGAAGAAGAGTACAAGAGCGATTATTTTGAGCATAACAAATATTCCTATGCTTAATGCCGAGATTGTAACTGCACTGGCATTTATGCTGCTGTTTGTGGGACTTGGCATTTCCTTAAGTTTTTCAACGGTTCTTATAGCACATGTGACCTTCTGTATTCCTTATGTAGTTCTTAATGTATTGCCTAAGGTATCGCAGATGGACGATAATATGTATGAGGCGGCACTTGACCTTGGCGCAACACCGTTTCAGGCATTTTACAAGGTAACACTTCCTGAGATTATGCCGGGAATCCTGTCAGGATTTCTCATGTCATTTACCATGTCAATAGATGACTTTATCATAACACATTTTACAAGAGGTTCAGGAATAGATACCCTGTCCACAAAGATTTATACAGAGGTCAGAAAAGGTATTAAGCCTGAAATGTATGCTTTGTCAACGCTGCTTTTCGTGACGGTGTTTGTCCTTCTGTTCCTTGTTAATTACGGGCCAAGTTCAAAGGCAAAGAAATCGCTGACAACAGTTGTGTTCAAAAACAAGGTGACTGTGGCACTTACATTATGTGTTGTCCTTGTTGTTGGAACAGTGGGATATTTAGTGTTAGGTGACAATAAGAATTATATCGGCGATGTTTATGTGTACAACTGGGGAGAATACATCGACCCTGATGTTATAGAAATGTTTGAGGAACAGACAGGGTACAAGGTTCACTACGAGGAATTTGAGACAAACGAGGAAATGTATACTATCATTGCCAATGGTGCCAGAAACTATGATGTTATCTGTCCTTCCGATTATATGGTTGAGAAGATGATTGAAGCTGACCTTCTTGCGGAGATTGATTACAGCAATGTTCCTAATATTGTCAATATAGGTGAGCAGTATTTAAAGAGTGCGGAAGGCTTTGACCCGGGAAATAAGTATTGCGTTCCGTATTGTTGGGGAACGGTAGGCATATGTTACAATAAGACAATGGTTAAAGAAGAAGTAAACAGCTGGGATATTCTTTTTGATGAGAAGTACAGCGGACAGATTCTTATGCAGGCATCTGTGAGGGATGCATATTGTGTTGCATTGTCATATCTTGGATATTCAATCAACACTCTTGATGAGGATGAACTTAAAGAAGCAACAGAACTGCTTATTAAGCAGAAACCGCTTGTTCAGGCATATGTGGTTGACCAGGTAAGAGATAAGATGATAAAGAATGCAGCGGCTGTAGCTGTAATTTATTCAGGTGAGGCAATATATATGCAGGAGGAGAATCCTGATCTTGAATACGTTGTTCCTGATGAGGGTTCAAATGTGTGGATAGACGGATGGGTTATTCCTAAGGACTGTCAGAATAAAGAAGCGGCTGAGGCATGGATTAATTTCATGTGTGACCCGGAAATTGCTCTCATGAATTTTGAGGAGATAACATATTCAACGCCAAATGAGGCTGCAAGAGAACTGATAGAGGATGAGGATGTTAAAAACAGCCCGATTGCATTCCCTGCTGATTCGGTTCTTTCAAGGTGCAGTGTCTTTAATTATCTTGGAAAAGATGGTGACAGCCTCTATGATTATTACTGGACAATGGTTGGCGGTGCGCAAAGTGACTGACCAAAATAAAATCTATTTGCTTTTTTGATGGATTTGGTCTATAATTGATTAGCTATGGTAAATGCCATAGCTATGACTGTTAAGGGGATAATATGATTAAAAGTATGACAGGTTTCGGACGCTTTGAAGTGTCTGAACAAAATAAAAAAATTACTGTTGAGATGAAGTCTGTGAACCACAGGTACCTTGATGTGAACGTAAGGATGCCTAAGGTATTGTATTATTTTGATTCTGCAATACGTACGGAGATTAAAAAATATGCTGCCAGAGGCAAAATCGATGTATTTATCACATATGAGGATTTATCGGAGAACAAGGCGAGCCTTAAATACAACAGTGAACTTGCAAAGGAGTACATCTCTTATTTTAAGATGATGGAGGAAGAGTTTGGCATAGACAATGATGTGAGCGTAATGTCTCTTGCAAAGTGCCCTGAAGTCCTCACCATGGAGGAACAGGAGACTGACGAGGAAGAACTGTGGAAAATCGTGTCAAAGGCAATAGATGGGGCATGTGAGAAGCTTGTGGAGTCAAGAATAGTCGAAGGTGAACATTTAAGAGATGACCTTGTTGCAAAACTTGACGGAATGCTTAAAGTTGTTGATTTTATATCAGTGCGTTCACCGCAGGTTTTTGAAGATTACAGGACAAATATCCGCAATCAGGTTAATGAACTTCTTGGCAATACACAGATTGATGAAGCAAGGATAGCTACAGAGGTAGTGCTTTTTGCTGATAAAATGTGCGTGGATGAGGAAATTGTCCGTTTAAGAAGTCATATTGAGAAGATGCGTTCAGACCTTGTTGAAGGTGGCGATATCGGAAGAAAACTTGATTTTCTTGCTCAAGAAATGAACAGGGAGGCTAATACCATTCTGTCAAAAGCAAATGATCTTGAAGTTACGAATAAGGGAATTGATTTGAAAACCGAAATTGAGAAAGTAAGAGAACAGATACAGAATGTTGAATAAACAGTTTAGGGAGGATACCATGAAAGACAGAGGAATTCTTATTATTGTTTCCGGTTTTTCAGGTGCCGGCAAGGGAACGGTGATGAAAAAGCTTATGAGTGATTATGACAATTACGCATTGAGCATTTCAGCCACTACAAGAAAACCAAGACCCGGCGAGGAAAACGGAAGGGAATATTTTTTCAAAACAGTGGAAGAATTTGAAAATATGATAGAGAATGACCTGCTTATCGAGTATGCAAAGTATGTCGGCAACTATTACGGAACCCCGAAAGAGTATGTAGAATCAATGCTTGACGAGGGAAAGGATGTTATTCTTGAAATTGAGATGCAGGGTGCAATGAAGGTTAAGGAAAAGATGCCGGATACCCTTCTTGTGTTTGTTACTCCGCCATCGGCAGCAATTTTAAAGGAACGTCTGGTAGGGCGTGGTACTGAAGATATGGACACTGTCAATGCCAGACTCAGTCGTGCCTATGAAGAGGCAGATTACATGGAGAAATATGATTACTTACTTATAAATGATGATTTGGAGGAATGTGTGAGGGAACTTCACAATATTATCAGATCAGAACATTCAAAGGTAAGTAGGAATTTCAATAAAATAAATTTTTTTAGAGAAGATTTAAAAATCTTTTCGGAAGGAGAATAAATTATGTTACATCCATCATATTCAGACTTAATGGCAGTAGTAAACAGCGAGGTTGAACCGGGAGAACAGCCTGTAGTTCAGAGCCGTTACTCAATTGTATTTGCAACAGCAAAGAGAGCAAGACAGTTAATCGCAGGAGAACAGCCATTAGTTAAAAATGTAAAAATCAACAAGCCATTATCAGTAGCTGTAGAGGAACTTTACAGCGGCAAAGTTAAGATTGTAGGCGACGAAGAAACTACAGAAGAATAATTTTTGGCCGGAGTGTTTTATGAAGATAATGTTTATATCGCTGGGATGCGATAAAAATCTTGTAGATACTGAAGAAATGCTCGGCATATTAGGAACTTCAGGCTACGAATTTACAAATGATGAGAGCCAGGCAGATGTCATTGTTATTAATTCCTGCTGCTTCATAAATGATGCAAAGGAAGAGAGTATTAACACAATACTTGAAATGGCTGAGTATAAAAAGGCCGGAAAGCTGAAAGCTCTTGTGGTAACGGGATGTCTTGCAGAGAGGTATAAGGATGAGATAATAACTGAAATTCCGGAGGTGGATGCTATTGTAGGAACAGCGTCCTACGATAAGATCGCCGATGTTATTCATGATGCTCTTGCCGGAAATGTGGCAAAAGAGTTTCTTGAACTTGACAGGCTTCCTGACATAAAGTCAAACAGGATGGTCACAACCGGTGGTTATTATGCACATTTAAAGATAGCAGAGGGCTGCGACAAACACTGTACCTACTGCATT
>JBGVOL010000055.1:0-2110 GCA_045126475.1 Lachnospiraceae bacterium | reverse complement strand
TACAACGAATTGAAATTTGAATGGTAAGGAGGAACAATTATGAAGACAAGCAAAATTTTTATTATGGCATTGGCATGTATGGCTGCCCTGTCATGTGCAAAGGAAATAGACAATCCTTCTGCTCCAGCGTCATCAACAAATGTGTTTACAGCCGATAAGGCAGAATTTGAAGTTGCGGCAAAGTCTACACTTCAAGGAAAGAAAGCCATTTGGGAAGCCGACGATGAAATCGCTGTATACGCTGATGGAGCAGCTGCAGTGAAGTTCACAACAGAAAGTGAAGGCGCTTCTGTTCAGTTCAAATCAGAAACAGAAGTTACTGGTTCATCTTTCCTTTTTGCTTATCCTTATAATGCAGCAAAAGGCGTTCAGGATGGAAAACTCCTGCTTACTATCCCATCAGAGCAGACTGCAAGAACCGGTTCTTTTGATCCGCATGCAGCACTTTCTGCAGCATCGGCAACAGATCTGACTAAGGCTGTGAAATTCAAGAATGTGCTTGCACTCCTGAAATTCAATATCCCTGCTGAACTTGATGGAAAAATATCTTCTATCACTGTAGAGTCAAAAGGTGGTGAGGCTATTGCCGGTGATATTCTTCTTAATGTAGAAGACAAGACAAATGAACCGTCTGCCAATGGTGTGAATACTGTCCGTCTCTCAGGTGCAGCTATGGCTCAAGGTTTATATTATGTAGCCGTGCGTCCATGCGAACTGGCTTCCGGTATAAAGGTAACAGCTCTTTTTGCTGATGAAACAGTCTATACAAAAGAGTCAAGAGCATGCGAATTTTTGGTCAATACCATGTATGACATGGGTAATGTTGCAGCTGAAGATTGGGTGGCGAAGATAGAACCTTCTATCGTACCTTCTGAAACAGCTATTAATGTTTTGGGTGGAGGTTATGCTACTGAAGCGACATTGACTGTCGAGTCTAATGTTGAGTGGAAGGCAGTTGTTCCTGACGATTATAAAGAATGGCTTTCTGCAGAGAGAGAAGGAAACAATCTGAAGATTAAAGTTACTCAGAATAATCGTTTGTCTGATAGAAAAGGAGTCCTCACTTTGACTACTATTGAACCTGTCGCAGGATATGAGGGAGTTAATGTGAACGTGATTCAACCGATTGTGTTTAATATAAAAGTTGCTAATCCAGTAGTTGATGAGAGTACAGGAAATGTAAAACTTCCTTTAGCAAAAGGTCAATTAGCTACATCATATTTTAAATTTGCAAAGGGAAGATTGATTGTTGAATTTGAGGAGATTAATGCATCTGAATCTGCACAATTCGGATTTAATTTCTATGGAGAAGCATCAGGAAACTCAAACTTCAGTTTTTACTTGGATTGGGACGGTGACACATCTAGTTATATGTATATGTTCAGAATCGGAGGTACCATAGGGTGGAATAACACGATAAAGAAGAGTCCATCGAATTATCTGTCATGGAGCGATATTAAGAAGATTGAATTTATTTGTCAGGACGATCCTCTTAATGCAGGTAAACTTGATGTTAGCATACTTATCGATAATGAATTGTATGGTAATCATCCGAAAAGGACAGATGTCTTTGCTGATGGAGGTGATCCACAAATTTATTTCCACTTGCAGTGTAAAGGTACGCCAGCATCAGGTGATTATTGTATAGTGAAGTCTATTACTTATATACCAGCGGAATAATAGTAAACAACGTGTTGCGGAGAAATTGATAAATATGTCAAGAACTATTTCGAAATTTTTGTTTCTGGTCTTCTGTTGTACAATTGCAGCAATCTCCTGCAGCAGCAAGACAGGACCGGATACAGCAAAGGACACATACCCCCTCACGGCTTTTGCCGTGAAGGTGGGTGATTCCTGGTATCATTCTAACATAGATCAGGAAAATAATCTGGTGCCGATAAGTCTTCTTGCCAGTGGAATGGGCATTACTGATGTCAACTACACCCTGTGCGAAGGAGCAGAAATAACCCCTGATCCAAAGACGTTTATTGGAAACTGGCAGGAGACTCAGACAGTGGAGGTCACTTCAAACGGTGAGAAGACTGTGTATACACTGAACTTTACCGACTGGGTCGAGGCTGACAGATATATTATTTTCAAGGATGAATTT
>JBGVOL010000054.1:0-8812 GCA_045126475.1 Lachnospiraceae bacterium | reverse complement strand
TTTAGAGATTATTTTTACGCGTATAAGCGTTCTGCGGTTGACCCGGACAGCCGTGAAGAAGTAAAGGTTGAAACAGTAGATTACAAGGATTTGGTAAACTTTAATAACTGGAGAAAATATGAAGAAGAGTAGTAGAAATCTTGAAGGTAAACTGAATAACAGGGGATTTTCACTGGTAGAACTTATTGTTGTCATTGCAGTAATGATTGCTCTTGTGGGAGCAGTAATAGTGTCATCTTCTATTCTTGACAGTTCATATGCAAGGGACGCGGAGACCGGAATAAAGGATTACATTGTATTGGCACGTTCAAAGTGCATGAGTGTTGTTGCAAAAGAATGGTTTATGACGATTACAAAAGACGGTGATATGTATGTTGCCAGACTCTGCAAGACTGTAGCGGACGGTGAAGAAGATGTGACTACGGTTGTTGACGAGAAGGAGCTTGGCAATAAGGTTGTTATAACATTCGGAAGCGGCGGTGCAATGTCTACAATCGACGCTGCAACAGATTTGAAAATTTACTTCAAATCCTCCACGGGAAGTGTAAATAAGGTTCTGGTGGGCGGTGTAAATAGTGATATATCCGAAGGAATAGGACATATCGGAGTAAAATGCGGAACATATGAATTCACCATGAAAGTGTTTTATAACACAGGCAAATGCGAGAGAGAATAGTTATGAAGAACAGAGGATTTTCATTAATTGAATTATTGGTTGCCGTGGCAATAGCGGGAATTATCCTGCTGATGTTGTCTATTATGCTTGTACAGGGCACAAAGATGTTTAGCGGAGAGAGTGACGAGGTAAGCGTAAGAAATGATTACCAGATTGTAAGAAATCAGATTGAAGAGACAATCATGGAAGCAAAGGCGATTGTTATTGTAAGAGCCGGTGAAGATCTTGTCATATATACCGGGGATGTGGACACGGCAAATAACCGTCTGGCGGCGGAAGGAAGCAAAGTCACAACGGAACGGATAATTACCTTTGATAAAAGTGAGGGAAAGATATATATCAGCAGTGCCTATGATAAGGCTGTGTCGGAGGGAAATCTTCTGTGCAGTACGGTGACTGAATTTAATATATCCATAAGTGATAAATGTTTGAGGGACGGAAGTGAAAACCCTGAACCCGGAATGTACTATGTAAATCCTCTCAGCGTTGATATAGTATTGAAGATGAAGGGACAGTCAAATTCCGTTGATTCAACTCTTACGGTAAGGGTAAGAAATATTTTGGAACATATCACAGTATATGAAACTGAAAAGCGTGACACGTTGTTAGTCAATGCAACAGATGTCCAATCATTTAAGGTAAAGTAGGTGAGAGTATGGCGAAGTTTATAAGAATTGCAGGAAACAGTAAAAACAGGAAAAGGGCAGTGAGTCTGTTACTGGCAGTCACTGTATTGGTTTCATCCGTAATATTCTTCGGAGACAGAAATATGGACGGAGTAGCAGCGGAAGAATATTCAAGAGCCTATATTGAGTATATTATAGACAGAATGGTTGAAGGATTGCAAAAAGAGTTTACAATTCTTGAGATTGTACCATATGAAGGTCAGGGAATGATAAGATATTATCTTAGCGACCCTGAGATTGAGGAAGCGTTAGAGGCGGATCAGGCTAAGTTAGAGTACCTTTATAATAATTATAGAGGCGGAAGAATCGACTACGGTACCGATGATGGTATGGGTGAATGGTGCTCAATTAATGGTGACTTTTCAAGGTTCGGTTATGGAATGAGAAAGAATTCATCAACTAATCTGTATGAAGTTAGAGGACCGGAATTATTTTTTGAAAATGTTGTTCCTGAGTATCAGGATATTTTGAGAGACAGAGTTAATTTGAAAACAGTTGAGGCAAATGATCTTACGAAAGAAGATATTGAGAGTGCAGATCTGATTTTTGTGTCATGCTACGCAAATGAAAGGGATAATGCGGTAAAATTTTATAAAGAATATACTGGAATTACGGAAGAACCATTTTATTCAAAAGACGGAGGCACAGGCGCAAGCAAAAGCTATGATTCATTTGAGAAGGTGAATAATGATGGAGAGGTGTCTTATATTTCAAGAGATGCATCGTGGGAAATGTGTCAGGCACTTCTTGATTATACAATTAACGGAAGAAACCTGGAACTTCCTGATGGAACGATTAAGAATGTTAAAACACCTGTTGTAATGGAGAGAGAAATACAGAATCTCAGCAAAGATACAAATATATATAAGTTTGCTTTGACTTATGGAATGAATTTATCGGACAAGTACAATGTATTTAAAGAATACATAAGCACTTCTTACGTAAACGAAGCTGGTGAAACAGTAAATTATGTTAATTCTAACGGTTTGGTAACAGCAGCTATAGATACGACAGCTGAGAAAAAATTTGACAATAACAGTCCTATGTCATGGTCGCAGGGAGATGGTGAAGACAACCCAATAGTCAAATTATTTAACAAATTGGGTATGCCGTTGGATTATAAGAGAGGAAATGATTCAACAAATAATCCAAAGCCGTTATCACAGGATTTTTTAAAGGATGATTTCTGTATAATTTCATTTAACAGTGCATTCCTTTATCAGGAACAGGGTCATCAGTTTGGAACAAGCAACGGTTTTGGAGAGAGGGCAGGTAACCCTGCAACAGCCAATACTATTCTGCAGTATTTGTTGGGAAATAAAAGTGGGCAGACGAAAAAGTTCAGCTATACTATGAGGGTTCTTGAAATTGAGCCCTGTAATTCATTTGAGTATGATACCTTTGAAAAGGTAAAGAAGCTTGGCGAGAAGCTTCTTATGTCAGGAACAGACAGCTGGACAAAGAATAATTACAAAAATTATATTGATGTAACATGTGTTACTACAAATGCACTTAATGGTATGACAGTGGATCTTGTATCAGAGTATGACATGATAATCATAGGTGACAATGTTGGAATACTTACACAGGATGCTAACGGAAATACCATTTATAATGACAGAAATCTCAACGGATACATATACCTTGCATTCGGAGATTTGATGAAGTCAGGAACAGCTTATCTGGGATTTTTACCTGATGATTACAGGGAACTTTATGCATCAAACACAAGCGGTCTTGTAAAGCTTAATGAACAGAATAAATATCTTTGGCCGGATTCTGTGTATGATTCTCTTATAGCTGCAGGTGGAGAAAACAAAATGTTCATATTAAAAAATATGTATGAATATTATGTATTGGAAGCAACACGCTATAAGGATGTTTATAACAGCAGTACAGGTGAACTTTTCTTAGACTATTCGCTTGGAAATATTAGATTAGCGGATAACGATATTACCGACAAAACAAAGGAAAAACTTATAAAATTTGCTCAGGCCGGAAAGCCGGTGGTACTGGATGACTGTTTGTATGATGCAGACGGAAGTAAAATATATCCGACTTCGGATATGTATGATTATGTTAAGACTCTTTCGGCAAAAGACGAGACAGGAAACAGAATCTACGGTAATGTACTGAGACAGAAACGTGTGGGCGGAGCAATTCTTTACAGAAACGGCAATGCTCCAAAGATAAACATGATCGAGAAACCTGTAGAGCCTACATATGAAAATGGAATTATTTCATCATTCGGCGAACGTAAACTTACATTTAAATTTGATATTACGGGACAGGCAGGAAAAACATATAAGATAAAATTGTATATTGACAGAAATAATGACGGCGTATTCAAGGAAATAAAAGCAGGTGAACCTGAGGACAGAAATGAATTGTATTTTGTACAGAATCTAACACTTAGTGAAAATACAATGAGATATACCGTTCGTTCGGGTCTGTCAGAAAATTATGTCGGAATGTTGTCATGGAAACTGGAGGTAGTACAGCTTGATGATGCCGGAAACGAGACAGCATGCAGTACATCAGAGGTAGGATATTCTGCCATTAAGAATGAAGAACCTGAAGATATTTATGTGTTACAGATACTTCCAAAGGAGAAAGTGACACTTGATATGTCATATAATGATCCGAATAGGTCAAATGACTTCCAGGATTTATTAAAGGCAATTGAATCACAGGTAGGTTACAATATACATATTGAAACCATAAAAGCCGCTGATTTTGCAGCTAAGTACAAGCCTAGCGGGGCTGTTGATAACAGTTACACAAAGGGAACGGACTACGGCACAGAAAAAGACAAGTTAAAATCATATGATATGGTTGTTATAGGTTTCGCAGATATGTATGGTCAGGATGATATTGACAATACAAACGGAGCACTTGACAATATACTTGATTTTATGGATGCAGGAAAATCCGTGCTCTTTACTCATGATACACTTAGCTGGCGTTCTTCTCCTAACTACGCATCGACAGATGTAAACGGAACCAAGAGAATATCAATAGGAGAATCGGGAGAAACTGATGTAAACGGAGCCTGGAAGGGAAATAACTGGGTAAATTTTGCATTTAATCTTACTAATGCGCTTAGAAGCAGAGTTGGTATGGATAAGTATGGCGTCACATTAAGTAAGGATGAAAGAGACGGCAAAGAGGTACCTGTATATGACAGTAGTGTCGGCATGCCGAATTACGTCAGTGCGTCAGAGGATGGAAAATACTATGTAAATGAGCTTCAGGGAATTAATACATGGACAGTATACAGAGGAAGTTTTTTACGCTCATATGAATCAGACTATGTAAATAACGGCAAAAACCTTTATGCACTTAAGCCATTTAACGCATCAAACATATCTTATACAACAATGTGGACAACCACAAAGGTTGAGCAGTTAAATAACGGCTCTGTAACAATGTATCCTTATGGTATTGATAAGAATCTTACGGTTGCAGAGACTCACGGACAGTATTTTGAACTTGATATGGAGGATGAGGATATTGTTGTATGGTATACTCTGGCAGATAACGGAACTTCAGCGGCAAAATATTATAGCTGTACAGCAAAGGATGCAGGAAATAACTATTATATTTATTCAAAGAACAACATCACATATTCAGGAGCAGGTCATAGTAATATGAATTCTGAAATGGAACTCAGGCTCTTTGTAAATACCATAGTTAAAGCTATATCAGGTGGTAACAATGTACCTGTAGTAAAGATTACAAATGGTTCTGTCGGTGAGGGTGGTATATATTATGCATATACAAACTCAACAGGCGGAGCAGCAGGTTATGAGCTCGACATTAAGGCAACAGATGCCGATCTTATTACTCTTGAAGCAGCTAACGGGAATACAAATCTTGTTGGTACATTTAAAAAGGGCGAGGTATACTGGATAAAGCCTGACGGAACAGAGAAACTTATAAAGAATTTTGATTCATCTGATCCACTCAGAAACGGTATAATAAGAGCATTGACTCTTGGTGAGACTTCACTTGATGATACGGAACTGGAAACCATACATTCATTGGTTGAACAGAATATTCCGGCAAAGTTCAGAATATATGTTGAGGATTCAATGGGAGCATTTGACCAGATAACAGTGTATATGGTCGAGAGAAATTTATTTAACTTGAATTAATAATAAGGGCGGAGACCCGGTTACATACTATGTAGGGCCGACTCCGCCCGTTTGCTATAAGAGGAGGGTTTGTATGGCAAGCTTGTCGGAGGAGATGAAAAATAAACGTGATGTCAAGCGAAAGTCCGCAGTTCTTGTGGTGGATGGCGACCTTGGTAATTATGGTCTGTATATGTCTATATTGTCTATGGAGTATGATGTTGACTGTACGGATAAGAAGGTTAATGCTGAAAAAATGTGTGAAGGAAAGCATTATGATGCCATTATAGCAGATATTTCTCTTGGTATTGACGATATTGCAGAGATTTTCAGACATGGGGAAGAGAAGTTTGGAGCAGGAAAAACTGTATTTCTGGTACTGGTGGAGCCTGATGACGGTGACAGCATTGTAAGATGCCTGTGCCATGGTGCATGGGGGTACATACCAAAACCTTTTACGAAAGAAGGTCTTTCGGGTACATTATATAAGATGCTTAAGGAAAAGAGAGAGAAGGAAGTAAGGCATAGTGTTCTTATTGTAGACAACGATACGGAAAGTCTCTGCACAATGAAGGAGTATCTTAAGGATAAATATACTGTAAATATGGTGAATTCATGCAATGATGTGACAGGCTTTGTGAATGCCAACAAAGTCGGCCTGATTATTGGCAATATTAAGGTGCCGGAAACCGAGGGAGTCGATATGGAGACCCATGTGAATGAAATAATGAAGAATGGCAAGATACCGGTGCTTTTTATGACTGATGTGCCTGATGCGGAGAGTGTGGCAAAGTGTGCAAAGTTCCAACCGGAGGGCTTTCTCATAAAACCTATTGATAAAGAAACTTTATTAAATACACTTGAAAGGATATTCCTGTTGGAGTCATATGTTGCCTCCGTGGACGGAAGATAGGGGGTAACATGATAACACTGCGTGAAATTTTTGAGCTGATAAGTGTGGTTTGTGTGGTTATCAGTATTTTATTTCTTTATGTTGTTGCAAAGTATAAAGCGTCAGTTAACCAAAAAAATGTTTGTTTTATATGCTGTTCGGTTCTTGTTGTAAATCTGGGAAATTACTTTTCACTTTTTTCAAGAGAGTATGAAAGTTTACACCATGCATTGCAGCTAAGGACGGTGGGACAGATATTTCTTATAACGGCATTTATTCTTTTTATGACAGGATATTGTAATATAGAGATTCCGGCTGTTCCGAAGCACTGTCTTCTTATATTTAATTTTATGTGTGTATGGCTATGTATTACAAGTAGCGTAAACAATCTTTTATTTGCTGACGAAAGATATATAAGTGATGTGGAGTATCCATATATTGAAGTGGTTCCCGGGCTTGTTTATACCCTGTTCAGATATGTGAATTTTGCGGTTGTGATATTTTTATGTGCTCATATTATAAGAATGTGCTATGCACGAAAGCATGGCAATAATATGCGCAATTACTTTATCATTGCCAGCAGTGTGGCAGCTATTATCGGTGATTTTGTAACATGTTTAAACATTATTCCGGGGTATGATTTTGTGGCAATAGGTTCGGGAATAAGCATTATTATTATCGGAATTGCCGCATACAAATTCGGTATACTTGATGTTATGCAGGTGGCAAAAGAGAATTTGCTCGAAAAGGCAACGGAGGGTCTTGTGGTAGTAGACGTAAACAAGGAATATCAGTATGCCAATGAAAAAGCAAAGGATATCCTGCCGTATCTTGATATGAGAGACCCTGAATATGCAAGGAAAAAACTAAAAGAGCTGTTTAGCGGTGACCACTTTATGGTTCAGTCAAAGGGAGGCCATTATGAGGCAAAAGTATCTGAACTGGTTGAAAACGGATATGTAAAGGGTTATATGGCGTGGCTTTTTGACCTGACCTTTATCAATAAATACACTCAGGAAATTGTGGCTTTAAAGGAGTATGCAGAAGCAGCAAATCACTCAAAGTCAACATTCCTGGCAAATATGTCTCATGAAATAAGAACACCTATGAATGCCATAGTAGGTTTTAATGAACTTATACTGCAGGAATCAAACGACAAAAAGATAAGAGGTTATGCCACTGATATAAAAGTGGCGTCCACAAACCTTTTGTCCATTATCAATGATATTCTTGATATATCAAAAATTGAATCAGGAAAGATGCAAAAAGAGGAGAAGAGATATGTCCTGAAGAAGCTTATCGATGAGAGCGTCATTAACATCATGTCTATGGCAGACAGTAAGAAACTGGAATTCATAATGGATATAGATTCCAAACTCCCATATGAGCTGTACGGAGATGCTGACCATATCAGACATATTCTTATAAATCTGCTCAATAATGCAGTTAAGTACACAAGAGAGGGATTTATTAAGTTTATCGTAAAGCTTGAGGAGTGGAATGATGATAAGGTAATACTTAAATTCTCCGTGGCAGACAGTGGAATAGGTATAAAAGAAGAAGACCGGGCGAGACTTTTTCAAAAGTTTGAAAAATTTGATTCAAAGAAAAACAGCGGTATCGAAGGAACAGGTCTTGGGCTTACAATAGTTAAGGGATATGTCGATATGCTTGGCGGAATCATTGATGTCGAGAGTGAATACGGAGTAGGAAGTACATTTTCTGTTACATTGGAGCAGCAGGTTGTGTGTGCGTCAAAACCGGAGGAAAAAGATGATGCGGAGGTAAAGCAGGAAGAAACAAAGAGACGCCAATTCCGTGCACCAAATGCAAGAATACTTGTGACAGATGACAACGAAATTAATCTTAAGGTTACTTCCAGCCTGTTAAAATCTTACGGAATACGTGTAGATACAGCCGACAGCGGAAAGAAAGCCATTGAGATGTGCAGAACAAATCCGTATGACATAATTTTCATGGATCACATGATGCCTGAGATGGATGGCGTAGAGGCTATGAAACGTATCCGTTCCCTTGTTGATGATGATACATACAGAAGCGTCATTATAGCACTTACAGCCAATGCCATAAGCGGTGTAAAGGAGCAGATGGAGGCAGAAGGATTTGACGGATATATTACTAAGCCAATTGATATTGCATACATGGAAGAGATGCTTTTAAAGTTCCTCCCGGAAGAGCTTATAATAGATGTGGATAATTACGCACAAGATAGAAATGTCGGCGTAGTATTAAGTACAGAGAGCATGGAAGCAGTAGAGTGTACACCTGAAATGAAAGCGGACAGCTTTGAGGAGTGTCTTGCCGGCTTTGATGTGAAGCAGGGTATAATAAACTGTGGCGGTGAAAAGGAGGCTTATGTCGAGATTCTGCAGGTATATCTTGACAGTGGCGAGGCAAGAAT
>JBGVOL010000053.1:0-8453 GCA_045126475.1 Lachnospiraceae bacterium | reverse complement strand
AGGAATTCTCTTACTTCTCCATTTTTCCACCTGATGGCAAGTTTAGTCAACAATGGTCTGAAAACAATATACACCAGAGTCAGCACAGAAGCAGGCATAAACAGGATATTAAACACCGTCTGACCGCCTTCCTCCATCATTCCGGAAGAAATAATACTGTCAATCTCCATTTTGGGTGAATTTACAATAGACATCATTATAAAAGCATTTATAAAAATAGGAAATCCTTCTTTAAAAAGTTCCAGTATCCACCTACTGCCATGCTCCCATTTTTCTTTGATTTTAAATACTTTTACTGTTTTCGAATATCTGTAATCAAACAGTATAAAACTTGCAATACATCCCAGGCAAAGTGCAATACAAGATACCAGTAACTCATGTGTACACACTAAACAGACAGAAAAAAATGTAATTTCCATTATTATTCGGGATGTAATGGATTTTCCGGTCAAATCCAATCTTTCTTTTTGCTGAAAATATCCTTCGTATATATCAGCAATTGCATCTATGCTTACATACGTACATACAAGCACTATAACAATTGCTTTATATAAACTGTATTCTCTGATAAAGATATATACAACTGAAGACAGCATCATCACAACAATTGACAAACATCTGAATCTAAAATACTGTCCGAATTTAAACTTTTCCATCACATCAGTTGCCTGATACGTCCTTATCTGAAATGTTGCTATTGTAGCCATCATCTGACTGATAGACCATGCTAAACTGAATATGTCAGACTGTCCCTCATCAAGAGTTCTTGCCACAACCATCAATGTTATCATAGATAACAATGACGCACACATACTACCTACAATATTCCAAAAAAACACTTGTTTTCCTGTTGGTTTATTATTAATACTACTCATTCTTTCTATGCCCTTTTATAAAAAATCATCCATGCTAACCAGGACGGGAAATATGCCAATACAGCCAACACTTTATTGGGAGCGTTCTTAATCATCTTCTGCCCTGATAATCTGCATCCGACCATGTATAAAATAGTCTGTTTATATTTTTCCATCAGTGAATCTGCCAGTTCTATTGACTGTCTTTTCAACACTACATAGCTTTTGGGATTATCTTTTGTCAACTTTCTTACATTCTTTGTATATCCGTCATTCAGATACTCTTTTATAAGCAGTATTTCCGGCAGCACTTTTAAAGAGTACTTTTCATCAATCTGATAATATACATATCCCTCTCCTATAAATTTTTCTCCCGGTGCAACATAGAAGGGATATTTCTTTAATATTGAAGTGTAATACGCAAGAGTTGCATCCCCTTTAAATCCCAATTTGCCATAAAGCTTTCTTAACGTTGTAATATCCAATCCGTCCGGAAACAATGTTCCCATAGGCTTTCCATCCTCATGCCCCTGCAAAGAAATAATACCTGCAATACCTTCTTCGTCCTTTATAAGTTCCATATATTCAAGATGCAATTCAATGAAATTACTCTTCACATAATCGTCGGAATCCACACATACAAACAAGATACCATGGCTCTTTTCTACGCCCAGATTATGTGCTCTTTGCTTTCCACCATTCTCCTGCTTATAATAATAAATCTCTATCTTCTTCTCTTTTATCCACTCATCTACAATATTTTGTGTGTCATCTGTTGAACCGTCATCAACAATTACCCACTCAAAATCATCACAGGTCTGTGAGCATAAACTGTCATACAATTTCGGCAGTATATAAGCTCTGTTATACGTAGGTGTAAATACAGTTATTTTTTTCATTTACCATCTCTTCCTTTTTTTCACAAATCACATCTGTTACAACCAACCGATTATAACATAATATAACAGTTCGCGCCAACTACTTTTCTTAATTTCACGGCAAAAGAGTACCGCTTTAACAATCGTTAAAAGCGGCACTCCTTAAAATTACTTCTCTTCTTTCTCTGTCTCCTTAAGATACTTCTTTGCATCCTTTATAAAGCTTGCTGCTATAATCAGGATTATAATACCTATAGGGAACGCTGCTATAATCGATACCGACTGCAGACTGTTCATTGAGTTCTCCGAAAAGATAAGTGCTATAGGGAATAATATAAACAATACAGCCCAGAATACTCTTATCTTCTTGTCCGGCTCCTTGTCCACATCAAGCTCTTTGTATGAGTATGATGACACAACAAGGGTCAGTGTATCAAAAGTGGTTGAATAAAATGCAACCATGGTAATGACAAGAAGAATAATACCAAGTGCAGGTAACGGAAGTGTGTCAAAAATACCTAAAATAGCCTGTGTAATATTTCCCTCTGCCACGATGCTTACAGAATCGACTCCGTGCTTAAGCTGCTGAGCCATACCGTAGTTTCCCAGTATAATAAATGATGTGAATGTTCCTGCAAGTCCGCAGCCGTATGCACCAAGAACTGTCTGCTTTACTGTTCTGCCCTTGCTGATTGTTCCTATAAAGAACGGTGTAGCTACACACCATACCATCCAGTAAGCCCAGTAATAAATAGTCCAGTTCTGTGGGAATGAGCTCTCACGGAGAGGATCCATCCAGGTGCTTAAGCCGATAAATTCCTGAACCATCTTACCAAGTGAACCGATACCTGTCTCTATAATATACTTTGTCTCGCCACCTGCCACTAAGAAGTAGAAAAGCAGTGCAAAGAAAAGATATGTACAGAATGATGCAAGCTTTGACACACCCTTCATACCAAACAGTACCGTCAATGTGTACACAAAAGCAATAAGAAGTAAAATAACAATTGTAAGGACTACTCCCGGAGTAATGTTAAATACTCTTGCAAGACCGTCTGCAAGAAGAGGAGTTGCTAATGAAAATGTGGTAGATGTACCTGCCAGTAAAGCAAATACAGCTATAAGGTCAATAATCTTACCGAGAATACCGTCAACCTTGTTTCCAAGAACAGGTCTGCATGCCTCTGAAAACTTCTGTCTTTTCTTACCGCGGATGTGAAGCATAAAACCAAATGCTACAGCAAGAACAATATAAAAACTCCAAGGTATAGGTCCCCAGTGGTAAAGAGGATATACAGATGCCCATTCCTGTATGCCTCCCATACTCTCTATGTGCGGGTCTCCGGCATATAATGCCCACTCACATAAAGAGTAGAATAAAATATCAGCAGCCATTGTAGATGTAAATATCATTGCACCCCACTTAAATGTTGAGTACTGCGGCTTGTCTGTCTTTCCAAGCTTAATCTTTCCAAATCTTGAAAATGCTATGTACATAGAGAATAAGAACATACCAAAGCCGATAAGTATGTAGTAAAATCCCATGTCATCTCCCAAAAAGCCCCTGACAATACCCAGAACATTCTTAGACTGTTCCGGCATAGTCATAAAGAGGGCACAAAGAATAAGTATTCCTGCAAGCGGAATCAGAGTAGTTACCCAGTCTATCTGCTTCCTTAACTTTGTTTTAGTGTTATTGTTATCCATAATATTTTTTCCTTTCATCCTCACTTATTTAAAGTTTTCTCAAGCTGTATAAGCTCATCATAATTATCTATCTCAACTATATCCCCATCATGTATCTGTCTGACACCTATATCGTAATCATCAGGATGAAGCAGCAGCGCCACATTATCCCAATACACCTGATAGTTCTTTTTCTCCTCAAACTCCAACTCCAGATGCTTTTTTAATCTTTCCCCATCTTCCTTAGTCCAGAAGGAAACACTGTAAAGCTGCCATCCGTGGCTGCCACCGGTGGTACTGCACCGTGTAGTTCTGCCATTTTCAACAGTAAGAAGCCACTCATCAGTCTCATCATCGGTCCATTTACAGCAGTAGCAGGACTTTTCAAATTCACTGTTTAAAATCTCACTGTTAAATATAAGCTGGTCGCCATCTAAAATGACACAGTCTCCAAGGTACTCTCTGGCTGCGTAGAGGGATGAGATATTGTTGTATTCATTGTAATGCGGGTTCTCTATGAGGTGAATACCGTCATATTCCTTTGTCAGCACCTCAAACTTCTCTTTTAAGTAACCCACCACAATGTAAATATCACAGATGCCGTTTTGACGAAGTGCCTTGATAACGCTGTCAATCATTCTGACACCGTTTACCCTGACCATTGGCTTTGGTGTGTCAAGTGTGGCCGGACGCAGACGGCTTCCTATACCTGCTGCCATGATGATAGCTTTCTTTGCCTTATACATCTCTATCTCTCCTCCATAAATATCCTGTAATATTCCTTGGCGTACCGGTACTGGCACAGACTGTACTCGCCAAACTCAACACCCTTGTGTCTCTTAAACTCACACCAGTTGCTCCAGAGAAGTCCTGCTATGGCTATATAGCAGTAAATCTTCATTCTCACTGCATGGTCAACATTTCCCTCAAAATATATATCAATAAGCTTGTCCACATGCTTCCTGTCATACATGGAATAAATGGCGAACATTGCAATATCAAGGTGTGGGTCCTGCATTCCCGCATATTCCCAATCAATAAGGCGGATAGTACCGTCCTTCTGTATAAGGAAATTATCCTCATTGGCATCAATATGCGTCAGTACCCATTCCTTAGGCTGCGCATCCACATAAGACTTAAGCTCGTATACATGTTTCTTTGTCAGCTCATAATCCCTGTATACAGACGGTGTACCCTCCCAAAGAGTCTCATAAAATTCAATATATTTGAACAAGTCAAAGGTATGTTCAACCTTGTAGCCCTTTTCATGAAAATCTCTTAAAAATCTCATGCACTTTGTCAAATCTGTTTCATCAAGTGCATCGCAGGTTCTGGCATTATCTATAAATGCCGTAATCTTATAGCCGTTATCAGGATTGATGTAATATATGTCATCGCATATCCCTTTTCCCTCGATAGCCTTATAGACATCATATTCCTGCTTTCTGTCTATAAGTTTGTCAGTACCTTCTCCGGGAATCCTCATAATATACTCTCTGTCCCTGCACTTAAACCTGAAGGAGCGGTTTGTCATACCCTTTTTTAAAAGACGTATATCCACAATATCCGTTGTTTCCGCCTTCAAGGCTTTACTTACTATATCGATGATATCAGAATTGAGATGCTCTGAATTGTTGTCAAGCTCTCTTAACTGCTCGTAAGTATTTATCTCGCAAAAAGCATCATCAGGGTAACATCTCCCTTTAACAATCATCTTACCATTGTCCCAAAGAGCATCCTCCCAGAACTTGTCAGTATGAATACCCTCTGCCGCCATCTTTGAAAGTCTGTCTCTCAACGCAGAACCCGCTTCGCTTTCCACAAAACTTAAACCAACCATGGTGTTGCCTGTATAGTTCTTATCCGCACGGACTATGTCGTACTTCCTGTCCAGTCTGACAGGTGATGTATGGTTAGAGCTGTCACCCAGCATATACCACGGATAGAGCTCATATGCCCTGAAAGGATTGTCCCTGAACCAGATATCACACGGCAGTATATATGTACTGTCAAGCTTATCCTTTACTTTAAGAAGTGAATAAAGATTGTTCTTTACCGAATACTCCATATTTATGACAAGCTTAACACCGTACTTATCTATAAGAAACTCATACTGTTCTTTCATAAAGCCTGCTATAACATATATTTCGGAAATACCTGCCTCCTTAAGCTGTCTGATAAGTCTCTCTATGAGAGTCTCGCCCTTGACCTCTATAAGCCCTTTTGTAACCTCCGTATTGATAGGTACCATACGCATACCTACACCTGCAGCCAATATAACAGCTCTCTTAACCCTGTAAGCTTCAAGTGACTTTCCCGCATCAGCAGTCAACTGATAGTCAGATGTGATAAATCCTGCATCCATAAGTCTCTTTAAACTGCGGTTGACAATTCCCAGGGAATATCCGCTTCTGTATGCCAGCCCACGCTGATTAACCGACGGAAATGCCATAAGGGAGGATAATATTTCCCTCTCCTGTATGTTCAAATCATTAATTTTTATATTGTTCATAAACTTACTTCTCCTTTATTTAATGAACATTACTTTGTAATAATATAGTATGAGGTGGGAAATGTCAAGAAAAAATATAGTTTTATTGGTTATCTTTTCCGTCTCTTTTACCCCCTACGTTCTTTTCTCTGCCGACGTTGCCAATAATTCCTGTGGAATATTGGAAGTTATTGTAGTATAATGTTTTTTATTATTAAGCAAAGGAGCTACTTATTTTATGCTTACATTCATTGATGAAAGTGGATACCCTCGTCCTACCGATTCGACCAAAAATCCCATATTGTTGGGTGTCTGTATCCATGAAAATGATATAAAACCTATAACAAATCAGATATACAAATTAAAAGATTCCATTTATGGAAAACAAGATGAAATAAAGTCCACAAAATTGATTCGCGAAGCCACCATTACCAAAAAACGTACAAATAACAAAGCGTATGTAGAGGGCATGGTGGACATCATTACCTCCTATGACGCTGCCATTTTCGCAGTTATTATGGACAAGCCGGATGAACCTATTATTGTACCAGAGCATCATCTTCCAAAGCAATACTATCTGTTCTTAAAAAAGGTTGAATTTTACTGTAATCATCATCACTATGGCAAGGCAATGATGATATTTGATGAAGTGCATGAGGATGCCGACCGTAAAATTGCTGAAGCTATCACGGGCTTCTTGTTTAAAACAAATTTCGGACGGTCTTTTCATCATGTTTTAGAAATGCCATTGTTCGTCAGTTCTGCTGTTACTCCGGCAGTACAATTTGCCGATATTTTTGCCGGTATCGTAAGACATTACTATGAAAATGAGCTTGACCAGAACGAACCGGAAACCGAGTTTCAAAAATGGCTTGCAGAACTCTTCGGCAAACTACATAACCTTACAGAAGATAACCTTGTCCCAAATTCCCGCTACATTGAATACGGTTTTCAGAAGATTGGCAAGAATTTTTCATATCCCGTAAACGAGAAGTTTATCGCTTCTGAGAATGATACAGATGCTTCCTATGAAGTAAATGACGTATACACTGATATTTCTGAATAAATTTCAGTTGACTTCATATAACTATAGTGTATAATATTGTTAGAGTCATGTGTTGTTCCGTCCTGGAGCTGCGTAGGACTCGTGATATTAACAAAAAATCGCACTTGCAGTTTAGCAGGTGCGATTTTTCTATTTTCCTTATTCTGATTGTTTTTTCTGTTTCTTTATCGGTTTTACTCGCCTTTCTTTTGCTGTATCTCTCCGTCCTTACGTTTTCTCACGAACAACACTGCTCCGACTCCGGCGGCAGCGCACAAAACAATAATCAGCACTACAATACCGATACTTGAGCCTGAGTCCCCATCCTGCTTTTCATCTGCTCCGGTTGTAGCCTTGTTTTCTGAAGCCTGTTCACTCTCATTTTCTGATTTGGTATCTGTAACTTCTTCAGATGTCGTCTCCGGTTCAACAGTCTTGTATTCCGTATCACTTACGATGATAACATAGTCAGAGGCGTGGGAGAATCTGAAACCGGCATCTCCGTTCTCAGATATTCTTACACACTCCATAAACTCCAGAAGCTTTGTGCCGGGATTGTAATAAAACAGATTTGCATATTTATCCTTATTCTCCTCTTTAAGATTGATAATAAGCTCTGCAGTAAATCCGAATTCCCCTGTGTGCGCCAGTGAGATTTCAAAATTCTCACCCTCAAGTTTTATGGCACTTATAGCATCATTTGGGATGACATCCCTGACATTTTGCACCGTCAAATCAATATCCTTGAGAGAATCACCTGTAATATCACTGCCCTTTATCTTCCACTTTGCCCCGCTTTCCGTCTCAATGGTTAAAACAATATCCTTACCCTTAATTTCATTAAAGATATCAGATTTTATCAATTCATTTTTACCAACAGTGATACCGGTCTCCAAAGAAGCTGTTGTTGTCTCTTCCGATGGATTATCTCCGTTTCCGGTGGCAAGGGTTGTCTGTTCTCCCCCGGACGGATTCTGTGACGGTTTACTTGTCGTCTCTGCCGTTACAGTTTTATCGGTTGTCTTTCCCGTCTCTTTTTCTCCCTGTGGTTTTTGTACCGTCGACGGCCCCTTTAATCCATATCTTGAACTGCCGTCACGTGTAACCAGCCAGCCGTTTGTACCGAAGTACTCCAGTTTTTCGCCTGTAGAATATAAGAGCTTACCGCTGTATGAATAAGCATCAGTTCCTCCATCGCCCCGTCTGATCAAAACAGACTCGCCATCTGTATAACCTGCAATCTCACCATTTGTAGAAAAAAGCTTTCTGCCACTACAATTATAAAAATCAAGTCTGTTACTTCCCTGATATCTGGCGCAATACGTATCGCTTCCCACTTCGATGCACCATTCCTTGGTCGCACCGACATTTACACCATTTATATATGTGCTGCCTCCAAGGTGTGCCTCGCAAAATGTACCGTCCTTATCAGAATTAGTCCATATATAGTCACGTTCTTCCAAATCAAATATCTCTGCACTGTCTATACTGTATCCGTT
>JBGVOL010000052.1:0-2146 GCA_045126475.1 Lachnospiraceae bacterium | reverse complement strand
TCCTCATCGACATGAAGAATAGGTTTAACATTTATAAGTGAACCGACAACGGCAGTGGTTTTAGAAACACGACCGCCTCTGTGCAGATGATGTAAGTCATTTACCGTAAAACGTGATATGACATCGCCCTTATGTTCCTCTACCCATGCTGTAACCTCATCCATCGATTTTCCTTCTTTTTTAAGCTTTACGGCATAGTAAACAATGAGACCTTCACCCATTGAAGCAGCGAGGGAATCTATGACAGTGATTCTGCAGTCAGGGAACTCTTCCATAATATCGGTTGCAGCGATAGTACCATTGTTGTATGTACTTGATAATCCTGAAGAAAAGGCAAGATAGAGAATATCTGTGTTTTCTTTGGCATATTTTCTGAAAACATCTGAACAGTCTGTAACATTACATGCCATTGTTGTAGGCATTGTACCATTTCTCATGGCATTATAAAAATCTTTGATATCCATATCCTGTCCTTTGCCGTCATAAACGACACCATCAATAGAATATGGTACGGTGATAACTTCCACATTGTTTTCATCGGTAAAACTTTTTGGAAGATCACATGTTGAATCCGTTATAATAACATAATCTTTCATTTTTACAAACCTTTCTGTTATTTATTGTTTAATACGCATATAGTTTTAAAAACTATATAATCGTGTTTAACTTACTACGAATATAATACCATATCGGATGACATAATACAATAGTTACTACTCACTTGAAGTTTGGTGTGCAGACGGATATAATATAAATATGTTTATTTTTAAAGGAGTGGAAAGATGGCTGCAGGTAAAGAGAAAAAGAAACAGGTTTCCTGTTGTGATACTTGTTCTAACTATGTTTATGATGATGAGTATGAATACTATTCATGTGAGATGAATCTTGATGAGGATGAGATGGGAAAATTTATGACAGATTCATTTTATAATTGTCCCTATTATCAGCTTGATGATGAATACGCCATAGTGAGAAAACAGAACTAATGACGGAGAAAGAGTGATAAATATGAAATTTATACATATTTCAGATCTTCATCTGGGAAAGCGTGTCTATGAATACTCCATGATTGAAGAACAAAAGAATGCTTTGAATCAGATTATTGAAACAGCGGGCAGACATATGATTGACGGAATACTTATTGCAGGTGATATTTATGATAAGCCGGTACCTCCCGTTGAAGCAGTATCGCTTTTTGATGAGTTTCTTATGAAAATTCGGGAGAAGGGTATGAAGGTGTTTGTCATAAGCGGGAATCATGACAGTGCTGAGAGAATTGCCTTCGGGGCAGATATTTTTTCATCCGACAAAATTTATATATCAAAACCATATGAGGGTGTGATTCAGTCTGTGGAGTCAGAGGATGAATACGGCAGGCTGGCGATACATCTTATACCGTTTTTGAAGCCGGCACATGTGAGAAAATGTTTTCCTGATTTGGATATTAATGACTACAATTCTGCCCTTAGAGCGGTGGTGGAACATATGGATATTGATGAGAGTAAAAGAAATGTTGTGCTTGTTCATCAGTTCATTACAGGGGCAGAGAGAAGTGAATCTGAGGAAATGTTTTTAGGCGGCCTTGACAATGTGGACTTTGATATATTTGAACAATTTGATTATGTGGCTCTTGGACATATACACAAACCTCAGGCAATGGGGAAAAGAACAGTGAGATATTCAGGTGCACCTGTTAAGTATGCATTGGACGAGGTAAATCAGAAAAAGTCAATGACATTGGTTGAACTTAAGGAAAAAGGTGACGTTTTAGTAGAACAGATTCCCTTTAAGCCTGTTCATGATATGAGGAGGATAACAGGCACATATTTGGAGCTTACAGACAGGAATAATTATGTGGGAACAGGCACGGATGACTATATCCACGCTGTGCTTACAGATGAGTCGGACATACCGGATGCGTTGAGAAAACTTCGCGTTATTTACCCTAACATTTTAAAACTTGAGTATGATAACAAGAGAACAAGAGAAAAAAGATCTGTTGTGAAGCAGGAGGCTGTGAGAAACAGACAGCCGTCAGAGTATATTGAAGAGTTGTACAGGCTGCAAAACAATGATGATATGTCAGAAGTACAGGCAAAAATTGTGAAAGATTTATTGGAGGATATACAGTGAGACCGAGGATTCT
>JBGVOL010000051.1:0-4095 GCA_045126475.1 Lachnospiraceae bacterium | reverse complement strand
CAAGCTTTCTCACCACGTCCAGGATATGTGTTGATATAATGATAGACTTTCCCTTTTCTTTTTCCTTTAATATGTATCCTTCGATTAACCGCTGTGTAAGAACATCCAGACCGTTAGTCGGCTCATCAAAGATAATAATGTCGGGATTGTGTAATAAGCATATGGCTATAGATGTTTTTTGCTTCATTCCTGTTGAAAAGCTTTCATACCGTCTGTCAGCATATTCTGTTATGCCAAAATAATCAAACAGCTCTTTTTTATTTGCTTCTCTCTCCTCTGCCTCCATTCCGTAAAGCATTCCATAAAACTCTGCCAACTCATTAGGCGTCAACTGACCTTCCAGACGAATTTCATTTGTCAAAAAACCAATTTTTTTCCTGATTTCTTTTTCATGTCCGCAAATTGATATATCATCGTAGAATATCTCTCCCTTTGTAGGCTGCAATAAAGTCGACAACATCCTCATCGTAGTTGTCTTTCCCGCTCCGTTTGGTCCAAGCAGTGCAAATATCTCATTACTGTTTATCTCAAATGAAACATCCTTTACAGCCTCAACGCTGCCTTTTTTAAAGCATTTGCTTATATGATTAACTTTTATCATTACTTATTCCCCTTTCCATCACCTGTGAGGCTGTACAATACGCCAAAATACTGACGATAACGGTTATTACCCCGCTAACAATCAGTGCTGCAGTATTGTTCTTACCACAAATTGCGTCGATTGAAACCTTTGCAAAATTAATAATCGGTACATACGATACAGCCGAATGTTCTGTTACTAATGGCAATGCGGCTGAGAACGATACTATGTCTGTCACAATATTTCCATAAGAACTTGCCTGCCTTAATTTATCACAGAACGCGCACACAATCATAAATAATGCAGTTGCCAGAATTGAGTTTTCCGCAATAACCACTGCGATGGAAATTATCCCTACCGCATCTATCTGTCCAGTAATCAACTTCATAAGTTCAGGATTCCATGCCCATATAGCAACCACCGCCGCACCAAGCTCTGCCATATATACCAGAATAGTCGCACACGCAGCAAACAAAGCCTTTCCTGCAACAATGGACGATACTGATGTTCCGCTTAACCTATAAGAATCAAAAATCCCTCTTTCTTTTTCTCCCGAAACAGAGTCACCGGTCAGAGTCGTAACTGCATTATTTGCCATCGTAACAGCCAGAATCAGCATCAACACAAACAGTACCGAAATAACTGCCCGCGCCTTTTCTTCCTGAGTACCGATATCCTTCTCATTTACCGGCGGCATTTCATTAACATAGTCCTCATATAATTCTGCTTCAAAAAGCATCATATTCACTTCATTAGCTATCTCTTTTGCCAAAAATAATGCAGTTGTATTTTTGATAACTGATGAATCATATATTAATTCAACCCCGTCTGTGACCTCTATAAATATATCTGTATCACCTGATGATATCTTTGACCTGTCAGCTCTGCCTACAACGCAAACTACTTTATCGTATTTTGCCTCAAGAGCCTCCACTGCACTTTTCTGCTGCTCATCAGCCACATGTATCTCAATTGAATAATTATTTTCTTTATCTAAAATACTTGAAATTCCGTATATCATAAATACGGATATGGCAATCGGTGTCACAAAAACCGATATCATAAGCTTTTGATTTTTTATAAGCTTTTTTAATTCCATTAAAAAAAATGTTTTTACCGTTCTAAAGTTTCCCATATTTCTCCCTACTACATCTTTTCAAAACACATAGGAGAAAATACATACATTAATGATTTCTCCTATGCATTTCTTTCATATAACAAATACTTATGTATTATTCCTTAACGTTAACTTTAGCAGCAATTATTATATTCCTGCAATAAATCGTAATTTTTTTCATTACATATTTATCACATATCACGATATAATCCCATGACTTTTTAGTTACTATTTTTATTTATTTTTTGTAATACCTGTGCTATTGTATTGAACACCCATAATGTTCACTGTAATATTTTGACAGATATTCTGCAGTAGATTTAGAAAGAAACAGTTCTTCAAAATAATATGATTTCCTTAGGTTTCTTAAATACTCAGTTTGGGTAATTCCCCGCATATCTCTCGATATGGCAAGAACACCCTGACCTAACCGTGAACCCTTTCCGTATAGTAATTCGGTCCTAATCATCTCCTTAGACAAATGCAGACCTTCCTCATATTCTTTCATTTCACTCACTCTCTGCACATAATTAAGCTCTATAACCGAATACGAACGATATCTATACTTCTTGTCGACACTGCTGTTTCTATAAATATCAAGCATTCTTTTCAAAAGTTCGACTGCATCTTCCTTTTTTTCCAGTAAATTCAAGCAAATGACCACCGGGGCTATAAGTACCGCTTCATTTCTAAACGGCGGTCTGCTTATCTCCATGTAAGGATTATAAGTTTCTGTCAATAAATTCCATGCCCGTTTCAATGCCTCTTCTTTTTTTATATCTCCCTGTTTTCTTGCGATTATATTTTCAATGTTTGCTATATATCTCCTGTTCCAAACCGAATCAGTATCTATCTTATCCTTAAGCGTATCAAGCAGTTCCTTTGCCCTGCTTATTTCCTGTTTACCCATCTTTTCATTTAATTCACCGTATATCTCCAACACCTCAAAATCATCTGTTGCCACAAAGGTACTGTATCTTGACCTGTCAATATTCAACTTACTCATCAGCGCCTCAAAGTTCTTTTTATTTGGTGAGCTTTTTCTGTTCTCTATTCTTGACAGTGTCTCCGGTGATTTAAACACTCCCTCAATAAGCTCTTCCTGGCTCTGTCCAAGAGATAAACGTTGTCCCCGTATGACTTCATAATCAAGATGATACTCGCACTGATACGGATTAAAGAAAAGAGAATCAAGACACATATCCGGTGCGAACTCATCATACAGTTCCTTTAACATATTGAGAAATGTCTTCCATTCATTGTATGCTTCTTTGTAACCAAGCCTCGCATATCTTTCAGTGATTGTCTCCATTACAGGCACCATAAAATATGACATTGATGCCTCTCTTAGAAGCTTCAGTGCCTTTTCACACAAATCTGCTATTCTCGCATCATCTTCTTCTCCGTCATATACCTTTCCAAGGAGCCACACGCACTTGCCGTATATTTTGGCACGTTCTTCCCTGTCATCAAAGCACTCATCTATATATTTAAAGCACTTCTCAAAATGCTCCCTTGCATGCTCCGCATCACCTTCCATATATATGAACTTTCCATATGCCAGAAGATTTTCCATCTCATATGTAGATATAAGAAACTTTGACAGCGGTTTCTCCTGCCATCCCGGAAGTGTGATATCAAGTGCCTTTATGATATACTCCTTTGCCTCGCTGATACTTCCGCCCGTTCTTGCCAGAAGATAGGCACGGGTTCTGTAATAGTACATCTTATGTGTATGCACCTTATCGTCGAAAAAAGAAAAATATTTATCAAGGAGATACTGAGCCTTGGCAGATTTTCCTTTCAGTATAAGCTCTTCTATCATATCCCTCGCTCTGACCTTGTCATACTCTTCCTTTGACATGATAAGCTCCAGCTTGTCAGGACTCTTCCCCAACCTCTGAAAAAGAATTTTCAAAAGAAGCAAATCTGTTTCACACTCATTGGACTCTATCTTTAAAAGCATCTGCGGGGTACACACACCTTCAGTAAATCTGCTTCTGCTTATATCTCTTTTGCATCTTTCATTTTCCAGTATTGTTCCTATCTGATACCCAATCATTATACCTCCACCGTACAAATTACTTACGAATACTATGTATAATGATATCATACAGATAAAATAAGGACAAGTACGGTTTAAAACAGGTCACCGTCAGGTTAATTATTTATTGAATCATAACTCCGACTTTGATATAATAAAACCAGCTTTATTGTAAACAATAACATAAGAAATGAGGTATAGGACATGAGAGTAGGAATTCTTACCAGCGGCGGCGACTGCCAGAGCTTAAATGCCACCATGAGAGGCGTAGCCAAAGCACTTTACAGCAACGTAAAAAATGTCGAGATTATCGGATTTATTGAGGGTTACAAGGGCCTTATGTACGAGGACTAC
>JBGVOL010000050.1:0-15895 GCA_045126475.1 Lachnospiraceae bacterium | reverse complement strand
AGCTATTTTAATCCGTTTAGTCTTTCGACTTTACTGTTTGTTTGGAAATCTTATTTAATAAGATGTTCGCACCGATTTCTCGGTTCTGAAAATTTGTAAGAAATTTTCAGGGATGGTTTATCATTCAGTTATCAATGTTCTCTGCTGTCTCGAGCGACAGCTTAGATAGTATATCACGTTGTTTTCTCTTTGTCAACAACTTTTTTTTATTTTTTGAGATTCATTTCAAATCTCTTTTGCTGATGCTTTACAACCTATATCAGACACCATAAGCCTTACTTCCGTAGTTATGTCTGCCTGTTTTTTATGTCTTTATCAGCGACAGCTTGCTTATAATACAACATAAATCTACATAAGTCAACAGTTTTTTTCCTCAAGTTTTACACAATTTTATCCACAACTACATATTGAGTTTTAATATCTTTCCACTATCAAAATATTGAAAAAGGCTATGTTTTTTTCAACACAGCCTTTAAAAAATAGCAGATGATTTTACGAATTATCCTTTATATTATATAAACTTAGTTACAACATAGATAATCGGATTATTATCATATATAAATGTAAGCAATGCATTATCATTAATCTGTCTGAACACTTCCTGTGCCCATGCCTTATCGCTGAATGCCGTTACCACAAGACATGCAATCCATATTATCAGAAGTCCCTGAACGAGTCCGACTACAAGTCCTCCCGTTTTGTTTATACTGTTGAGAACCGGTAATTTGCTTATAAAGTCGCATACAACAATAATAATTCTTACTATTATATATATTACAATAATAAGACCAAAGAAAGTAAGTGTTTTTAACAGCATATCCGAAAGAGTATCAACAAGATATACATTGAAATTGTCAATGGCCTCGCCTGCTCCTTCCATAATCTTTTCTTCAATATTTTTTGGAAGTCCAAGGTTGCTTATTGAATTGATATCTACATTATTGTCTGCTACCAGTCCTCCGACAGACTTTTCGATATGCTCATACAACGGGGTTGCCGATTTTATCATCGCACTTACCGGCACTGTCAACAGTCCTGCAAGTATAAATGTAACCAGCATGGCAACCATTGAAAGCACAATATGAACAAATCCTCTCTTATAACCGTAGAGCGCAGACAGCGCAAGTACAACTACTACTCCAATTAAAATTACGTAATCCATACATTTCTCCTTTGCATTTATTTTAACTTTATTGTTTTTATTTCTGATGGTGTGATTACTATGTAATTGTAATCATTATCAAGCATGACAACAGAAGTTATGCCTTCCTGGAAGTCACCCCTGTACTTTTCTTTTCCATCTACCGTATATACCACCATGGTAACATCATTATAGATGACTATGTTACCATCCGATATTTTAATATCTTTATAAAGAAGATTAAACTTTATCTCGCTGACTTTTTTTCCTTTTGTATCATACACAATCATTGTATATGGTTTTTCTGCCTCGCCGTTGGAAACAATAAAACCAAAATTATCTTCACAGTAAAAAATACTCTTTATCTCATTGTCTACACCTATCTCTGCTATAACAGACGGCTTTTGCTTAATGGAATAAAGTACTATTTTATCATCACCGAAAGCTGCTACTAAGTCATTGCCCAGAAATTCAACCTTTGCCATCATTGTCTTATTATAGTCAAATGCACCGACAAATCTGTCAACCTCATTCTTACCTACTTCAGAATAGTTATAAAACACAACTTTTGATTGAATGATTCCGCTGCCTACATATAAATAAGAAACTACTAACTTGCTTCCGTCTTTAGAAACCGAAAGGTCAACAGGGCAGCCTTCACCGGACAGTACAGTCTGACCCTTGGCAATCTTTGTTCCGTCCTTTCCTATCATTTCTATATGGCTCACATCAGAGTCTTCCTCTGTTATGGCTGCCACAATGCCTCCCGCCGACACATCAAGTCCCACAATAGGATATTCTGTTTCTATTTTTCCCTGCAGTGACTCTGTATTACAGATATAAACCACATTTGTTCTCTTGTCTGCAATGGCAACATATCCATCGCACACATCTATGATTGGCTCTCTCATTTCAAAAGCCTGATTCCAGTATGTCTTCTCACCGTTTAGATATGCAAGACCATCCTCACTATATCTCAAAACATATTCTCCAAATCCGTAAAACCTGCTGTTATACGTATCGTTTATCCCAACAGAGCTTATAACTTCATATTCCGTATACACCCTATTACCGTTATAAATGGTGTATGCCACGGCCGCTGCCACAAGAACAACAAGCAAAAAAAGTACTTTTGATATTTTTCCTCTCTTATGCCGCTTCAGCTTTTTCTCAAGAGACTTCTCATCATCTCTTTCATCTGCAATATTATTTCTGTCTTTCATAAATTTTCTGATATCAGACATTTTCTCACTACACTTCCTGTCTTCCAAAGTAATACACATACTTTTATCTTACTGATTCAGCATACCACATCTCCACCATTTATGGAAGAAGAATC
Source organism: Lachnospiraceae bacterium (assembly GCA_045126475.1). Taxonomy (GTDB): domain Bacteria; phylum Bacillota; class Clostridia; order Lachnospirales; family Lachnospiraceae; genus SVEL01. The sequence goes on along the minus strand of JBGVOL010000050.1, from coordinate 13,415 downwards.
TTTTGTCCTTCCCTGACGTAATTTTCATTTTCAAGTTTATTTAATTCTACTATCTCTTTTATTTTATCCGATGTTCCGTACTTTGCCATGGATATACTGTAAAGAGTTTCACCTGCCTTTACAATATATGTCTCATAATTTTCATTTGGCAAAGATACCGTAGCTTCCGCCTTTTCCGTTGTCTGCTCCTCAGCACTTGTTACCTCTTCATCAGATGATGTCTCCGCCTCTTCAGTTGTTGATGTAATCTCCTCCTGACTGTCAGCAGTCGTCTGCGGTTCCGCATTTACCTGACTTGCAGTTTCTTTATTTGAAAGATTTCCGTTTACTGAAATAATATCGCCTGTGCTTTTCTCATCTTTACCGAGAATATTTCCGACCAGACTTTCCATTTTATCCTGAAGTGCATTAAGCTGTCCGTTTTTTCCCATGAATCCCAGCACTCCGGCAAGAACTAAGATAGTTGCAAATGATGCTACTCTTCTAAACTTTGAAATATCCGGAAGCTTTGGTTTTTCTTCATCGCCGCCTTCCACCGGTTTATCTGACTTTACTCCCTGCTGATTACTTTTCAAATTATTCAGTGCAATACCGTATTTGCCGGTCTCTTTTGCAGGTGACACCTTTACCTCCTCCTCTGCTCCCTTTTTTCCCGTACCGAATAAATAATCTTCAAACTCATAGGATTTTTCAAAATAAACATGATAACACGGCTGCTTGCGAAGCCCGTTTCTTTCGTACACATAAAATGCCTCTTCGCCCTCCTCTCTGTTGACATTCAGAAATACCTTTCCGTTGCCGGCAAAATGGTCAAGATGAATTTTCCTGATAGTATGGATATCTTTGTAAATATCAAAATCCGTAGATGCGTACCAGCCTACAATAACTGAATTTTTATAGTATCGTCTCATATTATCATATATACCCGTCCACACATCATCACTGAAGATAATGGTTCTCTCCAATATATCATCAATCTCAATCATTCCGTTTACAAAAACATATGTGTATCCGTTTCCCTGCTTCTTTTCTCCCAAAAGAACACCATAACATATTCTGTCGCTTTCTTCAGGTTCCTTCTTTATATATGACAAAACATTTTCTTCTATATATATCTGACAGTTCATCGTTATATCGCTCTGTCCTATCTGCCTGATATTTTTTGGCAGTCTGATATTTATGTCAGGCTTTTTTCCTGACTGTCCGTCGGACATATCCGCTGTTTTATTTTCACTGTTCTCTGAATTATAAATAGTTTCTATCATAACTTCCTCCTATATTTCTGCAAAATAAAAATCAGACGAAATTTATTTTTCGTCTGATAAACAGTACCATTTTATATGTGCAGATGGTGTCATAATATGGAAGCAACATTAAAAAAGCGTCATCTATTTTTCGACATATTTTAATAACAGCTACTTTTTTGAAATTGTTTTGGACAGATTCACTGCTTCACCGATATTCGATGCCTGACCTTCCCTGATTAACTGACCAAGCAATGCAATCCGCTCTATTGTCATATTTTCCTCGCCGAGATAAGCACCATAATTCGTGGAAAGATTTATGGACATATCCTTCTGGTTCTGTTCCAACTCCTTCAATTTTATTGATATCTCAGATATATTTTTTTTGATTTCGTCTATCTTAGGCATATCGCGATTTGTAATTTCCTCGCAGATATCGTTCTTTGTCGTCTTCTCAAAATCAGCAAGGGCCTCGTTCTTCTTTTGAACAATGTCATTAATTGCGTCTTCTATTTCTCTGATATCCTCGTCATACTCATGAAGTCCGTACTGTTCCTCATCTTTATCTTTCTTGATTGACTTCTTTATGCGGTTAATCTTGCCAAGATTCTTTCTAATGGCGCTTCTCTTGACAATCATATCTGTAAATGTTTCTTTGTTGCGCACTCTGGTGTAGTTATATCCAAACATATACAGTGCTGCAAATATAATCATCATCAGTAATGTGACAAATACCCTCACAATTCCGTGTGCACCTGTCAGCAGCACAACAACTGATGGTACAGCAATGATTCCCACCATAAATGTAAGAACCAGTGTGACAAGTTCCTTTGTCGAGCGTGGGAAATATATTGAATACAAAAATCCGTTATCCAGAAAACCCGGCACTCCCTTTTGCTTGAAATATGTGCGTATCTCCTCATGGATGTTTTTATTCTCAGTAACAAGGTCTGCCGTTTCATCCTTTATACGTTCTGCAACCTTCCGGTTCTTTGCCTTACCTCTTTCGTTCCTTGCCTTCTTAAGGCGGTCCTGTGACTTGCTTATTTCCTTGTCAAAGTTGGATACAACCTGATCTCTTCTCTTTCTTACCGTATTTTCTATATTCTCCGATAACTGCTTCTCTTCCGCCAGCACATCCTTCTCAAGACGCTGCTTCTCCACATTAAGGGACAGTATGCTGTTCCTCACCTTGTCTCTGGCTTCCACAAGGCCTCTAACATGCTCAAGATCATCTATATTACCGTATAATATATTTTGTCCTTCCATATCTTCCTCCTACATATCTTCCTCTATTACATGTATCTCAAGGTAATCAAATTCAATACTGTCAATAAAATTGTCTTTTGAAAACCGCGTCTTATCGTGCCTTTTAAACTCATCAATATTACATTCAAGCCATATCGGCTTACTCAGGTCAAATTCATGACATACCGTATCAATGGCCGCAAATACTTTTGCAGTCCGGCTCATTTCCAAATCATCATTACATACAGTTATATCCTTTATCAAATGGTTATCCTTCCACTCTTTTGCCCAGATACGGAACATTCCTACTCTCCCTTTTTGTCATAAATATCATATCCAAACTGCCCTTTCATCTGCCTGTGCAGTCACAGCAGACAAAAGGGCAGGATTATTATGCCAGTGCGAGCACGCATATAAATCTGCATGGCTCGTTGTTAAACACTACAGTCTTTTTAATAATTCTTCTCTCTGAGCCTCGAATCCAGGCTTTCCAAGAAGTGCGAACATATTCTTCTTGTAGCTCTCAACACCCGGCTGATTAAATGGATTTACACCGAGTAAGTAGCCTGAAATACCGCACGCAAACTCAAAGAAGTAGAACAACTCTCCGAGATAGAACTCATTCTGTTCAGGAATATTTACCATAAGGTTAGGAACCTGTCCGTCTGTGTGGGCAAGTATTGTTCCTGTCATGGCACTCTTATTTATGAAATCAACTGTCTTTCCTGCAAGATAGTTTAATCCGTCAAGATCTACAGGCTCTTCCTCAAGAACGATTTCACACTGAGACTTTTCTACATTTAATACTGTCTCAAACATGATTCTTGAACCATCCTGAATGAACTGTCCCATTGAATGAAGGTCAGTTGTAAGGTCAACTGCTGCAGGGAATATACCCTTCTGATCCTTTCCTTCACTCTCACCGTAAAGCTGCTTCCACCACTCTGATACATAGTGAAGGCTTGGCTCATAGTTGGCAATAATCTCAACTTCTTTTCCTTTTCTTAAAAGGATATTACGAACTGCCGCATACTTTAATGCATCGTTCTCTGCAAACGGAGTCTCAAGTGCTCTCTTTCTTCCTGAAGCAGCACCCTCCATAAGTTTATCAATATCAGCACCGCTTACGGCGATTGGAAGAAGACCAACTGCTGTGAGAACAGAGAAACGTCCTCCTACATCATCAGGAACTACGAAGCTCTCGTAACCTTCCTCATTTGCAAGGTTCTTCAATGCTCCTCTTGCCTTGTCTGTTGTTGCGTAGATTCTCTTTGCAGCCTCAGCCTTGCCGTATTTCTCCTCAAGCTTCTTCTTGAATACTCTGAATGCGATTGCAGGCTCGGTTGTTGTACCTGACTTTGAAATCATGTTGATAGAGAAATCTCTGTCACCGATTACATCAAGAAGATGTGCGATGTATGTGCTTGAAATAGAATTTCCTACATAATATATCTCAGGTGTCTTGCGCACTGACTTGTCTACCATATTGTAGAAGTTATGACGTAAAAATTCGATTGCTGCTCTTGCGCCAAGGTAAGAACCACCGATACCGATTACAAGAAGAACCTCTGAATCCTCCTGAATCTTTTTTGCAGCAGCTTTGATTCTTGCAAACTCATCCTTGTCATAGTCAACAGGGAGGTCAATCCATCCTAAGAAATCATTTCCTGCACCTGTCTTTGAAACCAATGTCTCCTTTGCGTCAGCTACAAGCTTTTCCATAATTGTCATCTCATCATTGCTGATAAATGATGATGCTTTTGAATAATCGAATGTTACTTTTGCCATGCTTAAACACGCTCCTATCATTTTAATATTTATAATAATTATATTATTATTGCAATATCTGCAAACAATCCGCAGTGATTATATCATATTTCTCCATAAAATACCATACTTTAAATTCTAAAAGAACTTCCGTATGGCATCTGCCACCCCGTCCTCATCGTTTGATGGTGCAATATAATTGGCCACTGCCTTTGTCTCGGCACATGCATTGGCCATTGCCACACCCATGCCTGCAAAATTAACCATACTTACATCATTAAATCCGTCACCGCAGGCCACAAGCTGTTCTGACGTCATTCCAAGCCTGTCCAGAAGTCTGTCCAGAGATTTTGCCTTATCTATTCCCAATGGAACTATCTCCATAAAGTACGGCTCTGAGCGGAATATATTGAGCCTTCCCTCAAATCTTTTCTGCATTTCATGAAGAATACTTTCAAGATATGACGGTTCGCCGACAAACAGAAACTTGTCCGGCTCGAAATCAACCTCTTCCTCCATTGATTCCACGCCCCTTACAGGAATGCGCGTAACGTATGACTCAATACGGGTATACTGATTATCAGGGTCACTGGAAATAATATATTCACCTTTGTATGTGACGACAGCCACGTCATAGTCCTTTGCCGCCGCACACACCTCTTTTGCCAGAGGCAGTGGAATTGTCTGGCTAAACACTACCTTATCTGTCTTACAATCTATAACTTTACCGCCGTTGAATGCCAGAATATAGCAGTTATAGTCTGAAAAATCCAGCTCATCCGCCACATGTTTCATACCTAGAACAGGTCTTCCCGACACAAGTGCCACCGGTATGCCTGCCTCCTGAAGACGCCTAATCTCGGCGTGTACTTCTGGCGTTATCTCCTTTTTTGAATTTGTCAGTGTTCCGTCTATATCAAGTGCCAAAAAGCCATATTCACTCATTACTTTTCCCTTTCTGTTATGTTAAAGTGCCTTAATGATTTCTTTCATCAGTTTAACAGAATTGTCAATTGCCATTGCCTCAAATGCCGGATAATCCATGGTTGCCGAATCGTCAGCTTTATCTGAAATGGCTCTTATTATAAGAAATGGTACACTATTAAGGTATGCTGCCTGAGCAATAGCCGCACCTTCCATCTCGCAGCAGTAACCGTCAAACTGTTTTACTATTCTTTCTTTCACAGACTTGTCCGATATAAACTGGTCACCTGTCACTACTCTTCCTACATGTGCCTTAATATCACTGCAAGCCTCCTCACATGCTTTCTTAGCAATCTCAATAAGCTTCTCATCACCTTTAAAATAAGATGTTTCCATTCTTGGAATAATTCCCGGCTCATATCCGAAGCCTGTTGCATCCATATCATGCTGCACTGCATCAGATGATAAAACAATATCACCTATGTTTATTTCATTTCTCAACGAACCTGCTATTCCGGTGTTAATTATCACATCAGCCTTATACCTGTCAGCAAGTATCTGCGCACATATTCCGGCATTTACTTTTCCGATTCCCGAGCGCACAACTACAACCTGCTTTCCGTCGAAGGAGCCGCTGTAGAAACTCATTGCAGCATATTCTGCAACCTCCACATCGCATAAAGCTTCCTTAAGTTTATTTACTTCCTCATCCATTGCACCGATGATTCCTATCATTCCGCATACCTTAACCTTTCATCCGTAATATTTTCAAGTACCTCATTTAAAAATTTATCCGCCAGATAATTCGCCATAGGAAGGTTCATATCAAGATAATTACCGCAGTCCCTTGCGCATGCTCCGGGAACTTCATCATGGTAATCCCTTATAAATACAAACATTTCTTTCATAAGCTCCACAATATCTTTTGACTGGTAATCGCCTGCCAGAAGCAGATAAAAACCGGTACGGCATCCCATAGGGCCGAAGTAAACGGTTTTATCTTTGTATTCCTTGTGATTCCTTAAGAATGTAGCTGCAAGATGCTCTATTGTGTGTATCTCGGCTGTATTCATGACAGGCTCAAAATTTGGTCTTGTCATGCGGATGTCAAATGTTGTCACAACGCTTCCGCCTACATTGTCTTTTCTCGAAACATATATTCCCGGAAGCAGCTTCAGATGGTCTATGGTAAAACTCGCTATCTTTTCCATTATGATTCCCCCGTATTAGAGTGTCTGCTTTAACGCCTTTGCAAGCTGGTCAGGACATGATGTTCCTCTTCCGCGGCAGTCGATACCTTCAAGCCTTTCAATTGCATCCTTTACTGCCATACCCTTAACAAGGGCTGAAATTCCCTGTGTATTGCCGTGGCATCCGCCCACAAATTCAACAGACTCAATTATGCCGTCCTTTACTTCAAAATTAATCTCCTGTGAACATGTTCCCTTTGTAATGTATTTCATTGTTATCTTCCTTTCCCAGTATGTTTTTTTCTATATGGTAGTATACATTTTACATGGAGATTTATCAAGTAGAAGCTGACAGCCATGTCGTAACTTCTACTATTCACAGCCCTTTATGACATAATTTGTCGAGCGGTTTTTCTTGATTCACGGCAATATCATGGTAAGCTGTTTACATAACTTTTTGAAAGGTGGAATATTTTGATGAACGCAGAAATATATAATATACTTAAAATTATACTTGTGATTACAGCCGCACTTCCGTTTTTAATAGAATCAATAATCTGGATAATCAGTATCAGGTACAAAAAAATATCCGCAAATCCGGGCAAAACGGAAAATCAGGTTTTCCGCGCCATAAAGCTGCGCTACACGAACTCTTCAAAGCTTGGAATTCCTGTACAGGACACCCACAGTTATATCACCAGAAGCCTCTGCGGCAAGGAAGGGCCTCTGAGCCGTCTGCTCACTATGGACCGCTTATGCAGTCTCATTTCCTGTATCTGCCTCCTATCAGGTATTGCTATGGGACTATACGGGCATATGCGTCTGGCCCTTTCCCTGTCAGGAACAGTTGCAGCCTTTTACATATTCCGCCTGGCATGCGCCATAGAATATAATACTTATCTAGTAGTGTCATTAACAGAGGATTACCTTGAAAACACACTGTCACACAGAATCAGTCCCGCAGATTCTGCCGCCAGAAAGCCGGTAGTTGCAAATGCTTCCGTTTCACTTTCTCAGACAGAATCCCGGGCAGAAAAAGACGACAAATCAGAGGAAGCTTTTGAAGGCAAAAATGTTGACGATACTCCCGCCGGAAGGAATGCAAAGAAAACATTGCTTGATTCCATTGACATAAGTGACCTGCTTCTTAAAAACGATAATGCAGACATCATCGAGTACGTGCTTCAGGAGTACCTTGCATAAATCAACTTTTTTGTTTCATACCTTGACTAGCTCTTTAAATTCTGATACTATATTCTTGCTGTTCAAACGGGCACTTAACAAAAATTTTGATAATAAGTTTAATTTAATAGATTTAAAAATGTCGCTATAGCTCAGCTGGATAGAGCGACCGCCTCCTAAGCGGTAGGCCGGAGGTTCAAATCCTCTTAGCGACGCCAGCAAAAATGCCGAAAACCTTGATTTACAAGGTTTTCGGCTTTCTGTTTATTATATCTGACAGACGACTAGTCCTCATATACTGTTGTGATAATTTCGCCATCCATACAGTCAAAGGTAACCGCATCGGAACGGGCATAGTTACCTGCCGCATCCCACATTTCAAAAACCATAGAGTATTTTCCGTCAAACAGAGGTGCCTCGCCGAAAGCAGTATCTTCAGTCACGGTCACTTCCTCTGCAGCGAACATCTCGAATTCGTCATCCCCGCTGTAGGAAGCGGATTTCCAGATGGTAGTAATCACATCGCCTTCCGCCAGCAGACGTAATTCCTTGCTGGCCATACCGGACTCATCAATTCCCTGGGACGCACCAAGAATGCTCCATTTCTCCTCAGTGAAATCATATACTACCTGTAGATTGTACGCTTCGCCGTTAAGAAGAACGGGTACAGAATAGAGGTTGTAATCCTCACCCTCAAAGGAAAGTTCCATATAGACAATATGACCGTCGATAGCTCCCCAGACACCCCGGAAGTTATCGCAGAACACACCATTTTCCCAGTCGGCTGTTATATCATTGTCAGTACCTAACAACAACATCTTGTCGTTGGTCTCATCCACGTAGTACAAAGAAAAACCGATGCCTGCCAGAATATTATCTGCCTCAGGGCCGAGAGTTAAGAAAGAGTAACCCTCATCATTTACATCCAGAGGCGCACCATCCCAGTTCATATCAGCTAAAGTAGCGATTTTTGGCAGTTCATTAATATCCAGGGATGCCAGGTATTCATCGCCACCCTCAGCCATTTCACCGGTGAGACCGTAGGCATACAGATGTTTGAAGGCAATTCCCGTGCCCATGTTGATATATCCGTTTAAGTCACTGATATCACCATTATAAGAGTAGTAGCAGCTTAAGCCGGTGGCTTCTGTACGGTAAATACCACTCACCTTATATAACACACATTCTGCCAGTGCGTCCGAAACGCCTTGAGCAGATGGCAACATCCATACAGTCTGGCGTGCAAGGTGACCCAAGTCGACCATATTGGTATAACCCTGTTCCTTGGTATTTCCACCATAATTTTCACTCTGTGAGGCTGCACGACCCAATTGAGCAAAGAATCCGGAATCTTGTGCGGCGGCTGCAAACGCTTCCTGACCGAAGGATTCATATGCCTCCAGCAGAGGAGTCAGTTTTGTAAGATCGGTCAGAGACAGGGTTACCTGTTCCTGAGTACCCACAGCTTCACAGCCTTCGTAATATGTATTGCAGATGGCAGTTCCCAAATCTTTGCCGTCCATGGACGGATTTTCTGCCAGTTCGCCGAGCCAGCCGGAATAGAGCCAGCCGTTGGCGGGTTCCACTTCCTCAGATGCCACCAGATATTTTGAAAAATTTTGGAATACAGCTGCAACATCCACCGTAGCCATCAGGCAGGTATCAAAGCCAACCAGCTCCAACTTAGGGTTGTCCTTGTTTGCAGGCCAGACTGTATTAAAAGCCTGATACATTTCAGACAAATCCAGAGAGTCCGAACCGTGGAGTTCATCAAAGGCTGCACCGGAAACAGAGCCGCCGCCATGATTCCAAAATGTAACTGCTACTTTATCGGCAGGATAGTTTTCATTGGCAAAAGACAGAAAATCGGTTAATGTCTGGGCATCGCCCATATTGGCAGTCTCCTGTTCTTCGAGTAACTGTAATCCCTCACTGTTATACAGCCATCGCTGTAACTTGCTCGAATCCATAATTTCGTTTTGCCAGACAGCAGCACCACCGGTCTGAATTACTATATTCACGTTTTCGGGCAACTGCACCTCCTGCATCTCGCTTAAGTCGGTGGTTGCAAAACCTCCGTTGGTTTCCAGGTCACTGCCGCAGAGATACCAATACACCGCCCAGCTTCCATCGGTGCTGTCGGATGTGCCGGAGGTATCACGTGTCTCAGAGGTATCTGATGTCGCAGTGCCATCAGGTGTCTCGGATTCCGTGTTGCAGGCAGCAAGTGATAATGCTAAAATTAGTATCAAAAATAAAGATAATAGTTTCTTTTTCATATAGCTTCCTTTCTATGATAATAACTTAATCCATTAGAACTTCGTAGTGCTAAATCCCATTCACTTCCTCTACCGCCGCCAGATACTCCCTCTGAGAAAAGCCAAACATTCTTGCCATCAGAGATGTGGGGAATATCCGAAGTTCACGATTCAGTCTTGTGACGCTGTCATTGTAGATAAGGCGGCTTGTACGCACCATTTTTTCATAGCTTTCTAATGCGTTCATATACTTAGAATAATTCTCGTTAGCTTTTAGTTCCGGATACTGCTCGACCATCATGGATATACGGTCAAGAGCGTCGGAAATAACGCCCTCCTGTTTCAGAACATCACTTGGTGTGGAAGTAGCAATAATAACACTGCGGCGAGCCCTGATTGTTTCAATTAAGGTCTGAGACTCATGGGCAGCATAACCTTTTGTAAGATTCAATAATGAAGTCAGTGCTTCAAAGCGAGAGGAAAGTTGCACACCTATCTGGCTCATGGCATTGTTGATGTTTTCATCCATAGCTGCCAATCGATGTTGAACGGAAATGGTCCACACGACCCCAAGTGCTATAATTGCACCAATGATAATAAATTCCATACATAGCTTCCTTATTGTTAAAGTAGTAGTTATTAGTGTCCCTCTCCAAGGACTTTTGCTACAACAAGGCGGATGCGGAAGCACCACATCTGCCTCAGTTCATACGCATAGAAGCGATTACTATTTAATATCTAATTCTGCTTTCATATCAGCTACCCATTCCTTAACCGTTCCGTACCACTCAATCATTTCGTTAAGTTTTTCCTCTTCGATATCCTCGTCACTTGAAAGCAGTTCGCCGTGCTGTTGCAGAATACTTGACATTTTGTTCATCGTATCAATTACTTCCTTGTCATATGCAGCGGGATCTTCATTAATCACTGCCGCCACTTCATTAAATGCAGTTTTGGCTTCATTGAACGCATCAATAGCAGGCTGTTTGTCCGCTCCGCAGGCAGCCAGAGACAGGCACATCACCAAAGCAAGTAAAGTAGAAATTAGTTTTTTCATAATTTTCATAGAAATCATTCCTCCTTTTATTTATGTTATCACTTAACTTGTATAGGCATTATAACAGTTTTCGACACTCAAAAAAGAGGAAATGACTGAATCGAACCGAAAATGTATTAAATCGACAGATATTTATTTTTCCCATTTTACATATTTCAGACAAATTGTATTAGAGAGACAGTCGTAGGATAAATCGTCCGTTTTGTACCAAAAAAGTATATATACCGCCGTATCGCTTTACAATAGCGCAAATGCTCTGTACGCCGATACCATGGTTCGGTTGGTCTGATGCAGGGATACCATTTTCAAATTGAACGTTCTCTCCACAGGGATTTGTAACTTGCAAAAAGAACTTACCCTCTCGCTCATAAAACTGTACATCAATAATGCAGTCCTTACCTGCGGCAACAAAGGGATGACAGGCGTGAAGGGCGTTTTCCAACGCGTTGGAGAGCAGGACACATAAATCACTGTCCGATACCGTGATAAAAGCCGGAAGCGTACCTTGTACATTCATAACAATGTCATTCTTCTTTGCACGACCATCGAAGGCAGAAAGGATGAGATTGACTGCTTCGTTTTCACAATAGCGCTGCACTTTCTGCGCCTCTATCTCTCTACATATGCCGGAAATATAGGCCTGCGCTTGTTCTTTCTGTCCATTTTCAATACAGACGGACAGGTATTGCAGATGATGGCGCAGATCATGGCGGTACTGACCAGCCAGGGCTTGGGACTCTCGCAGAGCATTGATTTCCCGAACAGATTGGCTTAATTGAATATCAAGGCTCTTTTGCACCTGCTGGAGCTGACTGTGCTTTCGTTCTTCAGCAGAATTGTACAGTATAAAAACCAAGTAGGCCGCACAGCACACAAAGGGCATGAACTCCACCACTACCGGAGCGCCGCTTGTTAAAAGATTTGTGTAAACCATTGTAAGATAGTCAAAGGCGTAATACAAGGCCGGAATCACACCAAAATGGCACTGGAACTTAACCGACCGATCAGCCAACTTACGGACGACAGGCGTAACGAACCGTAGCAGAAACAACAACAGCGGCAGTGTGATGATAATCTCTGCAACATCCTGCATCACCGCTCCTCCGGACGCCAATGCGACTACCAACAGTGCGAACCAACGCCGCAACTGGCAGCACAGGTAGGCGCATAGGACGGAGATAACCGACCACATCAGTTTCCTTGTCATAACATACAGCATAAGTACCAGCGGCAGATGAATGACGAGAGGATATATTCGCCTCAGAAATTCTACATCCCAAAGGTAATAAACATAGGCCTGCAACAACATAATCCCCACCATACCGCAACAAAAGATTCGGCGATTACGGCGAGTAACCAATACATTGCAAAGGGCTGCTGACAACACACTTCCAAAAAGGCTTACAGCAACATCATTGAGTAAAGAAATACACAAACTCATACCATCACCTGCCTATTTTGAAACGCATATTCCAGATATTTATCTTTAATCTCCTGATATTTTCCACGGGGAAGTGGAATTTCCGTCAGGCAGGACATAGTGATAGCACGATAAGACAGAGTCTGCACGTAATCCAAATTAATCAGGTAAGAGCGGTGGGGACGTAAGAAACACCCAAAAGGTGCCAGTTGATTACTCAACTCATCCATGCTTCCGGTGCTTTCCAAAACTTTTCCGTTTGTCAAATGAATGAACAACGTCCTATGAATCACCTCGCAGTATTCCAATCGTCTTGGTTCTATACGGGTAATCCCGCTTTTACATCTCAAGATCAAAATGCTTGTTTTCTCTTTTTCGCACTCGGAAAGAACAGAATCCATCAATCTAAAAAAACTATCCGCGCAAATAGGCTTAAGCTGGTAAAAATAAGCGTTTACCATATAAGACTGTACTGCGAATTCCGGGGAAGAAGTCAAAAATATAATCTTGACATTACTATCATAGTTTCTTATGTCTGTAGCTACATCTATCCCGTTTTCACCCGGCATAAGAACATCTAAAAACAAAATATCAAACCGAGTGCCACGTTCGATTACAGCCAATAAATCTAACGGGCTGTGAAAAGCTGTATATTTGATTTCCTGATTGCGTTCCACACGATACTTATCGAGGAGTACACTAATCTCATTTAACACTGGAAGTTCATCATCGCAAAATGCTATTTTAATCATATCAATCCGTACCTCATTTTTTTGTCTTTAATATAGTGAAAAACCATTAAGGTCAAGGTAAAATAGTTCAAGTACAATAAATAATAATTATATCATATTTTTAAAATATTTGTACACCAATGACCTGAAATGTACATTTTGCGTCTTGAAATGTTTTTCTATTTTATCTGTAATAAGTATTAATACTATGATATAATGAATGCAGTTATTTTCAGAATACTGAAACTAACACATATAAAAGGAGGTTGTTTAATGTTTAACAAGAAGATAAAATCAATGTTACAGGGCAATTGCGGCTTCACAAAAAACATAATCGCCATATTGCTTTCTGTATTAATGGTATTTTCTCTGGTTGCATGCAATAACGACGAGA
>JBGVOL010000049.1:0-3258 GCA_045126475.1 Lachnospiraceae bacterium | reverse complement strand
CCCTCCAATTGTCGGTACTTCGGTTTCAAAATCATCCTCTGCAATTCCATAATTACCAATCAATGGATAAGCCATCACAACGGTCTGATAAGTATAGGATGGATCCGAAACAATCTCCTGATATCCTACCGGAGATGTATTAAAGACAATTTCCGTTATTCGCTCTTCCATACAACCGAATCCGTATCCATAGTATTCACTACCATCTTCCAGAATCAGTTTTCTATCAAATTTTTGCATAATAAGTCACCTCTTATATTTCCGTATGCTGTTACTTTGCAGCTCCCATTCTTTCAGAAAGTTTTCTTTCAAACCGGTCCTTACGAAGATCCGTAGGAATGGTTGTTGGATACACTCCATTAAAACAAGCAGCACAATAGTCTTCACTCTCTACAAGCTGATTCAGTTTCTCAAGCGGTAAGTATCCCAGAGAATCCACTCCGATTATTTCTGCAATTTCTTCCATGCTATGGTGACAGGCAATCAAATTTTCCTCCGAATCAATATCCGTACCGTAATAGCAAGGATGCAAAAACGGTGGTGCTGAAATTCTCATGTGTATCTCCTTCGCTCCTGCTTCACGCAAAAGTTTCACAATACGCTTACTGGTTGTTCCTCTGACAATAGAATCATCTATTAATACAACCCTCTTTCCCTCTATCACATTCTTCACCGGACTTAGCTTAATTCTTACCTGGTCCATGCGTTCATTTTGTCCCGGAGAGATAAAAGTCCTTCCTATATATTTATTCTTAATCAGACCGATTCCATACGGAATCCCTGAGGCTCTGGAAAAGCCCAGTGCTGCCTCCAAACCACTATCCGGTACTCCAATCACAATATCTGCATCCGCCGGATAGTTTTCTGCCAATATTTCTCCCGCACGTACGCGAGACTTCGATACGGAAACACCATCAATCACAGAATCCGGTCTTGCAAAATAGATATATTCAAATATACATGTCTTCCTCTTTTGCTTGTCACAATGCTCTTTCCTCGACTCTACTCCGTTCTCACTAAATACCAGAATTTCACCGGGAAGTACATCTCTCACAAACTCTGCACCTACGGCAGTTAATGCACAGCTTTCTGATGCAATCACATAAGCTCCATCCGACATTTGACCATAACATAACGGTCTGAAGCCATATGGATCTCTTGCAGCAATCATTTTGGTAGATGACATCAATATCAAGGAATACGCACCTTCTAAAGAATACATTGCCTTACTTACTGCCTCCTCAATGCTTGGTGTCACAAGTCTTTCCCTGGTAACTACATAAGCAATGGTTTCTGTATCACTTGTTGTATGAAAAATAGCACCGGACAATTCCAGCTTGTCTCGTAATTCAAGAGCATTACTAAGATTTCCGTTGTGTGCTAATGCCATCTTTCCCTTCTGATGATTTACTTCAATCGGCTGACAGTTATTTCTTGTCGTTCCTCCTGTTGTACCATATCTGACATGTCCTACTGCCATATTACCGGCAGACAAATGAGCTAATGTGTCTTTTGAAAAAACTTCGCTGACAAGACCCAAATCTTTATAGGAGGAAAACACACCATCGTCATTTACAACAATACCGCAGCTTTCCTGTCCTCTGTGCTGCAGGGCATATAATCCATAATAAGCAATGCCTGCAACATTTTCTCTTTTGGTACTCATCACTCCGAATACACCACATTCCTCATGTATAGCCATAAGCTCACATCCTCCTATATACTTAAACTCAAATCTGTACTATTCAACTGTCACAGACTTTGCCAAATTCCTTGGTTTATCTATATCACAGCCTCGATTTAGCGCGATATAATATGCAAAAAGTTGTAATGGAATCACACCTAATACAGGCTGTAAAATCGCCTGTACCTCCGGTATCACAAACATCTCTGATGTCTGACTGCTTATTGTGTTTACCGTCTTATCAGTGGTCAATGCAATTACTTCTGCACCTCTGGATTTTACCTCCACAATGTTTGACAATGATTTTTCAACCAACGGAGCATAGGTTGCCAGTGCAACAACCAATGTTCCCGGCTCTATCAGAGAAATGGTTCCATGCTTCAATTCTCCTGCCGCATAGGATTCCGAATGAATATATGAAATTTCCTTCAATTTCAAGGAGCCTTCCAAGCCTAATGCATAATCCAAATTGCGTCCAATATAAAACACACTATTATGGTTAAAATATCTGGAAGCTATTTTCTGATAATTATCCAGTTCATTCAGCACTTGTTTAATCTGTTCCGGAAGCCTCAAAAGACCTTCCACAATTGCATCGTACTCTTCCTGTCCAATCTGCTCCAGTTCTCTTGCAAGATAGACCCCCAGCATGATTAAAAGCACCATCTGTGTGGTATATGCCTTTGTGGTTGCTACCGCAATTTCCGGTCCTGCCCATGTATAAAGAACATAATCCGATTCTCTTGCGATAGAACTTCCCATAACATTTACAATAGAAAGAACTTTCGAACCTCTTCTCTTAGCCTCGCGAAGTGCCGCCATAGAATCCAAGGTTTCTCCCGACTGGCTGATTACAATTACTAACGTAGATTCTCCAAGTAACGGTTCACTATATCGAAACTCCGAAGCTAGACACGCCTCCACCGGAATATGCAATAGTTTTTCTAAGGTATACTTTCCTACCATGCCGACATGATAGGCAGAACCACATGCAACAATATAAATTCTGGAGACATTTCGGATGAAGTCTCCCGTACCCTTTAATTCCTCCAGTACAATTTTTCCGTCTGCTATCCTTGGAGATATGGTCTTACGGACTGCTTCCGGTTGTTCCATAATCTCCTTAAGCATAAAGTGTGCATATCCGCCTTTTTCTGCTGCTGTCACATCCCACTCAATGGCATGCTTCTCTTTTTCAAGCAGAGTTCTGTCGCTGTCATATATTTCCACCTTGCCTGCTGTAATAACAGCCACCTCATCATCTTCCATATATGTCACGGTTCTGGTATGTGAAAGAAGTGCGGTAACATCCGATGCAATATAATTTCCCTCTTCGCCATATCCAATGAGTAGTGGTGCATCTTTTCTCGCAGCCAGCATCTGTTCCGGATAGTCAGAACAGAGAATCCCCATAGCATAGGCACCTTTTATCCTATTTAGTACGGCATATACCGCATCCATCAGATTGGAATATTTCTTATAATAATATTCCAGTAACTGCACAATTACTTCCGTATCTGTATCCGAAGAAAATCTGATTCCTTTACGAATAAGAGAATTTTTAATTTCCAGAT
>JBGVOL010000048.1:0-28305 GCA_045126475.1 Lachnospiraceae bacterium | reverse complement strand
GAAAGAGGGTATTTTAAATGTTTGAAAAAGGCATACTCAAACCATTAACAAAAGAGATTGCCACAGCAATCAGCATCGAATTATATGGAAAATTTTTTGGTAATGGAATAATACCGCTGTATTGATTAAAATCTTGTTTTGGTATATACTAAGTATATACGCTATTATAAGGAGGTATTTGTATGCAGGCACAGGTAAAAGAATGGGGAAACAGTCAGGGAATCAGATTGCCAAAAGAAATACTTAAAAGCGCAGGAATAGCCTTGAATGAGGTTTTAGATGTTACGGTATCAAATGGTGTTATTACTTTAGCAAAATCATTTCGTCATAAAACATTAGAAGAAAGGGCTGCCGAATTTGACGGAAAGCTAATGCTTGATGGAGAATATGATTGGGGTGAACCTGTTGGAAGAGAGGTATGGTGATGGAAATATTACATCAGGGTGATATTCTTAAGATAGAGAAAATCAAACATCCGGTATTGATTGTTAGTAAAGATTTTTTTAATACAAGTGGAGAGATAATTGGATGTCCGATTATAAAAAATTCTATGCCGGGGCCTCTTCATATATGGATGTCCACTGAAGAAAATGAAGGGTATATACAGTGCGAAAAGCTTGCATTGCTGGATTTATCTATTCGTGGTTATAAGAAAGTAGACAGATTGCCGGTAACTGAAATGATTAATGTATCCGATGCCATTCAAGGCATTTTTGAATATGTTTGATGAAAACAGCTTTGATGCAATTCTATGTGCTTTAGGATGGTCGTTGGCATATCCGCTCATTAAATCGGGTATGGGGAATTTTAAATAGGTTCAGATGACTTGGGAGGAAAAATTGATGAGTAGTATATTGATAAAGGATACGACAAAAGAGGAACGAATCGCGCTGATTAAGTCGTGGATTCCTCACGATGACGGATTGGAAGATTGTGACATTGATTTGTGGGACATGTACGCAGATTATATTAATGGAAAGCGTGAGATAGCAGAAATTAATATGTCCTTTGAGCCAAAGTACGTGGAAGAATAATAACATATCGCGAGAAACGGTTGACCAGAAAGGACAAGTATATGGCAAACATTGTAACTGGTTGTAGAATATTATGCAGCATACTTTTACTATTCGTTCCTGCATTTTCTACCACATTTTATAGTTTGTATTTAGCGGCCGGATTTACGGATATGATTGATGGCACTATTGCAAGAAAAACAAATACCGCCAATGAATTTGGCTCCAGGCTGGATACCATTGCAGACATTGTATTTGTTTTGGCTTGTATGATAAAATTACTACCTGTTTTGATAATACCTGGCTGGCTTTGTATATGGATAGGTGTGATAGCAATCATAAAAGTTCTCAATATAATTTCAGGATTTGTCGTTCAAAAGAGATTTGTTGCAAAGCATACCATTATGAATAAGGTTACAGGGGGTGTATTATTTATACTCCCATTGACGCTACCTATTGTCGATTTGAAATATAGCGGAGGCTTTATCTGCTCAATTGCTATTTTGGCTGCTGTACAGGAAGGGTATTTTATAAGAATTGAAAATCACAAATATAAGAGTTTATGAAATTTGAAGGCAGTTCAGAAAGATTGTGATATCGCAATGTAAACCATCAGTTGACATCAACCACTTAAAAAGCGCATTGAGCGTGGTGTTAATTACCAAGTGTGTATGTAATAATAGGCAAGTAACATATGTGGTTAAGAGGAGGGTTTTATGAGCTTAGGAAAAAATATTCAGTATTTACGAAAACAGAAGAAGATTACACAAGAGCAGTTGGCTGAGATTATGTCGGTTTCCCGTCAGACAATATCCCGATGGGAAGCAGATGAGATTGTTCCGGAATTAAGTAAGCTGGTGGCATTAAGTGATGTATTTTCTTGTAAATTGGACGCATTAGTCAGGGAAGATATTGATGCTTGTGATAAGATTTATTCGGAAATCACAATAAAGAAAGTAAATGCGTTTAGGATGGCGAGATATGTTATGGTTACGCCGAATCCGGAAGATGATGTAAATGCATACATGGATAATTGGGCGAAACGTTCAGGTTTGTTTGAGATTAAGCCGGATGCAATAAGAATTGGATGGGATTTCCCCTATGTTTCGTCAGAATTACAAAACAGATTTGGTCTTCGAGGATATGTAGCAGCTTATGTTTTGCCGGATGGATTTGAAACATGTTGTCCGGGTGTGGAATACGCTAATCAGGAAGAGGCTGATTATGCGGTAATTACAATATATGATCCTTTTTCTGCCGCTTTTGAACGTATACCCAATGCTTATAAAAAGATATTGGAGTTTTTACAGGCAAACGGATTTCGTGAGAAACCGAAGGATGGCATATTATCTTGTTTTGAGCATGTATATGAAAAAAATAGTATTACATGTATGGATGTATATATTCATGTTGACAGTGTTTCAAAAACCGACAGTTTTACGAATTTCTCGTAGTATGGGCAGATAACAGTGAAAAAAGAATCCAACACCATATGAATGTTCAATTCTGACCGTGCATACAAATGAGGGATATACACATTGGACATTGCTGTTTGATAATAAATACTATGACCCTGAATTTGGAATAATTGATGGAGAATACCAATACGGAAAAATAACCTCTTTTTGGCGATATATCAGTTACAAATCAAAGGTTTAAAAAGGCAAAATTGTTTTGACTATTTGCAAAGTTTGATGTATAATATAGTTACAAAAAGAGATACTTAAAATGGTCGGAACAGAGACCTTAAACCTGTTCCAGTGGTCGGGATGGAGACCGAAAACCCATTCCCATTGCAGAATAAACTGTGAAAAATTAGTAGAAGGATGGCTGAGAAGTCGTCCTTTTATTTTACTTTCGGAGGAAAAATGGAAGAGCAAAAGAGTTTTAAGGAGCGTGTGAAGGAAACAGTTATTCAGAACGCTTATTCCTACAAGAAGTATTTTGTAGAATATGAGTATCTGCTATGCTCAAAAGCATTTGTAAAGAATGCATATTATATTGTTTGTGCACATGAAGATAATTACCTGCACCTTACAGGATTACATACAAGTCTGGATGCAGCAACATTTTTTGAAAAATGTTACAATGGAACATTAGAAGAGAGTGATTTTGATTTCTGCAAAAGCGGACAGAATGAAGGTGAAGTAAAGGGCTCTGTCAGAAGAAAAATCAATTCGTTGCCTGCTATCATGGATATGTTTAGTGTGGGAACTTTTGTAGAGGAGGATTTTGAAAAGAATAAAATTCGATGTGCCTTGGCAACCGGTAATGTCAGTACAACCTTGGGATTTGTGGTTGTGGGAAAAGCAAAGCCTATGACATTATTGAAGGGAAATGAGCTGAATTCGGCGAAGGCGAGGAAACTGGATTTAGTATTACGAAGAAAATCTGGGGAAGAAAAATTCTCTGAGATGATTATAGGAACCAGCGAACGGTTACTGGAGCATAAGGATGTATTGAGAGGTTTATTAGCAGAGGAGCTATGTTAGATTAATTGGCTGATATAGTGTATTTTTATATGGAGGAAATGGTATGATTATCCTTGTTATACGTCATGGAGAATCAGAAGCAGATTTGCTTGATGTTCATGAAGGAAGAGCAGATTTTGAACTTACAAAAAGGGGGCACATGCAGGCTGATGCAATGGCTTCTTTTGTAAAGGCTAATTATTCAGTTACCAAAATATATGCAAGCACATTGAAACGTGCGGCACAAACAGCAAAACATCTGTCGGATATAGTAGGAATTCCCATAAATTATGAAGAAGATTTAATGGAATTTAATAACGGACTATTAGCCGGTTTATCCAGAAAAGAGGCGGATGAAAAATATCCGGAAATTGTTGATCTACCGGTTGATAAAGCAGTATATGGTCAGGAGTCAAAACTGGAGTTCCGTAATAGGGCAGATAGAATACTGAAAAAAATAGTTAGCGCATCAAAAGATGAAGATACAGTTGCCATAGTAACACATGGAGGAATGATAAACCAGTTATATCGATCTTTGATGGGATTGCCTGTTGCATCCGACATATTTTTTGGAACGGGTGACACCGGAGTACATGTGTGGAAACTGCAAGATGGAGCGATAGGGATAATAAAGGCAAACATGATGGAACATACGAAGGGAATATAGTTTATTTATTGTGAATAGCACAATTTATATAAAACATATCAGAGATTTCGTCAATACTTTCCTTTTGACCGTTTTGGAGCCATAACCGAAACGATGCAGGTCATGCATGCGGAATTGTTGCACCGGTAGTTCTTTTTATTTACTTCCGTATGTTTGTACCTGCTGCTATCGGAGGCGTGCTTGTTATTCCTGTGCTGATTTCAAGCTTGAAAACAAAACGTCATACGATGCCTCAACTTTTAGGAGGCTGCCTAATTTCAGTTGCATGTCTTTTGATTATAAAATGTGGAGTGGTATTGAATATGTAAATGAAATTGATTTATTAATAAAATGATGATATTATGAAAGCAATTCGGAAGGGGGATTTTATATGAAAAGATATGTTATGTTTGCATAGCACTGGCTATTGCAATGAAATGTAAATTGTTATAGCCAATGCTATTCCTAAAAAATAATATTTAGGAGGCAAACATGGGCTATATAAAAGCAGAGGAAATTCTGCCTGTTGAAATAATTGAATTGATACAGCAGTATGTTGACGGAACAAACATATATATTCCGAGAAAGCAGGAGAACAGACAGGAATGGGGGACAAAGACCCCGTACAGATGTGAGCTGCGAAACAGAAATCAACTGATTTACAGAGATTATTTGTCGGGAACAACCATTTATGAACTGGCAGAAAACTTTTATTTATCGGAAAAAAGCATACAGCGGATTATCAGACAGGAAAAATTATCAAATGTGAGCTGACTTACAGCTCACATTTTTTTATAAAAAAGTTTGAGGTTTATTTGCCTGGAGACAGTTGATAAGCTATAGATAAATAATTTAGAGGAGGAATGTTTTATGACTACACCTGTTTACTTTGCATAGCGTGGCTATTGCGAATAAAATAGAATATGTAATAGCCTGCGCATCAAAATATAAATAATTATAGGAGATGCAAATGAGCTATTTAAAGAAAATAGAATATAAAATTGTCCCAAGTCAGTCTTTTTCAGTGATTCGTAACTGCTCCGGCTGTGACAGGAAAGTACACTTTAAAAACACGAAGAGGTTCAGGGTAAATGCCAATGGAAATAAGCTTGATGTATGGCTTATTTATCAGTGTGAGAACTGCAAGCATACTTTCAATCTCACGATTTATGAGAGACAAAAGCCATCATCGGTTCCAAAGGAGGAGTACAAAGGCTTTTTGAGTAATGATGAGTGCCTGGCAGAAGAGTTTGGCAGAAATGTTCAGTTATTTAAGAGAAACAAGGCGGAGATTGATTTTGAAGATGCAGAGTATCAGTTTGTGAAGCTGCAGGAGGAGACTAATGAAAATCATAGTGGGCAGCAGGTCAATATTATCATAAATAATCCATATAACCTGAAAATTCGCCCGGAGAGGCAGATTGCCGAAATTCTGGGAATTTCACGAAGCTGCGTCAAAAAAATGATGGAACAGGGGGAGATTACTGCAGAAGTAACCTCATCACAATCTGTTTCGGCGAATGTCTGCGGGCTAAAGGACAATCCATGGTCATTGGAATGAAATCTGAAAAAACCACCCCAAAAAGCGAAAAAAAACTTGTGTGTTTTGTGTAAATGTAATATAATTACCTTAGTCTTTATACGTGAAATAAAAAACATTTCTGTAGAGAAAGAATAAAATGTGGAAGGTGGTTTTTATGAATTCAAAGAAAAAAACTGGTGGATTGACGTTTAAAATGTTGCTTATTGTGGGTCTTGCTATGCTGGTGCTGTATGCGTCTATGCTTATAACATCCATAGTAAACAGTGACAACAGTACGAAAAAAATATATAGTGAAAAGCTGACCAGCATAGCTATATCTGTTATGGAGTCATATGAACATATGATAGAGGGTGATTATTCCCTTAAGGATGGTGTGGTGTATAAGGGGGATACAGCTTTGAAGGATGAACTTCTTGATAAAATCCATGAGAGTGATGGCGTTCATATGACCATTTTCTATGGAGATACGAGATATCTGACATCAATTAAAGATTCCAACGGAAACAAAATTGTTGGGACTAAAGCATCTGATGAAGTTATTGATTCAGTACTGAAAAACGGACAGGCGTATATTTCAGAAGATGTGGACATACAGGGTGTAAGGTATTTTGCTACATATGAGCCTTTAAAAAACGGTAACGAAGTTGTCGGAATGATATTTATAGGTCTGGAGTACAGCAAGATAAAGGATGTAGTTGATTCGCTTATTATACGTATGGCAGTCATAGGAACAACGTTAGCAATTGTGATTCTTTTTGTTTCGTGTGTTAGCTGTCTGCTTATCGCGAGGACTATTCGGTCAGTTTCGATGGAACTTGACACTCTCTCAAGCGGTGATTTGAATGTAAACTGTCATGTGAAAAAGGTAAATGAAAAGGATGAGCTTGGTGATTTAGCAAACAACACAAATAAATTGGCATTTAAGCTGAAGGAAATAGTAGGCAGGATTCATCAGTGCAGTGAAGCACTGAGCGATGGTGTCTTAAAACTTGATGAAGTTGTTGATAATACTTCATCGTCTGTTACAAATGTGGCAGAAGCCATGGAAGACGTTGCCCATGGAGCTGCAAGCCAGGCTGAGACATCAACAGATTTAATGTCAAGTATTGAGGAGTTGTCTGCTAATCTGGATATGATAACAAGTCAGGTTGAGCAGTTAAATGATACAACAAGATCTGTTTCAGGAGTTGCTGAAAATACAAGGGAGACAATGCTTGAACTGCTGCAAATCAATGAGGAAACAAAGAACAGCATTGAGGCCATTGTTTCACAGAGTCAGGATACTTTAAATGCAGTAGAGGAGATTAACGGAATTGTTAAGGCCATAGAGGAGATTACAACACAGACAAATCTTTTAAGCCTGAATGCGAGTATTGAAGCTGCAAGAGCAGGAGAGGCAGGCAGAGGCTTTGCCGTGGTGGCAGGTGAGATTGGTCAGCTTGCTCAGGAAAGTGCTGATTCTGCAAAGAAGATAACGGATATTATCAATAATATAATAGGCCAGGTTAAGAAATCTGCTTCTTTAAGCGATGAGTTAAGTGAAAATGCAGGTCATCAGATAAGCAAGCTGGCAGAAACACAAAAATCAATGGATACTGTTATAAGTGGGGTAATGAATATTTCTAACAACACGGAGAGTATTAATTCAGAGGTTAAAAATCTTGAATTGGTTAAAGTCAGTATCGGTGATGCGGTTGGAGCGTTATCAGCAACATCTGAGGAAAATGCGGCAGCAGCACAGGAAACTTCCGGAAGTGCAAGTGTCATTGAGGGAAACATGTCGATTCTCAAGACATCAAGCAATGAGATTTTGGACGTTGCAAATGAACTGAAAGAGGCAATAAGCTATTTTAAGTAGATTTTAAAAATTAAATTTTGTTTTGTAATCATAAAGAGTTCTGTTATAATATAATTACAAAAAAGTAAGACCTTCCTAAACATATTTAAGTACAGGGAAGGTTTTACTTTGTCATAATCCGGTGAATTTCGATGACGGTGAGGGCGGAATGATAATTGACGAGAACTAAGGAGATTTGGTATAGTTAAGATATAATCATACGATACATCGGGAAAGTAGGATAAAGTTGAAGCTAAATGAGTTGTCGGCCGAGAGTGCCATTCAGTTGGAATTTAAGGTAGGAAAAGAAAAGTTATATCTTGACGCAAATATAGCACAGGTTGCAAGGAGCGGTCTGGTGCTTTACCCTGTTATGTATGAGGGAAAGGCGGTTTCTTATAAAAATAACCAGAATGCAGTCAATCTTGTTCTTAAGCAGAATGAAGGAAAGCCGCTTATATGGAAAAATGTTGCCGTAAGCAATGCAGCAATGAACGGAAAACAGTATGTGCTTGTGCGTTCACTGGATGAGGGGCAGGAGTATAACAGACGCCGTACATACAGGCTTCCTCTTGATATAAAGGGAAGCGTACTGGGAATCGGTGATGTGATTATCCATGACATTTCAAATACCGGAATTGCATTTTATCTTGATAAGGGAAAGAAATGTGACATAGGTCAGACAGTAAGTATAGGTTTTTCTGCAAGAAACAAAAATTACGTTGTAAGTGCAACAATAGCCAGAATTGTGGAGGAGGAGAAGAGATGTCTTTACGGATGTACCATGATGTCAAACCCTGTGATTGACGGATTTATTAATGAGGAACAGAGATTCAGGATAAAGGGATATTAACAGGCATTAAAACTATAGACTGCAACTGCAAAATGTAGTATATTTATGTAGACTTTAATGCTTTAAGGGATAGAAGGAGAAGTGGATGGGCGAGAAGAATTTTTCCGGAAAACAGCATGAAGAAAAAATAGAGGAAGTATTGTTTGATGTGGACGCATTTCTTACAAAACCCGGTGCGTGTAGCTGCGGAGCTGATTTTGAATATACGGGGCTTGGCCATTATGTGTGTCCGAGATGCAAAAATACATTTATTAATGAGTATGGAAAAGTAAGGGATTTTGTTGATGAGTACGGTAATGCATACAGTATAATTGAGATAGCTGAGAAGACAGGTGTTTCAAAAAGACTTATAGATTTGTTTGTGAAGGATAAGAGATTTGATCTTGTAAAAAAGCAGAGGCGGTGCAGAAATTGCAAGGAACCTATTGACAGGGGATATTATTGCAGTAAATGTGCTCTGCTGCAGATTCACGACGAGATGAACGCTGAGAGGAGAAGAATTCTTGGAAGCGGAATAAAAGATATGGAAATGGACGGAAAGATGCATTATCTTTCCGAAGGAAAGGAAGGTAAACGATGATTGCAGAGAAGATGAAAGGTCTTGTAAATAATAACTCGGCCATACGAATGATGTTTGAGGAAGGTAAAAAAATGGCTGCTCAGTTTGGGGCGGAAAATGTTTTTGATTTCAGTCTTGGAAATCCAAACGTTCCGGCACCGGAAGCCTTTAACAGAGCTGTAAAGGATATAATTGATGAGGAGGAATCAACCTTTGTTCACGGTTACATGAGTAATTCCGGTTATGAGGATGTCCGTGATACTGTGGCAGAATCACTTAACAGACGATTTGATACAACGTTTACAAGGGATAACATTATTATGACTGTGGGTGCAGCAGGTGGTCTTAATGTCATACTTAAGACACTTATCAATCCGGGTGATGAGGTTATTGCATTTGCACCGTATTTTCTTGAGTATCGCTCATATGTAGGAAATTATGACGGTGTTTTAGTTGAAATATCACCGGATACAACTACATTTATGCCGAATCTTGTAGAGTTTGAAGAGAAGATTACACCGAAAACAAAGGCGGTTATCATCAATAACCCTAATAATCCTACAGGTGTGGTATACGGTGAAGATACTATTAAGAAACTTGCAGCTATATTGGAGAAAAAACAGAAGGAGTACGGTACAGAGATTTATATTATATCTGATGAACCGTACAGGGAACTGGCATATGACGGAGTTTATGTTCCGTATCTTACAAAGTACTATGCCAATACAATTGTTGGGTATTCGTTCAGTAAGTCTTTGTCACTTCCGGGAGAGAGAATAGGATACCTTGTTATACCGTCGTATATGCCTGATTACAAAAATGTATTTGCGGCAGCAGGCATTGCCAATAGAATACTTGGATTTGTAAATGCACCATCCCTTATGCAGAGGGCAGTTGCAAGAGTTATTGACGAAAAGACGGATATTGAGTATTACAACAGAAACAGGGAGCTTTTGTACGGAAGCCTCAAAGAATATGGATTTGAATGCATAAAGCCGGAGGGAGCTTTTTACTTATTTGTGAAGTCACCTGTGGCAGATGAGAAGGAATTCTGTAATAAGGCAAAAGAGTTTAATATACTTATTGTGCCGGGAAGTTCCTTTGCATGTCCCGGATATGTGCGAATAGCATACTGCGTATCTTATGAGACCATTAAGAGGTCTCTTGACAGCTTTAAGAAACTTGCAGAGGTGTACGGACTTTAGACAGAATTGAAAGGAAGGAAAAGTCATGGGAGCATGGGAGAAAAATATAAGAAAAGTAGTACCGTATGTGGCAGGTGAGCAGCCTGATAAGAAGGATATGGTAAAATTAAATACAAATGAGTGCCCTTACCCGCCTGCACCCGGTGTGGAGCGTGTAATAAAGAACATGGATACCGACAGATTCAGGCTGTATCCTGATCCGGCAGTTAGTGAACTTGTCAGGGCACTTGCCGATTTTTACGGTGTGGATGATGATATGATTTTTGTGGGAGTCGGCTCTGATGATGTTATTGCAAATGCATTTCTTACATTTTTCAATTCAGATAAGCCGGTGCTTTTCCCTGATATTACATATTCGTTTTATCCGGTGTGGGCGGATTTATACAAAATTCCTTACGAGACTCCGAAGGTGGGAAGTGATTTTAGAATAAATCCTGAAGATTACTATAAGGAAAACGGTGGAATTATCTTTCCTAATCCAAATGCACCTACATCAATACTTGAACCGTTGTCATTTATTGAGGATATAATGGAACACAACAGCGATTCGGTGGTAATAGTTGATGAGGCGTACATTGACTTTGGTGGCGAGTCAGCTCTTCCGCTTATTAATAAATATGAGAATCTCCTTGTAATCCAGACATTTTCAAAATCACGTTCAATGGCGGGAATGAGAATCGGATTTGCAATGGGAAATAAAAAGCTGATTAAGGCTATGCAGGATGTGAAGTATTCCATCAATTCATATACTATGAATACACCTTCCATACTTGCAGGTGTTGAGGCGGTTAAGGACAGAGAGTACTTTGATGTAACAAGACAAAAGATTATGGATACAAGGGAAAGGACAAAAGAAAAGATGTCAGGATATGGTTTCAGATTTCCTGATTCAATGTCGAATTTCCTGTTTGTTACCCATGATAAGTACGATATGACGGAACTGTTTGAATTTTTAAGAAGCAAGGATGTATACGTGCGTCACTGGAACAATCCTCTCATTAAGGATTATTTGAGAATAACAATCGGAACAGACAAAGAAATGGAAAGACTTTTTAAGGAAATAGAAGAGTTTTTGTCAATAAAATAGTTTTTAGGAGGATTAGGATGATTTTTATTATTTTAGGAGGATTTCTCATGGCACTGGCTGACAGTGTGCCGGGTGTATCAGGCGGAACTGTTGCGTTTCTTATGGGAATTTATGATGATTTTATTTGTTCATTAAACGATATCGTTTCAAGAGATAAGGAAAAGAGAAAAAAGGCCATAATCTTCCTTGTTAAACTCATGAGTGGCTGGATTGCAGGTATGGTTTCAGCGGTTCTTGTAATTACGGCAGTTTTTGAGAAAAACATTTATGAGATAAGTTCACTGTTTCTCGGATTTGTAATTTTTGCAATACCACTTATACTCATGGAGGAGAAGGAGTCATTTAAGGGTAAATACTATAATGTCATATGGACTGTTTTGGGTGCAGCACTTGTTGTTGCCATCACACTTTTTTCCGGAGATGCATCAGGCTCAAGTCTTGCATGGGGTGATTTCGGATTCGTAACAGGCATACTTTTGTTTTTAGGCGCAATGTGTGCCATATCTGCCATGGTTCTTCCCGGAATTTCAGGTTCGACCATTCTTCTTGTATTTGGTTTTTACCAGCCGGTAATGGATGCAATAAAGGGATTTTTAAAGCTTGATTTTTCATATATTCCTGCACTCTGCATATTTGGATTTGGTGTTATTGCGGGAGTTTTCACTACGGTAAAGGGTCTTAAAGCGGCACTTACAAAGGCACGCTCAGCTACAATGTATGCAATAATCGGTATGATGTTTGGTTCTCTTTATGCAATTGTTATGGGAGCTGAAAGTTTGAAAAACGATCCAAAACCTGCAATGAACTTTGATACGTTTAATGTGGTATTCTTTATTATTGGCGGAGTTGTTATTCTTGGACTTCAGGCGTTGAAAGCATTTATTGCCAAAAGGAGTTGATACAGGTATGTCAGAAGTAGTTAAGCAGGCAAAATCATTTTTTGACAACGGTGGATTATCAACATTACTTATTATAGCCGGTGTGTTGATCATATTGTTCGTATTTTGCCGTTGGGTACTTATTAAAATGAAAATGACCCCGGAGAACGCAGACCGGACCTTGAATCAGATAGACAACATGACAGGAGAGCAGTTTGAGGAATTTGTGGCGGCGGTTCTTGAAGGAAACGGATATGAAATAGTTGAGATGACAAGTACTACGGGAGATTTCGGTGCAGATATTATTGCTGAGAAAAATGAGGAAAGAATAGCGGTACAATGTAAACGCTATGCAAAACCGGTAGGTGTAAAGGCTGTTCAGGAAGCTATATCGGCCATGAAACATTACGAGTGTGACAGATGTCTTGTGGTTACAAACAATCGTTTTACCAGACAGGCAATGGTGCTTGCCAGTGACAACGAGGTTGTGGGACTGTGGGACAGGAATATTCTTATTACAATGAGAGACCGAGCGCAAAAGTAAATAAAAAAATCTTGACAGTACATAGATTAAGGATTATAATTCCATGAAAATGAATAATACTTTAAACCGTTGAAGCGGAGATAAAGGTAGTTATGATCGCACAGAGAGTTCGGGAGGATGAGAACCGAATCGACCCCAGATTATCAAATGGACCGCGGAGGGCGCAGTCAAAGGCTTTACAGCTTAGTATTCTGCGACGTCTGGCACGCGTAAGTTGCCGGGAATATGTTGGTATTCCATAAGTGAGTGAAGTTTTTCACTAAATCAGGGTGGCACCGCGGGAAAGATACTCGTCCTTGACAAACGATTTTGTTTGTCAGGGACTTTTTATTTTATTATCCAAATATGAAAGGAGAAAGAATATGCAGTTAAAACCAACTCTGGAAGAGATAAAGAAGATAGCATCGGAGGGAAAATACAAATGTGTGCCGGTAAGTTACGAAATGTTTGCAGACCGGTACACACCTATACAGGTGCTTAAGAAATTGAAGAATGTGAGCAACCACTGCTATATGCTTGAGTCAGTGGAGGATAGTCAGAAATGGGGAAGGTATTCTTTCCTGGGATTTGACCCTAAGCTTGAACTGACATGTACCAATGGAAAACTTACCATTAAGAACGGAACCGAGATTACTGCGATGACAATGCATCCTGAGACGTATATTCGTCAGATTATAGAAGATAACAAAAGTCCGAAGATTCCGGGAATGCCATCGTTTACAGGCGGTCTTGTAGGTTATTTTTCTTACGATTATATAAAATACGCAGAGAGTACACTGAAACTTGATGCGGAGGATAAGGAAGGGTTTAAGGATGTAGACCTGATGCTTTTTGATAAGGTAATTGCATTTGACCATTTCAGACAGAAGATAGTTCTTATCGTAAACATCAGATGTGACAACCCGGAGACAGAGTATAATCGTGGACAGATGGAAATAGAGAATCTTGTAAATCTTCTCAGGGAAGGGAAAATGACTGAGGATGCTCCGGGAAGAATGACTTCCGAGATGAGACCGCTCTTTGACAAAGAAAAGTACTGTGAGATGGTTGAGAAGGCAAAACATTACATTTATGAGGGTGACATTTTTCAGGTTGTACTGTCAAACAGGCTTGAGGCAGATTATGAGGGAAGTCTGTTAGATACATACAGAGTGCTTAGAACGACTAATCCGTCGCCGTATATGTTCTATTTTTCAAGTGATGATATAGAGATAGCGGGAGCCTCACCGGAGACACTGGTAAAACTTCAGGACTCAACACTCCATACATTTCCTCTGGCAGGTACAAGACCGAGGGGAAAGAATGAGCAGGAAGACAGGATGCTTAAGGAGGAACTTCTGGCAGATGAGAAGGAACTGTCTGAGCATAATATGCTTGTTGACCTTGGAAGAAATGACCTTGGAAAGATAAGTAAATTTGGTTCTGTAAAAGTGGAAAAATATATGTCTATACAGTGGTTTTCACATGTCATGCATATTGGCTCAACAGTAAGCGGAGAGATATGCAGCGATAAGGATGCTCTTGATGCTGTAGGTGCGGTGCTTCCGGCGGGAACTCTTTCCGGTGCGCCAAAGATTCGTGCCTGTGAGATTATAAATGAGCTTGAGGATAATAAGAGAGGCATATACGGAGGTGCTATCGGATATATAGATTTCACGGGAAATCTGGATACGTGCATAGCAATCAGAATTGCGTATAAGAAAAATGGTAAGGTATTTGTGAGAAGCGGTGCAGGAATTGTGGCTGACAGTGTACCTGAAAAGGAATACCAGGAGTGCATCAACAAGGCTAAGGCTGTGGTAAATGCATTGAATATGGCAAAGGAGGGCATAGAATAATGATTTTACTTATTGATAATTATGATAGTTTTTCCTATAACCTGTATCAGCTTGTTGGTACATTAAATACAGATATTAAGGTTATCCGCAATGATGAGATGACAATAGACGAGATAAAGAACATGAAACCAACTCATATTATTCTGTCTCCGGGACCGGGATTTCCAAAGGATGCGGGTATATGTATAGAGGCTGCAAAAGAACTGGGAAAGGATATCCCTCTTCTTGGTGTGTGCCTTGGTCACCAGTCAATATGCGAGGCATTTGGTGCTACCGTATCATATGCAAAGAAGCTGATGCACGGCAAACAGTCCGATGTGGAAATAGACACAGGATGCCCGATATTTACCGGAATGAAGCCTGTTATAAAGGCTGCAAGATATCATTCTCTTGCGGCAATGGAAGATACAATGCCTGATTGTCTTAAGATAACAGCACGTACTGATGACGGTGAGATAATGGCTGTAATGCACAGACAGTATCCTATATATGGTGTGCAGTTTCATCCGGAGTCAATACTTACACCGGACGGAACAGACATACTCAGAAATTTTCTTGAGGTGAAATAGATAATAAAAAAAATCCTTTAAGTCGGGGTGCCGGAAAAAATATTTCGGCATCCTTTTTTTGTAAATGTAACGGTTTGGTAACAGTTACTGTGATACAATGCATAAAAATTATATTTTTTATTAGAAAATATTCAAGTATTAAAGCAAATCAGGAGTTTTGGTTACGGTTTGGTTACGGAACATATGGTAAGATATCATCAGATAATGTTCGGAAATTTACAATTATACGAGGTGACGACGGGTGAAATCTATTCAGTCAAAGATTGTTTTACTAATATTCTTGGGAATAATTGTTTCTATTACTATTATCGGAGGAGTAGGAATCCTGAGTTTTAAATACGCAATAGATGAAGATACAGTTGAAATCATGAATCTTACCTGCAGTAAAAACGCACAGGAGCTTAACAATGTATTTGGAAAAATTGAAAAGTCGGTTGATATCATGTCGTCATATGCAATTGACAATCTGGATAATATATATATCCTGTCTGATGAGCGGGAACTTGAGAAATACACAGAAAGAATCAGTGCATTAGGCGAGACAATTGCAAAGGATTTGGATGGAGCTGATTCTATTTATGTAAGATTTAATCCTGAGATATCTTCCACAAAAGCAGGTTTTTGGAGGGTGCTGAATAAAGAAAATGGTAAATTCGAAAGTGTTGAAGTGACAGATTTTTTAAAGTATCCCGATGACAATGCGGAAAGAGTCGGATGGTATTACATACCGGTTAGGGCCGGAAAAGCTGTATGGATGAAGCCATACTACAATGATGCAGGTATTTATGTGATTTCATATGTTGTACCTATGTACAGGGACGGTGTCCTTTTGGGAGTTGTGGGCATGGATATTGAATTCACCTATATAACAGAAAAGATTGATGAAATTGAAGTATATGATACAGGATATTCATTCATAACTGATGAAGATTTTGTGATAATATACAGCAGTGAATATTCTGATGAGACTTCGGTAAAAGAGTTTAGTGAAATTATTTCGTCTGCAAGACATGAGATTGGTACAGATGCGGATAAACTTTACGACTATACTTTTGAGGGCGTAAAGAAGAAAGCAGCATTCAGGACGCTTCAAAACGGTATGTGCATGGCAGTTACAGCTCCTGTATCGGAGATTAACAGAAAAGGGAATCAGCTTGCCATACAGATAGTTATTGTAGAATTAATACTTATAGCAGTATTTATCTTTATTGCTTGGAAAAATGCGAAGAATCTTGTAAAACCGTTGAAAGAACTTGATAAAGCAGCGAAGGAAATAGCCAACGGGAATCTGGATGTTTCACTTGAATGTAAATCAAAGGATGAGATTGGAACACTCTCAGAGAGTCTTCGGGAGACGGCAAGCCAGCTGAAGAAAAGAATTGATTACATAAACAGTCTGGCATTTATCGATAAGTTGACTGGAACAAAAAACAATACCGCATATTTGCACGAGGTGTCCCACACAAAAGCGGAGTGTGCCGCCGGACGTGAATTTATGGTAGCTGTTATTGATGTAAACGGACTGAAAGCAATAAATGACAAATATGGTCATGAATGCGGAAATAAGCTTATAGTAGAGGTAGCAAATGCCGTAAAGGAGGTTTTTGGAAGTGAAAATGTATACCGTATCGGAGGAGATGAGTTTGCAGTTATTTTGAAAAATAAAGAAAGGGGAGAATATGATCAATATGAGAGGAGTTTTAAAAGCAGACTTGATGGCAGCCATGGAGAGCTTGTTCTTTCAGCGGCAATAGGAAGTGCAGTATATGATGAAGGGATTGATGACAGTTTTGAAAGTGTATACGCTGACTTTATGCTCCTTGAAAACGACCAGGAGACAAAGAAGTCATTCCAGTTTGCCATCAAGGAATATTTTGCAGCAGATGCCCTTTATGGAACAGGTTTCTTCTTTAACTGTAACATGACATATGATGAATCAACATATTCAATAGAAAACTATGGAACAAGACAAGCTGCATTTAAATCCTTGCCTGTGACGCTTTTAAGATGTATTTGAGGAATAAATAATGCTCATGTAGGAAAAATTATTTGTAAATAACTAAAACCTGGAGGATTATTTATGGATGATTATTCACATGAAATTCCGGAAGGACTTGGTTTTTCCATGGCTATGAACGAAAAAGCAATGTCTAATTTCGGAAGGATGACAGAGGAAGAGAAGAGGGCTGTTATTGAGGAAAGTAGGCTTGTAACTTCAAAAAATGAAATGGAAAAACTGGTAAATCGTATCGCAAATCCCTTAATATAGGGGTTTGCAAAATTTTTCAAAGAAATTAGCACTCACCTCTTGACAGTGCTAACAGTTAGTGCTATAACGTATACAGAACAAAGGAAGAGAAATAAATCAATCTCCCCAAGTTCCAAAAATAACATTTTATATTTAATATATAAGGCGCATTTGTCGCATATCAAAGGAGGAATGACTTATGATGATGCCTAGTATTTTTGGAGAAAACTTATTTGATGATTGGATGGACTTTTCATTTCCTAACGTTGACAAGGTTCTGTATGGCAAGAATGCAGACCACGTTATGAAGACGGATGTCAAAGAGACAGATGAGGGCTACGAGGTAGATATCGACCTTCCGGGCTTTAAGAAAGATGAAGTAAACGCGAAACTTGAAAACGGCTATCTGACCATCAGTGCTGCAAAAGGACTTGATAAGGACGAGCAGGACAAGAACGGAAAATACATCCGTAAGGAACGTTATGCAGGTTCAATGAGCAGAAGCTTTTATGTAGGTGAGGATATCACACAGGAAGATATCCGTGCAAGGTTTGAGGACGGTATATTAAGGCTTACCGTTCCAAAGAAAGATAAAAAGCAGGTAGAGCAGAGGAAGTATATAGCGATTGAATAAAGATAATCCTGCAAAATAGCCTTTTGAGCCGGTATATAAAGAAACCGTCCGACAGTAATGTTGGTCGGTTTCAATTTTCAAAAGAGGAGTTTTATAATAAAGGAGGCGAGAGTATGAATATTAATAAGTTTACACAGAAATCGATGGAAGCTATAAGTGACTGCGAAAAGCTGGCATATGAGTACGGCAATCAGGAAATCGACCAGGAACATTTAGTATGCGCATTGACAAATCAGCAGGACGGTCTTATCGGCAAGATGATTGAGAAGATGGAGATAAATGTAGAACACTATAAAAACAGAATAGTGGATTATCTTCAGAAGAAGCCAAAAGTTCAGGGTGGAGAACTTCATATAAGCAATGATTTGAATAAGGTATTGGTAACTGCGGAAGATGAGGCAAAAGCCATGGGAGATGAGTATGTATCGGTTGAACATCTCTTTTTGAGCCTTATCAAATATCCAAACAGGGCAATGAAGGAATTTTTTGGCGAATATGGCATTACCAGAGAGCGCTTTTTAAAAGCACTTGCCACTGTAAGGGGGAAT
Source organism: Lachnospiraceae bacterium (assembly GCA_045126475.1). Classification (GTDB taxonomy): domain Bacteria; phylum Bacillota; class Clostridia; order Lachnospirales; family Lachnospiraceae; genus SVEL01. The sequence goes on along the minus strand of JBGVOL010000048.1, from coordinate 9,832 downwards.
CAGAAGGTTACATCCGACAATCCGGAGGCAACATATGACACATTGACGAAGTATGGTACGGATTTAGTGGAAAAAGCGAGAAATCAAAAGCTTGACCCTGTTATCGGAAGAGACAGCGAGATAAGAAATGTTGTCCGTATTCTTTCAAGAAAGACAAAGAATAACCCTGTTCTTATAGGTGAACCCGGTGTAGGTAAGACAGCAGCAGTTGAAGGACTTGCACAGCGTATCGTTCAGGGAGATGTGCCTGAAGGGCTTAAAGATAAGAAGATATTTGCACTTGATATGGGTGCATTGGTAGCAGGTGCCAAGTACAGAGGTGAGTTTGAGGAAAGGTTAAAAGCTGTCCTTGATGAAGTAAAGAAAAGTGAAGGCCAGATAATTTTATTTATAGATGAGCTTCACACAATTGTCGGAGCAGGTAAGACTGATGGCGCAATGGATGCAGGAAATATGTTAAAGCCAATGCTTGCAAGAGGTGAGCTTCACTGTATCGGTGCCACAACCCTTGATGAGTACAGAAAATACATTGAGAAAGACCCGGCACTGGAGAGACGTTTCCAGCCTGTTATGGTTGATGAACCAACAGTTGAGGATACGATTTCAATTCTTAGGGGCTTAAAGGACAGATATGAGGTCTTCCACGGTGTAAAGATTACAGACTCTGCGCTGGTATCGGCTGCAGTATTGTCAAACAGATATATAACTGACAGATTTCTTCCCGATAAGGCAATCGACCTTGTTGATGAGGCATGTGCCCTTATAAAGACAGAGCTTGATTCAATGCCGACAGAACTTGATGAAATCAGACGAAGGGTAATGCAGCTTGAGATAGAGGAGGCAGCTCTTAAGAAGGAGACAGACAGTTTAAGTAAGGACAGACTTGAAACTCTCGGAAAGGAGCTTGCTGAGATAAGGGATGAATTTAACAGCAAGAAGGCTCAGTGGGAAAATGAGAAGGCTTCAGTTGATAAGCTCAGCAAACTGAGGGAGGATATTGAAGCAGCTAATAACGAGATGAAGATTGCTCAGAGAAATTATGATTTGGAAAAGGTGGCAGAGATACAATACGGTAAACTGCCAAATCTTCAGAAACAGCTTGAGATAGAGGAGGACAAGATAAAGAATCAGGATTTATCACTTGTCCATGAGAGTGTGACAGAGGATGAAATAGCGAGAATTATATCAAGATGGACAGGAATACCTGTGACAAAGCTGACAGAGTCAGAGAGGCAGAAGACACTTAATCTGGCTGACGAGCTTCACAAGAGAGTTGTTGGACAGGATGAAGGTGTGGAGAAGGTTACGGAAGCCATTATCCGTTCAAAGGCTGGAATAAAAGATCCGAGCAAGCCTATAGGTTCCTTCTTATTCCTCGGCCCTACAGGTGTAGGTAAGACAGAGCTTGCCAAGTCCCTGGCTGAGAATCTCTTTGACAATGAATCAAACATGGTTCGTATCGATATGTCCGAGTACATGGAGAAACACTCAGTATCCAGACTTGTCGGAGCACCTCCGGGATATGTGGGATATGATGAGGGCGGTCAGCTTACGGAGGCAGTCAGAAGAAAGCCTTACTCTGTAGTTCTCTTTGATGAGATTGAAAAGGCACACCCTGATGTATTTAACGTACTTCTTCAGGTTCTTGATGACGGAAGAATAACAGATTCACAGGGCAGAACCGTTGATTTTAAGAATACAATCATAATCCTTACATCAAATATCGGCTCATCATATCTTCTTGAAGGTATAGACGAGGAGGGCAATATCCGTCCTGAAAATGAAAATCTTGTCATGGAACAGCTTAGAGCTTCATTCCGACCGGAGTTTTTAAACCGTCTTGATGAGATAATCATGTTTAAGCCGCTCACAAAGAGCAACATATCCGGCATAGTAGAGCTTCTTATAAAGGATATAAACAGAAGACTTAGTGACAGACAGATAACCATAGAGCTTACAGACGAAGCCAAGTCCTTTGTAGTAGACCATGGCTATGATTCAATGTACGGTGCAAGACCACTTAAGAGATATCTTCAGAAGAATGTGGAAACACTGGCAGCCAGAGTAATTCTTGGTGACGGAGTCCGCGAGGGAGATACAATTCTCATTGATGTGGATAATGGAAGACTTGCTGCAAAGGTAAAGTAAGGCCTATCTTACTTTACAGTCATGGTTTACATCAAAATTCCTGTTAAGTGAATTTAAAAGTATATTCATGGTAAGGTTGGCCTTCTTGGAGATATCGTTGTGAACAACCTTTATTGTGTCAGGCAGGACACGCAGATTCTCTTCAGATGAGATGACAACCATATCAGAATCCTTTAAATATGGCTGTACCATAAGGGCAAGATATGTGCCTATAACAATTACTTTTTTACCGGCAAGTTTTTTAACCTGTTCATCAGGAACACCGGATAACGTTACAACCCTGTCGGCAGGGACAGCTTCTTTAATAAATGAGAGAAAGTTTTCGTTTGCAAACTTATCAATCAGAAGATAGCTGTCCCTGCCGGTTATTTCCATTGCTTTTGAAATAAGATAAGGATAGTCGGTGTAAATCTGATAGAACAGATCATCACTTACTATCATATCGACATTTATAACCGGAACAAAGCATTTTTCAGAAAGATTTACAAACTGCTGGCGCGTAAGGTCAATTGCAATAACAGCATTAATATTTCTGTTGCCCGTGATTGTATCCTCTTCCTCAGTTACCGGCATAAAAAGAATATCATATTTCATACGGTTCATGCGCTCTATAAGCATATTTACAAAGGTTGTGATTTCCATATTTCTTGAAGGTGTGCATGGATCAAGATAGTATGCTACCCCTATAACATTACTCTTTCCTGTGGCAAGACTTATGGCGGCGTGGCTTGGTCTGTAATTTAACAGGTTCGCAATCTGCAGAACCTTTTTTCTTGTTTCACTGCTGATTTTCTGGTCAGTCCTGTTATTCATAATATATGAAACAGTTGCTACAGAGACACCGGCCTCTCGTGCTACATCTTTTACGGTAACCTTCTTTTCCATGATAATCCTCACAAATTTTTAACTTAATTTTTTCATAGTCCCGTTCAGGGAAGCATAGTATAATTGGGAAAACCTGTAATTATGCCCACTTAACTGTATAAGTAATCTTACAAATCATTAAAGAAAATGTCAAGAAATTTGTTGACATTTTTATAGGGCAATGTTATCATACACTTAACCGTTTAAATTAAACGTTTAAGTAAAGAGAGCAGGAGGTATTAAAATGAAGAAAACTATTAAAAAGATGTTAGGGATTATCCTGGCATGTACAACAGTTATGATGTCAGTTTGTGCGTGCGGGAACTCTGCAGATGACAAGGAAAAGATAACAGTAACATTTATGAACGGTGATGAGAAACTGGGAGAGGTTACTGCGACAGCAGGTGAGAAGCTGTCAGACTATGAAAAGTATGAGAAGGTTGACGGCTTTGAATTTTTAGGATGGTTTGAGACACCTACATTTCTTGAAACAAGTAAGAAAGATTTAAAAACAGTAACATTTGAAAAGGATACAACCCTCTATGGAAGTTTTAAGTCTACAAATGTAACGGAAGACACGAGATTATGGTACATAGTAGGTACAGGTGGAAATCCTGACCTTGCAGCAAGCAACTGGGCAGCAGATGTTGACGATTCAGTTAAGGAAGCGTGTCAGTTAAAGGCAACAGGCAAAGAAACAAATGAATTTTCAATCACACTTAACTTATATGATGGTGACCAGTTCCAGATTATCCATGACTGGGCTTGGGACGGACAGAAGGGCTACGGATGCTTTACGTCTATTGATGATTCACAGATGGAAAACGGCGGCGGATTAGGTGGTACAGATGATACATCAAACATTAATGTTATTAAAGATGGAAACTATACCATAACACTTACAACAGATCCTGATAATTCTCTGCAGGATACACTTACGATAGTCAGAAACGGTGATGCAACAGAGTCAGCTAAGGAGCCGGAAACTGATGACAATGCATATGCCGTAACAGATGCAACAGGAATTGTTGTAAAGGGAAGCTGGGTATCTGACTGGTCTGAAAATAAAGACCTTGAAAGAGTTGAAGGAACAAATAAGTTCACTATTACAATGGATTTGGATGCAGGTACAGAGCTGTACTTTATGGTATATGACAACGGCGCAGACACAGGTCTTGGAATGAATGCAACAGCAGTAACAGATGGTGATTCAAAAGCACTTCTTGAGGATGCATATAACATAAAAGTTGCTGAAGCAGGTACTTATACATTCACAGTTGACGCTGAAACAATGACAATTATCATTACAAAATAAAAAGCAGGAGAACGAAAATGAACAGATGTGCAATACAGCATATTGTGGATTCATCATATTGTTTTCCGGTTTCACCAAATGAAATTGTATTGAGACTGCGCACGGAGAAAGATGACATTATCCGTGCGCAGGTAATATATGAAAGTAAATATGTTATCGGAGAAACACAGAAGAGTGCTGACATGAGAAAGGCATATACGGGTGAGCTGTTTGACTTCTACGAGGTAAAACTTACATTGGAGGATACAAGACTTGCCTATGTGTTTTACATAAATGATGGGGAAAGGAACTATTATTTTTCCGAGGATGGTGTTACTGAAAACTATGATTTTACACTTGGATATTATAATTTCTTTCAATATCCGTATATTAACGATGCTGATATAATGGACTGCGTGCCTTGGATGAAAAAGGCAGTATTTTATCAGATATTTGTAGACCGTTTCAATATTGGGGATATGGAAAAGGATATGTCTTACATCAACTGTAAATGGGGTGATATTCCAACACCGAAGACCTTTGCAGGAGGAGATATAAAAGGAATTACGGAGAAACTTGACTATATCAGAAAGCTTGGCTGTAATGCTATATATCTTACACCGGTTTTTAAATCAATATCAAACCATAAGTACGATATCAGTGATTACTATACGGTTGACCCTCAGTTCGGAACAAACAAGGATTTGAAGGAACTGGTGGATACCGCACACAGCAAGGGTATGAAAGTGGTTCTTGATGCGGTTTTTAACCATTGCAGCGAGAATCTTGCACAGTTTCAGGATGTAGTTGAAAAGGGAAAAGCTTCAAGATATTTTGACTGGTTTGTAATCAGAGGTGATGAGATAAGTCCGGAGAAAGACAACTATGAGACATTTGCTGCATGTGATTACATGCCGAAGCTTAATACTTCAAATGAGGAGGTTCAGGAGTTTCTCTTGGATATTGGAACTCATTACCTGACGGAATATGATATTGACGGCTGGCGCCTTGATGTGTCAGATGAGATAAGCCACTATTTCTGGAGAAAATTCAGGGAAAGAATAAAAGGTACAAAAAAGGATGCAGTAATTATCGGTGAAAACTGGCATGATGCCAACAGCAATTTAAGAGGCGACCAGTATGACAGTATTATGAATTACTCATTCACAAAATTGAGTCTTGATTATTTTGCAACAGAATGCAAGAATGCGGAGCAGGCCGCGTGGAAGCTTAATGAGCTCTTAATGAGGAATACTGACCCTGTAAATGCAATGATGCTCAATCTTCTTGATAGTCATGACACTCACCGTTTCTTTAAGGAGGTGGGCAGAAACAGATTTAAGATGAAAGCGGCGCTGTCGTTATTGTTTATGTTTACCGGAGCACCTTGCATATTCTATGGCACGGAGATACTTACAGAGGGCGGTTATGACCCTGACTGCAGGCGGTGTATGGATTGGAAAAAGGCAAATCCTGACGGAGAGTACAGCGATATATATGAACTCATACAGGTGCTGTCATCGCTTAAAAAATATCAGAACATGGCTGACGGCACAGTGAAAATATATGCGGAGTCGAATGTCTTAATTCTTGTTAACAAGGCAGAGGAGAGAGAGATTAAACTTATGATAAATAATACTGCAGATAAACAAATGGTTGATTCTGCTGCCATGGAGCCGTATAGTTTTAGTATAAGTCTGAATGGAGGAATTATTGCACATGAGTAAGTATAAAAAGTTAACAGCGTTAATGCTGACATCGGCTATGGTATTGGGATTGGCAGGCTGTAGTGACGGTGAAAAGGAAAAAAAGGATGATGAGGTTATTACTCTTCGTATTCTTGAAAATGATACTGCGAAGCAAAAGGGATATCTGGATGTTTTAATCAACTCATTTAATGAGGCCTATAAGGATAAAGGTATTCAGGCAGTGGATGCCAATATGGATGAATATTCGGATTTGGCGGCCAACGGACCTTACGGCTACGGCCCGGATATCATATATCAGGCAAATGACAAGCTTATGACATATGCCGAGGATAAGCATATTCTGCCATTAAACATTGAAGAACTTGACTGTTATGAGTGCACACCGGAGGCAGCATGGGAAGCGTTTAAGATTAACATTGACGGGGAAACATACTGCTGTGGTATACCTGTAAACATTCAGGAGCCTATGCTCTTTTACAGGGAGGATATGATGCCGGAAAACTGGGAAACGGAGTGGGATGACAATAAGAACGGTGTTGCGGATTTCTTTGAGAATTGGAATGACTTGTACGCCTACTCGAAATATTTGAGAGATACGGATTCAAGCGCTAACAAGGACAGTCAGTATGGTTTTATGTCATCATTTAATAATCTTTATCTCAATGGCGAGTTTCTCTTCTCATACGGCGCATATGTGTTCGGAAGAAATGAAGACGGAACCCTGGATTCAACAGATGTGGGATTTTCAAACGGCAATGCCGCTACTGGACTATGTGCTTTAAGACAGATGGCAGCTCTTATGAATGAAGGGTGTATTGATGATACTATCACCATGAACCGCTATGAGAAAATTGCAAACGGCTCGTATTTCTGTGCTGTTTCAACACCGGATACATACAGCTTATTCATAGAAAAACTGGCTCTTAAATATGAACAAGGCGGTCTTAGCAAAACTGATGCGGAAGCAAAGGCGGTTGAAAATCTGAAGATGATAGAACTTCCGACTCTTTTGCCTGCCGATGGTGATTTGACAAAGGACAGCGCTAATATGTCTGACTCTGACTGGGTAGATACTATCGTTATGGGTGGTGTAAACGGTTACGGAATCAGTTCATACACAGAGCACAGAGAAGCATGTATTGAGTTTGTAAATTTTGCAACAAGCTTTGAAATGATAAAAAACAGAATGGATATGCTTGGTATTGCTCCAACACGTTCTGATGTGGCTGAAAGCTCCGGTGGTGTGACAGACACTATATTTAAGAGTCTTTCGGAAGGAAAAATATATTTGATGCCTTCTATTAAGGCTGTTGACCAGATATGGGTTCCTTCACAGACATTACTTGGAGACATTGCAAAGGATCCGTTCAGGGAGGCAGCAGGTGAGAAAGCAAAATATGCCTCAAAGCAGGATATTGAAAATGCAATTCAGAAGGTAGATAAAGATATCTATGATGCTATTTATACATTAAAATAATATGTATTGGAAAGTAAGAGAAAAGAAAGGGGAAAGGCTTATGAGCCGGAACATTCCTGTAAAGGCGTCCATGTTGATAATGGGAACAGGACAGCTTTTGCAAAAACAGTGGATAAAAGGAATTCTTTATTTAGCCTGCTTTGTCAGTTATATTTTCTATCTTGTGATAACAGGAGTCGAGGATTTTATAGGATTTTTTACTCTTGGTACAGTAAGAGGTGATGCATGGCTTGGAATAGAGGGTGATGATTCTGTAATGATGCTTTTAAGGGGGCTTCTCTCATTTGTAATTACGGTCCTCTTTATAGGAATCCATAAGTCAAACATAAATGATGTAAGAAGGAGTGCCGCAAGACAGAAAGCGGGTTTGGAACTTCCGGGTTTTAAGAAGGCATGCGGAATATTCTGTGACAAAAAGTTTTACATTATAGCGCTTGCCGTGCCGGTTGTAGGCGTGCTTATATTTAATATCCTTCCTATAGTGTTTATGATTCTTATAGCATTTACCAATTACGGTGGAGATATAGTACCGCCTGAACTGGTTGACTGGGTAGGATTTGACAACTTTACGAAGGTGCTGGCATTGTCAGAGATTAAGGATACTTTTTTTAAGATTCTTGCATGGAATCTTGTATGGGCACTGATTGCAACTTTTGTTAATTATTTCGGAGGTCTTGGTCTTGCGTTGTTGTTGAACAAAAAATGTGTAAAAGGAAAAGCATTCTGGAGAGCATTTCCTATACTTGCATATGCAGTGCCGGGATTTATTACGCTACTTGGTTTTAAGTTCATGTTTTCTTATGGCGGACCAATTAATTATTACATAACGGCAAATGGTGGCAGTGCCATAGGATTTCTTGATATTGACGCCGGATTGAAGGCAAAGGTTATAGGTGTTCTTGTAAATGCGTGGATTTCTGTGCCGACATCAATGCTTCTTGCAACGGGAATTCTGTCAAACATGAATAAGGACCTTTATGATGCAGCAAGTATTGACGGAGCATCCAAATGGAAGCAGTTTATAAAAATCACACTTCCGTTTGTGGTTTTTTCAACAACTCCGGTGCTTATAACAAGCTTTGTGGGCAATTTCAACAACTTTGGAATATTCTATTTCCTAAGAGGCGGCTTGTACAATGAGGGATATTTCCTTGCAAGTGATACAGACTTACTGATTAACTGGCTGTACAATCTGTCCATAGATAATAACTACTACGGAATCGGTGCTGCAATAAGTTTGATAATTTTCATTATTACATCTATATTCTCACTGTTGACATATGTGAGAAGCAATGCGTATAAGAAGGAGGACACATATCGATGAAAAAGAAACGTTTTTTTACCGGAAATCGAATTGACTCTGTAGTTACGCATATTGTGCTGATTGCAGTGTGTATAGTGTTTGTGTTTCCTGTATTGTGGCTTGTGCTGGCATCATTTTCAAAGAGTGGTTCCATATACGATATAGAGGGATTTTTTCCGGATACTTTAAGTTTTGCAAGCTATAAAAATCTTTTTACGGATACAACAATGTATGATTATCCCAACTGGCTAAAAAATACACTGTTTGTAGCTGTTTTGTCAAGCCTTATAGGAACAGTACTTGTAATACTCACAGCCTATACCATAAGCCGTTTTGAGTTTAAAAGCAGAAAGCTTCTTATGAAGTCGACACTTGTCTTAAGTATGTTCCCAAGCTTTATGGGAATGACGGCAGTGTATCTTATTATGGTTAATTTTGGACTTATCAACCGGTTATGGAGCCTTATACTCATATATGCAGCAGGAGCACCGATGGGTTATCTGGTACAAAAAGGGTATTTCGATACTATATCAGGAACCATATATGAGGCAGCCCGTGTTGACGGTGCCACAAATTTTAAAATTTTTACAAAAATTACCCTGCCATTGTCAAAACCGATAATCGTCTATACGGCGTTGACTCAGTTTGCATGGCCGTGGAGTGATTTTATTCTTCCTAATATGCTTCTTAAAAATAAAGATTTGTGGACCGTAGCAGTAGGGCTGACACATCTTGATGAAACACAGTTCACAAGATTTGCCGCAGGTTCGGTATTCATCGCCGTTCCTATAGTTGCACTGTACTTTGCACTGTCAAAATTCCTTGTAGCAGGAGTATCCGATGGTGCAGTGAAGGGGTAAATTACTGTTTATCGTATCAAGGAACTTCAAGTAAAATAAACCGGATTTTGATTCTGTGCTCTGAATATAAGATTTTCTAAGTGTTTTGCAACTACACAATTTATTAATACGCAACCGCTCGCTATTCGGCATCCTGCCTCAGAGCTCGCTTTTTCTGACATCGTGTCAGAAAATTGC
>JBGVOL010000047.1:0-2967 GCA_045126475.1 Lachnospiraceae bacterium | reverse complement strand
TGATCCTTTTGGAGAAGGACTCAGTTGTTATGAGTTTGAGAATACATGTAAATATGATAAGAAACTGACACTTGGTGATGAGAGAAAAATATTATTTTTTAATACAAAAGGGACCAATATAAATGTAAGCGAGTCGGTGGCAAATCTGCTTAATTATATAGAAAGTAAGCAAATAAGTGATGATTTCACGAGAAGGTTGGATGATGAAGTGGCTATGGTGCGTGAAAACAAGGAATGGATGGTGGAATATATGAAGACGTTAGTTCACGACATGGATGTAAGGAATGAAGGAAGAGCAGAAGGAAGAGCAGAGGTTATTATTAGCTTTCTTGAAGACTATGGTGAAGTGCCGGAGTATTTAAAGGCGCAAATATATTCTGAGACAGATATAAACATAATTAAGAAATGGGTAAAACTTTCAACGGCTGTATCTTCAGTTACGGAGTTTGAGGAAAAGATGAGAAAATAAATAGAAACTAATGGAACCCCACGAGCAGCAACTTGTGGGGGTTTTTGTCTTTGTTTCATACTATCATTAGCAAGCCATTTTTCTTTGAAAAATATATAAATTTTATTTACTGGTAAAAATCAAATATGCTTGCGAACGATAAAGTAAAGCAGTATATTAATGATAAAGCTTAGGGAAAAAATTTGGAAATATAAAACTTTTTTAATATTCACATGAACTTCTATACAGCAGATGAAATCTGACTAAGAAAAAAGGATGGACATTATTTATGGCAGTAACAGAAAATTTGAGAGATTCAATTAAGAAAATGCAGGCCGGAGATGAGACAGCATTTGCAACATTTTATGAGCAGACTTATTCCTATGTATATGCAAAGGCGAAGTATGTTATGCATGAGGAGGAAGATGCTCTGGATCTGACACAGGAGACATTTATGCAGGCCTACAGGGGAATTGGCTCCATTGAAGATATAAATAATGTCTATGCCTGGTTAGGAGGCATTGTGTATAGACAGGGAATGAGAATATTCAATAAGAAGAAAGAAGTATTAACCGGAGAGGAAGAGGATTACCTGTTTGAGGAACTTGTGTCTGATGAAGCGACACCGGAGGAGAGCATGGATGAGCAGGAGACAGTTAATATCGTAAAGGGTATTATAGATGAACTTCCGGAGCTTCAAAGAGTTGCCATCATGGCATTCTATTACGACAATATGAAGATAGATGACATCGCGGTTATGTGTGATTGTTCACCAAATACCATTAAGAGCAGATTAAATTATGCGAAGAAATTCTTAAAAGAAAAAGTTGAGGAACATGAGAAGACTCATAATTACAAGCTTCACTCACTTTCACCGGTTATTTTACTGCTTGCATTCAAGGGACTTTTCGCAGAGCAGGCATACAGGATGCCATTGCAGGCTGTTAAAAGTGTCTATGCTGCAACATGTGAAAGTCTGGGAATTGGAGCGGCAGCAGTAACTGCTGTGGCAGAAGGCGTGGCAGCTCTTTCACAAGCCACCGCAACTGAAGGAGTGGCAGCAACCGGGACAGTTTCAGAAGCAGTAGCCTCGTTAGCAGGCGAAACAGCTTCCACAGCAGGGGCTGCGGCAGCAGGAGAGGCAGCCTCAGGGGCTGTAGCATCCCTTGCAGGTGGAGCCGCTGCCGGTGCGGCGAAAGTGGGTATCGGAGTAAAGATAGCTATAGCGGCCGCATCCACTTTGGTAGTGGCTGGAGTAGGAACAGCAGTAGGTGTCGCTATATATAACAATCAGGAGGAAAAACCTGTAGTTATGGAAGAAACCACTACAGCTGAAGAGTTATATGATAGTAATGTAATCGTAGAAACAGAAGAGAGCACAGCGGAAGAGGAGAGTACCGTCGAAGAAGAGACATCAGAGGATGATGATAGGGAACCAAGTCCGTATGAAGGCTTATACACAAGCGGCATATTCTCAATAGAGATAACTAATTATGAATATGAAGATTATAGAGCTGCCACATTTGACATGAAGTTTGTAAGAAATGATGAAGAAAATGGAATAACAGAAACTGTCATCTTTAAAAATGTATCTGAAGTGGACGGCTTAGCCACACCGGAAGGAACCAGTGACCTTGGCAACCAGTGGTTCCTAAACATGAGATTTTTAGACGAACCGGGTGCAATTATATGGAGTTGGGATGCTCGTTTAGATGGAGACATGATATCACTTACATCCCAAAGTCTTCCTATATTTGTAAAAGAGGAAAAGAAAGAAAACGTATCGGGTAAGGTTCCCGAGCCCGGAACGTATATTTGCTCAGACGGTGTGCCGCAGTATGCTTCATTTGAGTATATTCTTAGAATATCTGATGTGGATACAGACGGCTCCTTGAAAATGGAATATGATATTGCACCATTTTGCAAGAAAGTTGATATGTTCATAACAGAGACTGATTATGTATACATGGATGATGGTATATATACATTTTACGGAAAAACAGGTTTTGGACTATCAACTACCGGATATATGTATGTAAATGATAATGGAGATATAATGCTTAGCTTTGTCTCATATGGTATGGAAGATATAAACTGGCACGGAGCATATCCGACATCAAGCTATGGACCTATAACATTTAGAAAAGCAGAATAATTAAAGTTCAAATAACAATACTATATTCCAAATTATAAGAAATATTAAACCAATTAAAAAGGGTACTTGAAAAATCAAGTACCCCATTGTATAATCTACTTAGAAAGGTTATCGGAATTGAAATTTCCGAATGCCCTCAGTATTTAAAAACTATAAGAATAGCATCCAAAACTTTGCGAGGGTTGGGGATGCTATTTCTTTTTATGATTATCTAAATAAGATAGTGCCGCAAATATTACTAGCAATAAAGTCAAGACTTCCATTGTGTTCATCATGGGCATCCCCCTCCTTCGTAAAACTAGAGGGCATCTAACATCGGAAAATCACATCCTGCTTTCTGTTCGATTATACGTTCTCATTATGT
>JBGVOL010000046.1:0-5884 GCA_045126475.1 Lachnospiraceae bacterium | reverse complement strand
AAGGAATCATTGGGGTTGTCAAGAAAGAAGCTTTACAAGGAACATTACGCTCTTAATAATGTTTCTTTTGAGGTAAAGAAAGGTGAGACAGTAGGTATCATCGGAACAAACGGTTCCGGTAAATCTACAATTCTTAAGATTATTACCGGTGTACTTAATCAGTCATCGGGAGATGTGAACATAAAGGGAAGAATATCAGCACTGCTTGAACTTGGTGCAGGTTTTAATTCAGAGTATACAGGTATTGAAAATGTCTATCTTAACGGTACAATGAATGGCTTTTCAAGGGAAGAGGTAGATGCGAAGCTCAATGATATTCTTGAATTTGCCGACATAGGTGATTTCGTAAACCAGCCTGTAAAGACTTATTCAAGTGGTATGTTTGTCCGTCTTGCTTTTGCGGTTGCCATCAATATTGACCCGGAGATTCTTATAGTTGACGAGGCGTTGTCCGTAGGTGACGTATTTTTCCAGGCTAAGTGTTATCATAAGTTCGAGGAATTCAAAAAGATGGGACGTACAATTCTCTTTGTAAGTCATGATCTCAGCAGTATAAGTAAATACTGCGACAGAGTTATCTTACTGAATAAGGGAAGAAAGTTAGCTGAGGGAAGCGCAAGAGAGATGGTTGACATGTACAAGAAAGTTCTTGTCAATCAGGTTGACACAGACGGCGGAGAGATTGTCGAGAAGGCAGCAGATGACACAGACAGTATTGAATGCTGGAAAGAAAAGATTCAGCTTAATCCTGACTTTATTGAGTATGGCGACAAGCGTGCGGAGATAATAGATTATGCAGTTATTGACGACAGGGGAATTATTTCAAATGCCGTACAGAAAAACAGTGAATTCCAGATTAAGATGAAGGTCAGATTTAACGAGGATATCAAGGAGCCGATTTTTGCTTTTACACTTAAGGACATAAAAGGTACGGACATTACGGGAACAAACACCATGTATGAGAAAGTTTATGTCAGTGCAAAGAAGGGTGATGTTAAGGAGATAACTTTCACACAGTCCATGAATCTTCAGGGCGGTGATTATCTTGTATCATTAGGATGCACAGGATATATGAAGAATGAGTTTGTAGTTTACCACAGACTGTATGACAGATTCAATATTACTGTTGTTTCTGATAAAAATACAGTCGGATATTATGACATGAATTCAAAGATTGAGATTAAGTAATTGTTCATGAATGGAGTAGATATGACAGAGAAGGTTGGAAAAGTTACGTTGGATTACAGCTGTTATCCCGGTGAAGATTTTTACTGTGACGGTGCTGTGGAAGATGAACTGCTTGATATAGTAAAAGAATATGATGAGTCTGACTTTAACAGAGTTATCGAAGAACGCAGAAAATGGCCTGTGTTATACCATTTGTCACATGTCAGAGAAAATATTATTGAGTGGTTTCCTATGGATAAGGATGCGTCTGTTCTTGAGATTGGCTCAGGATGCGGAGCAGTGACGGGAGCCCTTGCCAGAAAGGCGGGACAGGTGACATGTATAGAATTGTCAAAGAAGCGTTCAATGATAAATGCTTACAGACATAAGAATTATGATAATATCAATATTCTTTTGGGTAATTTTGAAGAAGTTGAAAAGCACCTGACAGAGAAGTATGACTATATTACGCTTATAGGTGTGTTTGAATACGCAGGATTATATATATCTTCGGATAATCCTTTCAAAAACTTTTTGGAGATTATAAGTAAGCACTTAAAGCCGGGCGGAAGTATTATAATGGCTATAGAAAACCGCATGGGACTGAAATACTGGGCAGGATGCAAGGAAGACCATGTGGGACTGTATTTTGAGGGAATTGAAGGATACAGGGCAACCGACAGTGTGAAGACCTTCTCGAAAAAAGAACTTGAACAGATACTTGTAAGTGCAGGTATGAGTGATTACACATTCTATTACCCTTATCCTGATTACAAATTTCCGTTAAGGATTTATTCGGATGATTATCTGCCAAAGTGCGGAGAACTTGACAATAACAGCTGCAACCTCGATGGGGAGAGAATGTTGTTATTTAATGATACACTGGCATTTGATGAGATTATAAGCAACGGATTATTTCCAATGTATTCCAATTCGTTTTTGCTTGAGATTAAGAAAGGTTAGTTGAGATGAATAAAATACTCTACAATAAATATTCAAATGAACGTGCCACGCAGTTTAATATTCGTACGCAGATATCAGAAGACGGTGACGGAAAACGTATTGTCAGCAAAATTGCTGTTGGCAGGGAAAGTATGTCCCACGTACAGAATATGTATAATTTTTATGAAAAGTTACATAAGAAATATCAGGACGCAGGAATAAGTATGGCACCATGTACTTTAAATGGTGACGGTGCTGATTTTGAGTTCATAAAGGGAAAGAATATAAGCACTATTCTTGATGAGCTTATTGAAGAGGACAGATTTGAAGAAATAAAAGAGATTTTTAAAAGATATATAGCTTTTGTAAGAGGTCAGGAGACACAGGCTGTTTTTGGAGCTGACGATACATTTAAAAAAGTATTTGGTGATGTGAGCTTTTTTGACAGCAAAAAGATTGGGATACAAAAGCCTGCCAATATTGACCTGATATTTGAGAATATTATTGCAGATAATGATAAATGGACCATAATTGATTATGAGTGGATACTTGACATGGAAGTACCGTCAGATTTTATTATATACAGAACTATTTTTTACACGTTATATAATTCACCTTTAAGACCGAAGTTTGAACAGATGAATCTGTACGAAATGGCAGGCATTTCAAAAGAAGAACTGCCGGTATTTGAGCAGATGGAGCAAAGCTTCCAGAAGTATGTTACAGGTGATACTGTAGCTGTGGCAAGATACTATCAGAGGGGAATAGATGTAAAAAAACTTGTTGCTGAGAGAGTCTGGACAGAAAAGGAGATAAGCTTTCAGATATATAAGGATATGGGACAGGGCATATCTGAAGAGACAAGCGAGAGAATAGAAACATGCCTTGAGGGTGAAAAGAGAAATTTCTATTTTGAAGTGCCTGTGGAGGATGGCGTCAAAGCATTGAGGCTTGATCCGGGTGATGAACAGATTGTATTGAATATTGAAGAGAGCAACATTGAAATCGAAGCTACAAACGGAGAGTTTTTAGATAAGAATACACTTTATTTTAAGGATGAGGATCCTTGGATAATTGTGTCTGAGAAATGTTTAAAGAGTAATGATAAACTCTATATAAAGGGTAATGCGGAGAAAGTTCATGCTCCGTCTGTGACTGTCTTTAATAAATATAGTTGCGATGTACATGAATTGATGGAAAACAAGGCAGTCCTTGAGGCTGATAAAGCTTCACTTACAGGTGAAAGAGACGCACTTATCAGGGAAAATGACCGCTTAAACCAGCAGATAAACAATATTTTAAATTCATCAAGCTGGAAGGTTACAAAGCCAATTAGAAAAATTAAATCGTTATTAAAGGGCGGTTCGGAAATTGATATTGCAAGACCTGATGTGGCTGTCCATGTTCATCTGTTTTACACGGATTTGCTTGATGAGTTTTTGACATATTTCTCAAATATTCCGAGAGCATTTGATTTGTATATATCATGTGTAAAGGGTGCTGATGTTAAAAATATCAGGAAAAGAGCAGAAAAATTAGAAAATGTAAGGAATGTCACGGTAAGAATCTTTAAAAATCAGGGAAGGGATATAGCACCTTTCTATGTGGGATTCGGTGATGAATTGAAGGATTATAAGTATCTTTTACATGTACACAGCAAGAAATCAAAGCATATTGAGGCCGGAGGCACCGAGTGGAGACAATATTCCTTAAACAGCCTTGTAGGCAGCAGGGAGCTTGTAAGAAAGATATTTAATATATTTGACAGCGAGGAAAATGTAGGTCTTGTCTACCCTGAATGTCATCCTGATATTCCTATGATTGGCTATACATGGATGGCCAACAAATATCAGGGAAAGGAACTGTTGTCAAGCTTTGGTATACCGTTTAAGGAAGGCGTGTTTAATTATCCTGCAGGAAGCTTTTTCTGGGTTAGAACAGATGCCATAAGACCGCTTTTTGACAGACATTTTGCACTTGAGGATTTCCCTGAGGAAGCAGGTCAGGTAGACGGAACACTTGCCCATGTCCTTGAGAGAGCCATTGTGTTTGTATCAGAGAGCCGCGGTTATCACAGCAGAATCATAGACCTTGAAGAAGATGCGATAAGATGTGATGTAAGCTTAAAGCCGTACAGAGAGTACCTTAAGATGACTCTTGATGATGCCAAGAAGAGGCTCATGGAGTTTGATACCGTGAGTTTTGACCTGTTTGACACATTGGTTGAGTTTATACCGGACAATATGAGTGATATTGTGCTGCTTATAAAGGATAAGTTTGGCTTCAATGACGACTTTGTAAATTACAGAATAGAGGCGGAAAATCAGGCAAGAGCCATAAAAGGAACTGCGTTGACAATAGATGACATCTACAATGTGTTCACTCAGATTTCTCCGTTTGATGCAGGCGCCGCAAATCAGATTAAGGAGGCAGAGGTAAGTCTGCTTCTGGCAAATATTCGTCCGAGAGAGGATATTAAGGAACTGTACAGATTCCTGATTGAACAGGGCAAAGAGGTTTCGATAGTTGCAGATACTTATTACTCTAAGAGTACGGTTGAAGCGGCAGCCATTAAATGTGGTTTTATCGGATTTTCAAAGATTTGGGTGTCAAGTGAAGAGGGCATAAGCAAGGAAGATGAGCAGATATGGAATCTTGTATTTGCCAAGTATGATATGCAAAAGCATATACATGTGGGAAGCAATGTGTATGCTGACTGGTACACTTTGGAGAGAAGGGCGGCCAAGTCCATGTGGATAATGAGCTCTAATGAGGCTTACAGACTGGCAAAAGAATGTAAGAAGGGTACAGATTTAAAACGCAGTATGTTTAATTCAGCTTTTGGTTTAGGGGATAAATTATTGTAGAGGTGTAATAGATGGATGTTTCGATAGTAATACCTACAAAAAACGGCGGTGAGTTGTTTGAGCGGGTCTTAAATGCCGTGTTTTCACAAAAAACTAAATACGAGTATGAGGTTATCTGTGTTGATTCAGGCTCTACGGATGACACCATTGATATAATAAAAAAGTTCCCTTGCAGGCTTTTTGAGATTCAGCCAAGCGAGTTTGGACACGGAAAGACAAGAAACTACGGTGCGGCACAGGGAACGGGAGAATTTATTATCTTCCTTACACAGGACGCACTTCCTGCAAATGATACATGGCTTGAATCATTCATAGACGCAATGAAGACGGATGTGAGAATTGCGGGCGGATTTGGAATACATTATCCGTATCCGGACTGCAATGTCCTTGATAATAGGGATTTAAAGAGACACTTCCGTAATTTCGGCGATAAAAACAATGTATTTTATATTGATGATTTCTCAAGGTATTATAATGACAAGGGTTATCAGCAGTATTTGGCTTTCTTCTCCGATAACAATTCATGTCTGAGAAGAAGTGTATGGGAGAAAATACCGTACCAGGATGTTAATTTTGCCGAGGATCAGATATGGGCGAGACAAATTCTTGAGGAAGGCTATAAGAAGCTTTATTGTGCCGATGCGGCAGTATATCATTCACATAATTATCCGCTAAAGACATATTTTCAGAGATATTATGATGAGTTTAAGGGAATATACAGGGTATATCAGTGGAAGATGTTTGATTCTTTTTCACAGATATTCAGGCAGCTTGTTGCACAGGATAAGCAGGATTATGCTTATATAACAGATAAGAATAATAAAATTGACAAAAAACTTCATTGGCTATATTATGCATTTAAAAGAAACAGGTACAGGTGTATTGCAGCATATCTGGCAGGCAATTAT
>JBGVOL010000045.1:0-33554 GCA_045126475.1 Lachnospiraceae bacterium | reverse complement strand
GGCGTCCTGCCTCAGAGCTCGCTTCCGCCGACGTCCTGTCGGCGGATTGCTGTATACTAAGCAAAGAACTAAGATAAACTTCTCACACTCCGCAATGAATAAAAATGCAGCTCTCTATGTTCAAATCGCATGTACGCTAAACAGTAACTTACTCTAATCTTCAATGAGTTCCAGCTTGCTCACCGAAACTTCATATGCTGTATGCTTTTCGATTTCATCATCACTTAACTTCTTTACATAGTCACGGCTCTGGACACGACCCCAAATCTGTATACGGCATCCGACTTCAAAAGCAGAAGCGAAGCGTGCATTTCTGCCCCATGCGATACATGGAATATAGTCTGATTTGCCGTAAGGTCTGTTAACTGCTATAAGAAGGTCTGCGATTTCCCTTCCTAAAGGTGTTTTTCTGTAGATTGGAGCTTTACAGATGAAGCCGTCAAGGAAAATCTGATTAGTCTTGCCTGCGTCAGGGTTCTCATCTACAAATTCCCATTCGCGGACAAATATTGAAAGCATAAGTCTGTTTCGTCCTTCCTCGTGACGGTTGTAGGAACGGAACTGACCGCTTGCCTCAACTAACTGTCCGATATAGGATTGTGATACATCCACAAGACGCTCTGACACCATCATCGGTATAATATCAGAAAGATCACTCAAACGGTTTACGGACACATCTACGATATAGAAACCTTCGCCGTACACCTGATGGCTGTATCTGAAATCAGAAACTATCTCTCCTATAATGCTTACTCTGTTGTTTTCAATCACCTTATCTACCATTTGTATTTCTCCCTTCGAGTCTTTATGTTTTTGAATTTAATCTTTATATTTATATTCTTATCCAAAAAAAATAGAACTATAACATGAAATTTAAATTGTAAAAATTTTGTAAAGACAAAGTTACCATTGACAGCTGACTATTCTGCTTTCTAGTCAGAACTGCGAAGTAATGTGGTAACCGGTCATTAGGAGAAAAGGAAAATTTAAGGGGTATTAAATTAATCTAAAAGTGTCTCTAATTCATCTACAAGTTCACCAAAGAGCTCCATGGCGGCGTTGATTGGTTCGGGAGTACTCATATCCACACCTGCCATTTTAAGCAACTCAATAGGGTCGGCTGACGAACCGCCTGTTAAGAATTTCATGTAATCATTTACACCTTCTTCACCAAACTCCATAATTCTCTTTGAAAGGGCTATGGCAGCGGAGAAGCCTGTAGCATACTGGTACACATAAAATTCAGTGTAGAAGTGAGGTATACGCTCCCATTCATACTTGATTTCGTCATCAGACACCATATCAGGGCCGAAATAGAGCTTATTCAGATTATAGTAAATGTCACAGAGCTTATCTGCCGTGAGAGGTTCATTGTTATCAGCCATTTTGTGTGTGATTCGCTCAAATTCTGCAAACATTGTCTGGCGGAAAATTGTGCCCTTGAAACTGTCAAGGAAATGGTTGATAAGATAAGCACGCTCCTTCTTGTCGGTACACTTCTTGAGTAAGTGGTGTATAAGAAGTGATTCGTTACATGTAGATGCAACCTCGGCAACAAAAAGCTGATAACCGGCATATACATAAGGCTGTGTGCTGTTTGAGTAGTAAGAGTGAAGAGCGTGACCCATCTCGTGTGCAAGTGTGAACATACTGTCAATATTGTCATTGTGGTTCAGGAATACATAAGGATGTGTTCCGAATGGTCCCCATGAATATGCACCGCTCTTTTTACCTTCGTTCTCGTAAACATCTATCCAACGGTTATCGAAACCTTCCTGAAGATGTGAAAGATACTCATCACCCATAGGGGCAAGAGCTTCTTTTACAGTGGATTTTGCTTCCTCAAATGATATTTTTTTGTCTACATCTGCAATCATCGGAACATAGACATCATACATATGAAGCTCGTCAACACCGAGAGCCTTTTTTCTTAACGATACATACTTGTACATCTTTGGAAGATGTTTATGTATTGTGTCGATAAGATTATCATAAACAGATACAGGTATTGCCTTCGGCTCAAGGTTTGCCTCAAGGGAACCTTCATATTTTCTGGCTTTTGCAAAAAATGATGCTTTCTTTGCGTTGGAACTGTATGTTGCAGCCATGGTATTTTTGAATTGACCATAAGCCTTATACATAGAAGTAAATGCTTCTTTTCTCACATTTCTGTCAGAGCTTGTCATGAATGTAATATATCGGCTGCTTGTCATGTCAGTGAGATTGCCGTTCTCATCATGTATCTGGTCAAATTTGAGGTCAGCATTTGAGAACATTGTAAATATGTCATCAGGTGCATCTGCAACCTCCGATACAGAAGCCAGCAAAGTTTCCTCTTCCTTTGATAATATATGTGCTTTCTCTTTGAAGAGTCTTTCGAAGAATTTGTCATATAACTTTAATTCTTCTTTTTCTGCCATGAATCCGCGTATTACAGATTCGTCAGCAGACAAAAGTTCAGGTGTGGCGAAAGCTGTGTGGCTGTTAAGTTTAATCATGGCAGAGGTAGCCCTTGAAGCAAAGTCCTGATATTTGCTGTTATTCATGTCTACATGAAGCGCCTGATTGGCGTATATGTATATGCGCTCAATAGCCAGTTGGGCTTTTTCGACCTCTTTGAAATAATTGTAAAGAGTGTCAGCAGATTCGGTCAGATGTCCCTCAAATTTAGGGAGTTCATTACAGAGCTTGTTTAATTCATCAAGCTCTTTCTCCCATAAATCATCAGAAGCATATATATCCTCCAAAGCCCAGGTGTTTTCTTTCTTTACATCTTCACGTTTTAAAATTTCTCCCATATTATTATGCCTCCTATAAAAGTATTAACCAATTCTACTATAAAATGGATATTATTTCAATTCGAATAACTTATAAAATGTGAATTGTAACATTGTTGTAACATTGTTTTGGAATATATTCTTGACGAACCCGCAGTACATATATTATTATAGTAAAGTGTGAAATCGTTAAGCAACACAACTTATACATATTATAAAGGAGAAGTTAAAATGGATAACGGAATGTATAACAATAACGGCGGCTTCGACAATAACTTAAATATGCCGCAGCAGCCACAGTACCCACAGCAGCCACAGAACAACGGAAAGGCCGTTGCATCGATGGTTCTGGGAATTTGCTCAATTGTATTTTCATGTCTTATTCCTATTGTTGGTCTTGTACTTGGAATAGTAGCAGTAGTATTTGCCGTACTTGCAAATAAGGAAGGCAAGACAAATATGGCACTTGCAGGCATGATCACAGGTATTATCGGTATTGTTTTCAGCATAATAGTATGGATAATTAACATTATTATACTTACAAGTGCAGAGAATATATACTCAAGATTCTTTTAATATGAGTGAGTGCACAGATAAAAAGAAAAAATCATTGGAGGACCAGCTTTATGTCATAGGGCTGGTTTTTCTTTGCATTTTCATTGTGGGAATTGTTTTATATAATATGTTCCGGCCGGATATTGAGAATATAAAAACATGTGTTTTTAATAATGCCACAGGATATTATTGTCCCGGATGCGGTGGGACCAGGGCACTCATAAGTTTTGTAAAAGGAGATATTGTCAGATCGTTTATGTACCATCCTGTTGTGCCATATGCAGGCATTATATATGCAATATTTATGATAAGTCACACAGTGGAAAAAGCGGAACGGCTTTTTTACAGACATAAAGGTATAAAGGACGGAAACTATCCTGTCAGGGGTCTTAAGTTCAGGGAATGGTATCTTTACGGGGCAATGGCTGTCATACTTATCAACGTAACAATAAGGAATATCATTATTTTTCTGACATAATACAAAAATATACATATGTACCGGAAAATGTTAAATATTTTAAATAAATATCAAAAATTTTAGGACTTATCATTACAATATTGTAAAAAAATTATTAATGAATATAATTAAACCATTGGTAATCGAAATTACTAAAATTTTTTAAAAGGAAGGTATTTAGGAAATGAGAAAATTATTCAAGAAGATTGCTACATTGGTAGCAGCAACAGCTATGGTTACAGCAATGTGCACAACAGCATTTGCAGAGGATGATGTTTACCACGTAGCAGGTGAAGAGGGACTTACAGGTGCTGCATGGGATCCTTCACAGAACGAGATGACAGCTAAGGGTGACGGTACATATGAGTTATCATTCACAAACATCGCAAAAGGTGATTATGAGTTCAAGGTTGTAAAGGGTAGCACATGGGGCACTGAGTATAATCTTGAAGGTGATGCAGGTAGTGGAGCTCCAAATGCAAAGGTTACAGTAGAGGAAGATGGCTCTACAGTAGTTGTAAAATTTGACGGAACAAAGGCATCTGTAGAAGTTAAGGCAGGTGGCGCAGCAGATACAGCAGCAGATACAGCAGCAGATACAGCTCCTACAACAGGTGATACAGCACCTCTTATGGCAGTTCTTGCAGTAGCAGCAGTAGCCGGTGCAATGGTAGTTGCTTCTAAGAAGATGGCAGTAAACGAATAATATAAATGTATTGGTTTAAATAAAATAGTATTGGGTGTAAACAGCGGCGGACAGAATGTCCGTCGCTGTTATTTTGTGGTGAATTTATCATAAAATAGGCAGTGAAAATTGATATGAATAACAAAATTGTTATATATATGAAAAAATATCCATGTGATACAATTGTTGCAATGACGGGTTTTTACCCGTAAAAAGGATGAAAGGAGAACTATTCAGATGAAGAGAAGAGTTCAAGCATTATTTCTCGCTGTTCTTATGGTTTTTTCTACAGTGTTCGGTATTAACATCGGAAATCCTGTAGAAGTTAAGGCTGACGGGAAAACGACAGTTATCATTCATTATCAGAGAGAAGACGGTAATTATGATAACTGGGATGTCTGGGCATGGGGTGGTTCCGTAAATGGCGCACAGAAGTTTGCGTATGAAGATGATTTCGGAAAAATCTGTGTTATCCAGGCAAATGAGACAATTGATGAGTTAGGTTTCATCATTCGCAGAGGTGACTGGGAGGAAAAGGACTTCGAAGGTGACCAGTTTATACCTGTAAAAGACGGATTTGCAGAAGTGTGGGTTACAGCAGGAGTGGAAGGCTTCAAGACAGAGGCTCCTGAAGGCGCTTCAGCTTTTGATTTAGATGCAGCCGGAGGAAACGGCGATGGTAACAGTGGAGAGGCAGTACCTCCTGCAGAGGGAGAGATACAGGTTAATCTTCATTATCACAGATTTGACGAAAACTACACAGGATGGAATGTATGGTTCTGGCCAAACGGCGGTGACGGTACTGCAAACAACTTTGCAGGAGAAGATGACTTTGGTAAGGTAGTATCATACAATGTTGATGCATCGGCAGGAAAACTTGGTTTCATCATCAGATTAAACGAGTGGGAAGCAAAGGATATTGAGAACGACAGATACATTGATTTGGCTGATGCAAAAGACGGCGTTCTTGATGTTTACATTATACAGTCAGATGCCACTGTTTACACAGACAAGGCAGATGCAGACTTGTCTCCAAAGATTTTGGGTGCAATACTTACAACTGCCAAGAGAATTACTATGAAGACAACTGTTCCCGTAAACACAGATGCAACAGAGTCATTGGACATCTTTAAGGTTAAGGACCAGGATGGAAAAGAGTACAAGCTTATGAACATCTATAGTGAAGCAGGTACATCATCAGATTTCATTATCAATCTTGAAGAGCCACTTGACCTTTCAAAGACATATACTGTTGTATCAGAGCTTTATGGTGAAAAAGCTGTTTCATACGGAGATGTATACAATACTGAAGAGTTTGCAGAAGCTTTCTATTATGACGGCAATGATTTAGGTGCTGTTTACAGCAAGGACAAGACAGTCTTCAAAGTATGGACACCATTTGCTACAGATGTTAAGCTTAACTTATACAATGACGGCCTTGGCGGTGACTCTTATGACACAGTAGATATGACTAAGGGTGATAAGGGTGTCTGGTCAGCAGAGGTTTCAGGAGATTTAAACGGAGTATATTATACATATTCAGTAACAAATGCAGGTGTTACAAATGAGGTTGTTGACTTATATGCAAGAACAACAGGCGCAAACGGTCAGAGAGGTATGGTAATCGACCTTGACTCAACAGATCCTGAAGGATGGGATAAGGTTAAGAGACCGGAATTTGTCAATGCAACAGATGCAATCGTTTATGAGATGCATGTAAGAGACTTTACAATCGACAAGAGCTCAGGTGTTAAGAATGCAGGTAAGTACCTCGGTCTTACAGAGAAGGGAACAGTTAATAGTTCAGGAGTTCCTACAGCACTTGACCATATACTTGATTTAGGTGTTACACATGTACAGCTTATGCCTGTATATGATTTCTCACCAAATTCAGTAGATGAGACAAAGCTTGATACACCACAGTTTAACTGGGGTTATGACCCATATAACTACAATGTTCCGGAAGGTTCATACTCAACAGATCCATTTAACGGTGAAGTTCGTGTAAATGAGTTCAAGCAGATGGTTCAGTCATTCCATGAGAATGATATCCGCGTTATTATGGATGTTGTTTACAACCATACAGCAGAAAACGTAAATTCATGGATGAACTTAACAGTTCCGGGTTATTACTACAGAATGAATGCAGACGGTTCATTCTCAAACGGTTCAGGATGCGGTAATGAAGTTGCATCTGAGCGTGCAATGGTAAGAAAGTATATTGTTGATTCAGTAGTATACTGGGTAACAGAGTACAATATTGACGGATTCAGATTTGACCTTATGGGTCTTATCGACATTGAAACTATGGAAGCTGTAAGAGAAGCTCTTAATGAGATAGACCCAACCATCATCGTATATGGTGAGGGCTGGACAGGCGGAAGCTCATTACTTCTTGCATATGATGCAGCATTAAAGAAAAATACAGTAAGAATTGAAGGACAGGTGGGAGCATTCTCTGACGATATCCGTGACGGTCTTAAGGGAAGCGTATTCAGTGATTCAGACACAGGATTCGCAACAGGAAAGATTGGTCAGGAAGAGAGAATTAAGTCAGGCGTTATAGCGGCTACAAATTATCCGGGAATCAACTGGGCAGGAACATACACAGATATCTGTTCACCATGGGCAGCAAATCCTATCCAGACTGTAAACTACACATCTTGTCATGATAATCTTACACTTTGGGATAAGATAACTATTTCAAACAAGAATGACACAGAGGAAGACAGAATAAAGATGAATCTTCTCTGCGCAAGTGTTGTTTATACAGCACAGGGTATTCCGTTTATGCTTTCAGGTGAGGAAATTCTCCGTTCAAAGGGTGGAGACCACAACAGCTATAAGTCTTCTGATGAAGTGAATTCAATCAAGTGGGATGATATGAACAGCGAAGTTTATGAATACTACAAGGGACTTATTGAATTCAGAAAGAATCATGCAGGACTTCGTATGACAACAGCCGAGGATGTTGCTAAGTATCTCAAGTTTATTGAGGAAGTACCGACAAACGTTGTTGCTTATACAATTGACGGTGAGGCTAACGGTGAGTGTGCAGAACAGTTACTTGTTATCTACAATGCAAACAAGGATGCTGTAGAGATAAACATTCCTGATGGTGAGTGGAACGTCTGCATTAAGGACAACAAGGCCGGAACAGATGTTATTGAGACTGTTTCAGGCGGTAAAGTATCTGTAAACGCTATTTCAAGTATGGTATTGGTAAAGGGTGACACAGTTGCACCGGCATCTGCATCAGAAAAGTCTGATACAACAGATTCAGGATTGCCTATTGTACCTATTGTGATAGTTGCTGCAGTAGCAGTTGTTGCATTAATTGCAGTTGTTATATTGCTCAAGAGCAAGAAGAAAAAAATAAGCTAACTTCATTTTTTCTCATATATTTTGATTGGGGCGGTTCGTAATTGAACCGCCCTGCTTTTTACTTAAATTTTTATGTAGTAAAAAACAGTTATTTATGATACAATTTCCATTGTGTGCATTAAATTGAGACACATGATTTTAAAGGTGAGGAGACTTGATATGTTACCATATATTTATATTTTCGGATATCCGCTTCCAATGTACGGAATCCTTGCAATTGTAGGTTTTGTGCTGGCAGTTGTTGTGGCGATGTCACTTGCAAGGAAAAACGGACTGCCGCCAAGTGATGTGCTTTTTGCAAGCTTCTATTGTGCTATCGGTGTTGTTGTGGGAGCAAAGATTTTGTATTTTATCACAATGCTTCCGAAGTTTATTGATAATTTCGATGTGTTTCTTGAAAATCCGTATGCTGTCTTAATATATGTATTCGGCGGATTTGTTTTTTACGGCGGACTTATCGGCGGAGCACTTGGTGTTATTATTTACTGCAAACAGTTTAAGATTCCCCTTAGACCGTTCATGAATGTGGCGGCGCCTGCCATCCCACTTATGCATGGAATAGGAAGAATCGGCTGTCTTTGTGCAGGCTGCTGTTACGGAATGGAGTATGACGGTATTTTTGCCATCACATACCCTCATAATGAATTTACAGAAGGAATAAGCGGGGTTCCAAGATTTCCCACACCACTTGTTGAAACTGTGGTAAATTTAATTCTTTTTGTGTGTCTTTACCTTTATGTCAGAAAGGGAAAGAGAAAAGACGGAAGTGCAATCGGAATTTATCTTATTGTATACAGCATTATGAGATTCCTTCTTGAGTTTGTGCGCGGTGACATGATAAGGGGAGGAATTTTGGGACTTTCCACATCCCAGTGGATTAGCATTTTGCTTCTTCCTCTCGGAATTTATATCGTCTGCAGAAAAGATAAGGGAAAAAGCGATAAAAGTGTAAATGAAGAGTCTGTTGGAGTTGACATATCCCCGGAAAATTAGTATCATTATGGTGGCAGTTTAGCCAAAGCAGAGAGGGAAGGTACCTAGGATGAGTAAGTTTTTAATAATTGGTCAGTCAAATACAGGAAAATCATACCTTATGGATGAGATTCTTGAAAAACACAATTTAAGACCGGTCGGTTTCAGAATGCACAGTATTGTATTTGAAAATGAGTTTAAGGGATATTACATGAGCTCTATAAAGGATGTTGAGGGCTATCATAACAATGTTCCCATACAGACGGTACTCAGAAGCAAACACAGAATAAATCTCACGGAAGTCTATGATACATTCGGAGTCCTTTGTCTTAAGGATGTTCTTAAGATGAAGAAGAAAGATTACGACTGCATTATTCTTGATGAACTTGGAAGAGGAGAGGCTGACTCACCGGAGTTTATGGAGAAAATCAGGGAAGTTCTTGAACTTGATACCAATGTATTTATACTGATGAAGACGGTAAATACACCGTTTACAAGTGAACTTCGAAAGAGAAATGATCTTATTATATATGATATGGACAATATGTCTCAGGACGAGATATATCTAAGCATAGAATCAATGCTTGGTAAGTAGTGCTTTTTTATTGACATACAAAGTCATAAGTGCTATATTTAGTAAAAATAAATTTAAAGATAATGTGTAGAGGTCGCGTGTTTTAACAGTACATCTGCGGATGCAGGCAGAGGCAGAAGAAGCAGAGGGAAAGGAAAAGACGCCGAAAGGTTGATTATATTGTCGTATTTAACCTTGGGCACAGAGTTAAGAGCTCTGTGACTGTCATCTGACAATCAAATCAGATGGGGAGCTATCATGAATCTTATGATAACGTTTTCATGAGCCGGCTCTTTGTGGGTCGGCTTTTTCTATACATTATGGGTAAGGAGGAAAAGAATATGTCAATTTTTACAGGTGCAGGTGTTGCAATTGTTACACCAATGAATCAGGATGGTTCGGTTAATTATGAAGTTTTCGGACAGATAGTGGAGGATCAGATTGCCGGAGGCACAGATTGTATAATCGTGTGCGGAACAACAGGCGAGGCTTCAACTCTCACACATGAAGAACATCTTCAGTGCATTAAGTTTGTTGTCGACAAAGTAAACCACAGAATACCGGTAGTTGCAGGTACCGGCTCAAATTGTACGGAGACAGCCATTTATCTTTCAAAAGAAGCTGAAAAGTACGGCGCAGACGGTCTTCTTGTTGTTACACCTTATTATAATAAGGCAACACAGAAGGGTCTTATAGCTCACTTTAAGGCAATTGCCGATTCTGTAAAGTTACCTGTTATATTATATAACGTTCCGGGCAGAACAGGCTGCAATATTCTTCCTGAAACAGCAGTGGCAATCAATGAGGCAGCTCCAAATGTTGTGGCTATTAAGGAGGCTTCAGGCAATATATCACAGGTGGCAAAGCTTGCGTCACTTGCCAAGGGAAAGCTTGATATATATTCGGGAAATGATGAACAGATAGTTCCTATTCTTTCACTTGGAGGAAAGGGTGTAATCTCGGTTCTTTCAAATGTTGCTCCAAAGCAGACACATGATATCGTGGCTGAATATCTTGCAGGAAATGTTGAGAAGAGCTGTAAGCTTCAGCTTGATGCAATAGAGCTTATCGATGCGTTATTCTGCGAGGTTAATCCTATTCCTGTAAAGGCAGCCATGAATCTTCAGGGCAAGAATGTCGGTTCACTTCGTATGCCGTTATCGGAGATGGAGGAGAAGAATAAGGAAAAGCTTGCCGAGGCAATGAGAAAGTACGGAATCCTTGACTAAAAACAAAAGAAAGAAAAGGTATAGATATGGTTAATATAATAATGGTAGGTTGTAACGGCAAGATGGGTCAGGTTATAACCGATATTGTAAAGAATGATGGAGAGACAGAGATAGTTGCAGGAGTTGATATATTTGATGACGGACATAATACATACCCGGTGTATGATTCCGTAACAGGAGTGCAGGAGGCTGCTGATGTTATCATTGATTTCTCAAACCCTAAGTCTCTTGACAGCATTCTTGAATATGCAGTGAGAAATCAGGTTCCCGCTGTTTTGTGCTCTACAGGATATTCCGTTGAGGAGATTGACAGGATAAATGAAGCATCAAAGAAGGTAGCAATCCTCCGTTCGGGAAATATGTCTCTTGGCATCAACACAATGGCAAAAGTCATGAAAATAGTTGCAAAGACCCTTGCTGATGCCGGATTTGACATAGAGATAGTGGAAAAACATCACAACCAGAAGATAGATGCCCCAAGCGGAACAGCTATTATGCTTGCTGATGCCATTAACGAACAGCTTGGTAACGAGTATGAATATCGTTATGACAGAAGCAGTGTCAGGGAAAAGAGACCTGAGAAGGAAATCGGCATAAGTGCTGTAAGAGGCGGAACAATAGTTGGTGAACATGAGATAATATTT
Organism: Lachnospiraceae bacterium; assembly: GCA_045126475.1. GTDB lineage: Bacteria > Bacillota > Clostridia > Lachnospirales > Lachnospiraceae > SVEL01. The sequence goes on along the minus strand of JBGVOL010000045.1, from coordinate 22,277 downwards.
GCCGGAAGAGACGAAGTCCTTGAGTTTAAGCATACAGCGTACTCAAAGGGTATATTCGCCAAAGGTGCAGTTCAGGCCGCCAAATTTTTAAAAGGCCAAAAGGCGGGAATGTATTCCATGAAAGAAGTTATCGGTGAATAATTATTTCTTTAAAAAAAATAGTGCATAAAAAAAGTCTCCTTTGTAAATAAATATACTTAGTAAGGGATGTTAAAAACATCATACTGCTAAATATTTTTCAAAGGAGACTTTTATTATGCGTAAATTAAAGAGAATTTCCATGGCTTTACTGTTGACGGGAGTACTTCTTGTTGCTGCCGGTTGTTCTTGCAATGCAGACGGTACTGTTGATAACAACGGCAATAACAATAATAATAACAGTACAACAGGCAACGGTGGTCTGGTAAATGATATCGGCGATGACATTCAAAATGGCATCGACGATATCGGCAATGATTTAGATGGTAACGGAAATACATCTACCTACAATAACGGAACAGATGATAGCAATAATAACAACAATAATAACAATAACAACAATAACGGTAATAACGGCAACAATAACCGATAGAGTTATGTTGTAATGAAGGTGCTATAGCCGTCATCACGAAGTCGGGTCTCAGTGTTTACAGCATTTTGCAATACTGAAAATGCGCCGACCATCACTTTATACAAATTGTTTTCTTCAACTATATATGAAGGATATCCTTCAGAATTGAGTTTTGAGGACAGATTACTTGCAGAGTCGATATTGTCAAATGCACCGACCTGGACTTTGTATAAAGGCATCTGCTGGAGCTGACCCATGTCAAGGGTTTCTAATATACCACTTGCAATGGCGGCGGCTATATCTCCAAATTCCGAATCAAATTTGGCATTATCTGCATCGTTGTTTATAAATCCTGCCTCCACAAGAAGTGCAGGCATTTTTGTACGCTTTAAAACAACCAGATTAGGACGTTCTATGACACCTCTGTTGTTAAAACCAAGCTTTGCCAGTTCACTGTTTATATTTCTTGCCATTTCGGCCTTTGTTCCTGAATCGTTAAAGACAAGAGTTTCAACACCGCTTCCGCTGTTTGGCGTAGGAAGGGAATTTCGATGTATTGATACAAAAAAGTCTGCACCGGCATTGTTGGCCATGGTGGCTTTTTCAAAAGGTGTATTATATACGTCTGAGGTTCTTGTGTACACAACGTCAATGCCGTTATTTTCCAGAATCTGACCTACTGCAAGGGCGAGGTTCAAGTTGTCTTCCTTCTCAGTTCGTCCGTTGTAAGTTGCTCCGAAATCTGAGCCGCCATGGCCCGGATCAATAACAATTTTATATGGCATATTCACCTGCTAAATCAGCTTTTTTACTATCATATGCATGCAGATGGAAGACTGTGAATAGTGATTGACAAATAATTGAAAAGAGATGACAAAACCTTGTTTTTAGGATAAAATGAGAAATATGAGTTTTAATGGTATGGGAGGCATATATGAAGGAATACGAAAAGTACGGATATATAAAGACTGCCGCAATTACACCGGATATAAGGGTGGCTGATTGTGATTACAACAAAGAACAGATTGTGAAATGCATTGATAAGGCAGTGGAAGAAAATGTTAAGATTGCTGTTTTTCCTGAGCTTTGTATTACAGGGTACACATGCAGTGACCTGTTTTGGCAGACTGCAATGCTTGGCTCTGCGAAAAAAGCCGTAAGGGATATAGCGGCATATACAGAGGGAAAAGACATACTTGTTATGGTGGGACTTCCGATTGAAGCCGAGAGTAAACTTTACAATGCGGCAGCTGTTATGTTTGACGGAGAAGTACTTGGAATAGTTCCCAAGAAAAATCTGCCAAATTACTCAGAGTTTTATGAGATGAGGCATTTTACACCGGGATTTGACAATGTGGTATATATTGACTTTTTCGGAGAACAGGTGCCTTTTGGGGCAAATCAGCTCTTTACCTGCGAGGAGGGAGTGACGCCTATAAAGGTAGCGGTAGAGATATGTGAGGATTTGTGGGTCCCAATGCCTCCAAGTATTTCCCATGCACTGGCAGGAGCAAATATTATTGCGAATCTTTCCGCAAGTGACGAGGCTACCGGAAAGGATATTTACAGAAAAACTCTTGTGTCAGGCCAGTCGGCCCGTTTAATATGCGGATATATATATGCTTCGGCAGGTGAGGGAGAGTCAACAACGGATCTGGTATTCTCAGGTCACAATATTATAGCTGAGAATGGGGCGGTTCTTGCAGAGTCGGAGCGTTTTGGCAATGAGATGGTGTGCGCTTTCATAGATGCAGACAAGCTTAACAGCGAGAGAAGAAGAATGACAACATATCCTTCTGCAGCAGACAGGGATAACATCGGATATGTTGAGAACATATTTACTTTTAAAAACTTTGGCAAAGAGGAAAATGTGGAAAAAGAGGATGATTTCAGCCGCTTTATAGACAAATCGCCATTTGTTCCGGAAGGTACTAAAGACAGGGAGAAACGATGCGAGGAGATACTGATGATTCAGGCTATGGGACTTAAGAAGCGTCTTTTACACACACACGCAAAGAGTGCCGTTATCGGTATATCGGGAGGACTTGATTCTACATTGGCACTTATTGTCACAGCTAAGGCTTTTGACATGGCAGGACTTGAAAGAAAAGACATAATCGCTGTTACAATGCCGGGATTCGGAACGACTGACAGAACGTATACAAATGCCTTAGAGCTTATAAATAAGATAGGCGCGACACTTAAGGAGATAAGTATAAGAGAGGCTGTCATAAGACATTTTGAAGATATCGGTCACGACATAAATGTTCATGATGTGACATATGAAAACTCCCAGGCGAGACAGAGAACACTTCTTCTTATGAATCTTGCAAATGAGCATAACGGAATGGTTATAGGCACAGGTGATATGTCTGAACTGGCACTTGGATGGGCAACATACAACGGAGACCATATGTCAATGTACGGTGTAAATGCTTCGGTTCCAAAGACCCTTGTGCGCCACCTTGTAAGATATTATGCGGATACATGTGGTGATGAGGTGCTGTCAAAGGTACTTTATGATGTGCTTGCCACCCCGGTGAGTCCTGAACTGCTGCCGCCTGAGAACGGAAAAATCTCTCAGAAAACGGAAGATTTAGTGGGACCATACGAGCTTCATGATTTTTATCTCTATAATATATTGAGATTCGGATTCGCACCTAAAAAGGTATTTTATATGGCTGAAAAAGCCTTTGACGGAATATATGACAGGGAGACAATACTTAAGTGGCTTAAGGTATTTTACAGAAGGTTTTTTGCCCAGCAGTTTAAACGTTCATGTCTGCCTGACGGCCCGAAAGTCGGTTCTGTTGCAGTATCTCCGAGGGGGGATTTAAGAATGCCAAGTGATGCATGTGGCGCATTATGGTTAAAAGAAGCGGAAGAAATCGGACTAAATTAATCTAAAGCCGGGTGCTGACTGTGTACAGACAAGCCGCCCGGCTCCCAAATGTATGTATCTGCATATGTAAGCATTGTGTTAATCATATAAGTAAACAGTAGGTGTAGCATTACTCTCAGATGCATCATTATCATCGTCCGGAGCAAACATGGATATCATGACAATGATGAGAATGATTGTCAGAACGACAAAAATTGCAGTGTAGATTAATTCTTTCAACTGCATTACATAAATCTTTGGATTATAATCCTGATTCATAATAAACTCTCCTGTCGATTATATAGGCGGATTGCACATGCACTCGGCTGTCATTTGTATATAGTATGCAGGAGAGTTTTAATTTATTACAGGAGAAGGGGAGGACAGACATGTCACTTAAATTTATTCTTGGCTCAAGCGGCGCGGGAAAAACTCATTATATGTATGAGGAAATAATAAAAAAATCAATGGCTAATCCCGAAAAAAACTTCATAGTAGTGGTGCCGGAGCAGTTTACCATGGCAACCCAGAAGGATATCGTTGAGCGTCATCCGAGACATGGTGTCATGAATATAGATATTGTCAGCTTCAACCGTCTTGCATTCCGCGTCTTTGAAGAACTGGGGATAAATCGTCTGTCAGTTCTTGATGATACGGGAAAGACACTTGTTCTAAGACATGTTATCGAAGAAAATAAGAATAAACTGCAACTTTTTGCGGATAAAATCAAGTATTTCGGTTTTGTGGAGGAGATGAAGTCATCCATATCGGAGCTTTATCAGTATGGTATATCACCGGAGGAACTGGGAAGCGTCATTGGAAACATGGATAGTCACAAAAATACCGCAATGAAGCTTTCGGATATACAGACTGTATATGAAGCATTTAAAGAGTATATTAAAAATATGAGTGGCGACGATACGGTTTACATCACAAAGGAGGAGGTACTTTCAAGGCTCTGTGATGCCGTGTCCCGGTCAGAGATAATAAAAAACAGTGAAGTTTATCTCGACGGCTTTACGGGATTTACCCCTGTCCAGAACAGGCTTATCAGACTGCTTATGTCATATTCAAGGGGCGTAAACATTACGCTTGCCATATCTGAGGAGGCGTGTATGGGCCTGACAGATACGGGGTTTAAGGAAATAAAAGAGCATGAGCTGTTTGCAATGTCAAAGACTACAATCAATCAGCTTATAAGCATGGCTGCGGATGTAAGAGTACAGGCGGAAAAGCCGGAGTTTGTCAGGATGTCTTCTCTTTCGAGGTTCAAAGATAATGGCGTTCTTGCTCATATTGAGAGTAACCTGTTCCGATACAGCGAGATTAAAAAAATAAACTGTGACGGTTCCTTTGAGATATATTCGGCTGACAATTCCATGAAGGAAGCAATGTTTACGGCAGAGAAGATTGTGGCTATGGTAATGGCAGGAAAGGGTGAACTCCGCTACAGAGACATAGCAGTTGTAACAGGGGACCTTGACGGCATGAAGAGGAATATTGCAAGGGCCTTTGAAAACAGTGGCATACCGTATTTTATGGACAATAAGAGAAGCCTTATAAGAAATCCTTTTGTCAATGTCATAAGAAGCATACTTGAGATGGCTGATGAAAATTTCAGTTATGAAAGTGTATTCTCATACCTTAAGAATGATATGAGCCCTCTTGAGGCAGGGGAGACAGATATTCTTGAAAATTATGTGCTTGGCTGCGGAATTAAGGGGTATGGTGAGTATACCCGTCCGTTTACAAAAAGATACAGGGGACTTTCTGACGAAGAATTTGAAAAATGCCGGTCAGTCAGGGAGAAATTCATAGGGTCAGTCAGGGGATTTTTTGACAAGGATATCAAAAGCATGAAGGTTTCAGGGATTTCTGACGCCATAAGAGATTTTGTTGAAGAGCATCAGCTTGAGCAGAAGCTTAATGAATACTGTGAGAGATTTAAGGAGATGGGAGAACATTCTCTGGCGGCGGAGTACAGTCAGACATTTAAGCTTACTATGGAGCTTTTTGATAAATTGGACAGTCTTCTCGGAGATGAGAAACTTACACTGAAGGAGTACAGAAGACTTCTTGATGATGGGTTCGATGAGATAAAGGTGGGCATTATACCTATGGTTATGGACCAGGTAGTGGTTGGTGATATTCAAAGAACAAGACTTGGTCATATAAAGGTACTTTTTGTAATGGGCGTAAATGACGGAATTATACCGTCGCACGGCGGTAAACCGGGGCTTTTATCACAAAATGACAGAATGGTTCTGAAAAATCTTAATATGGAACTGTCACCTACAGTGAGAGAAGAAGGGTTTATACAGAAGTTTTATCTGTATCTTAACCTGACAAAACCTTCGGAAAAACTTATTATGACATATTCTTTAAGTGCACCTGACGGAACGGCACTTCGTCCGTCGTACCTTATTAATGTCATGAGAGACATGTTTTCAAATCTTCATATAAAGAGTTGTGCCGTGGAACAGAACAGTGTAATCACATCAAAGAGCGGTGCCTTTGACAGAATGGCCATGAAGTTAAAGGATTACGGCTCTGAGGATATGGATGATTTGTGGTATGAGCTTTTTTCTTATTTCGGAAAAGACGACAGGTACAGGGAGGCACTGGACAGAGCCATTGAGGGCGCATTTTATTTAAATAATGACTCCGTCCTTGATAAGACTGTGGCAAAAGCCTTATACGGAGAGAGTCTCGGACATAGTGTCACAAGACTTGAAAAGTATGCCGCATGTGCCTATGCACATTTTTTGAGCTACGGTCTAAAGCTTGCGGAGCGTCCCGTATATGAGATAAAGCCTGTTGATATAGGAAATATATTTCATGAAGCAATAGAGCTTTTTTCAAAAAAGATTGTGGAGAAAAATCTTGATTTTAATAATATTTCGGATGAACTGCGAAAAAGCCTTGTAGATGAGGTGGTTTTACAGGTTACTGAGAATTATGGCGGACAGGTATTGAAGAGCTCCGCAAGAAACAATTATATGATTGAGAAGATAAGGAGAGTAACAGACAGGTCGGCGTGGGCTATTCTTGAACATATAAGGCGCGGTAAATTTGAGCCTTGTGAGTTTGAAATAAAGCTTCGTGAAGGAAGAATAGACAGAGTTGACAGGCTTGAAAATGAAAGTGATATATATGTGAAGATTGTGGATTATAAGTCGGGTAATACTGCCTTTGACCCGGTGGAGGTGGAAAACGGTCTTCAGCTTCAGCTTATTTACTATATGGATTCCATGATAAAGAGGGAGAAGGCGGTGAATCCGGGAAAGAACGTTGAACCGGGAGGAGCGTTTTACTTTAATATCAAGGACCCTGTCATAGATTATGAGGAATCAATTCTTGATGATGAGAAGCTTTCGGAAAGACTATTGGCAGAGTACAGGATGACCGGTGCCGTCAACAGCAGGGAGGATGTCATCACGGGACTTGATGAAGGTCTTTCAGACAGTAATAAAAACTCGGATATAATGAGGGCAAAGTTCAGTGATATAGGTGTTGATATGCGAGTAGAATCGTCAGCAGGTATTATGTCATCAGAAAATTTTGAAAAGCTTATTGAGAGAGTTAAGACCAAGGTAGGGGAAATGACAAAGGAGATTCTTGACGGAAGGATAGATATAAATCCGTACAAAAAGGGTCAGTACAGCCCGTGTAGTTACTGCAAATTTCAGAGAGTTTGTGCTTTTGATAACCGACAGTTTGACAATAATTACAGGAAAATCGGCAGTACATCAGTAAGGGAACTGCAGGAAAAATGGAATGTTGCAGGGAAGGAGGACTAGGACGTGGCAGAGACAAGATGGACTAAAGACCAGAAAAAAGTCATAGATATAAGGGACAAAAACGTGCTTGTGTCGGCTGCGGCAGGCTCCGGCAAAACAGCAGTACTTGTTGAGAGAATAATTTCAATAGTGACAGGAAACGATGGCAGGGAACCGGTAGATATAGACAGGCTTCTTGTGGTGACATTTACCCGTGCGGCAGCAGGAGAGATGAGGGAAAGAGTCCTTAAGGCGCTTGAACGGAAAGCAATGGAAGATCCGTTAAATGAACACTTAAGAAAGCAGATGACTTATATTCACAATGCCAAGATAACGACAATAGACAGTTTTTGCAGTGATGTTGTAAGGGAACATTTCAGCGAACTTGAGCTTGACCCGGCTTTTAAGGTGGCAGAAGCGGGAGAACTTGCCCTTTTAAGAGCCGATGTCATGGCGGAGGTTCTTGAGGAGAATTATAAAAGAGGGGACGAGGGATTTTTAAAGTTTATTGATATATATTCAGGAACGAAAAGCGACAATGCCATAGAGGATATAGTGTTAAGACTTTATGATTTTTCCATGAGTTACCCTAATCCCGGCAGGTGGCTTAAATCCCTGGTGGATGCCTATCAGGGTAATGCGGGAGATGCATGGCTTGAACTTATATATACAGATATAAGAAACCGTTTAGGGGAAGTTATAAATGCCATGGAAACGGCACTTGATTTGTGTGATGAATACGGCTTTGATAAATACAGAGATGTTATTGAGGAAGAACGTGACAGGTTCTCAAAAATCCTCACAGAAACAGACTATGACAAAACAGGTGAGCTTATCTGCGGTTTTAAATTCGAAAGAATGCCTGCTATGAAAGGTTTGTCTGAGGAGGATGAACTTTATAAAAAACAGATTCAGACCATAAGGGACGGATACAAGAAGACTGTGAAAAGTGTAGGCGCAAAATATTTTTCGAGGAAATATAAGGAGATTATTGATGATGTACACAAATGTCTGCCTGTGGTTAAAACAATTGCAGAGCTTGTGGCGGAGTTTGGAGAGGCATACAAGGCGGCAAAGGCGGACAAAAATCTTGTGGATTTCAGTGACTTGGAGCACAATGCACTGTCTGTTCTTGTAAGAGAAGAAGAGGATGGTACATATGTGCCTACAGATACGGCAAGGGAAATGGCAGCAGATTATTATGAAATCATGGTAGATGAGTATCAGGACAGCAATCTTGTTCAGGAGATTATATTAAATGCAGTGTCAGGCCGTGGAGAAAGAGGAACACATAACATGTTTATGGTTGGAGATGTGAAGCAGAGTATCTACAAGTTCCGTCTGGCAAGACCTGAGCTGTTTCTGGAAAAATACAATGCCTATGCAAGCGAAGGTGAAGAGGGAGATTCAAAAAAGATTGTCCTGTCTAAAAATTTCAGAAGCAGGCATGAGGTTCTGGATTTCTGCAATATTGTATTCAGCCAGATTATGACAAAGGAGCTTGGCGGAATAAGCTATGATGAGGATAATATGCTCTATGCCGGTGCGGATTACTCTGAGAATGGTAACGGCAGTTACAATCCGGAAGTATTGTTTATCGATACAGGCTGTAAGAAAACAGAGGATGACAATGAGGATGAAACGGAGGAGGATGCTCTTAGTAATATTGAGCTTGAGGCGGTCCTTACGGCAGGCAGGATAAAAGAGCTTATGTACGGCGTGGGAGGCAAAGAACCTCTGATGGTCTATGACAGGGATATGGGGGAACTTCGCAGGCTGAAGTTTTCTGATATTGCCATCTTGTTTAGAAGTACGACGGGATATGCAGAAGTCTATACCGAAGTTTTTGCCGAGGAGGGCATACCCGTATATACAAACCTAAGTGAAGGATATTTTGACACATTTGAGATAGGTGCAATACTTGACATGCTGTCGGTCATTGACAATCCCAGACAGGACATTAAGCTGGCAGCAGTTCTTAGAAACATATTCGGCATGACGGAAAATATGCTGGCAGACATAAGGATTGGCTGTGACGGTACATTTTATGAAGCATTTAAAGCCTATGACGGTATATATGGTGAAAGGGTGCGTGCCATTAAAGGTAAAATAGCTGAATACAGGAGTATGGTATCTTATCTTTCAATTTATGACTTAATATGTCGTATTATTGAGGATACACATTTCAGGGAATTCATTATGTCAGGAAAGACAGGGGAAAAGCGCCTTGCCAATGTTGAGATGCTTCTTGAGAAGGCAAAAACCTATGAAAATGGCCCATACAGCGGTCTCTTTAACTTTGTCCGTTATATAGAAAAATTGAAAAAATACAAGGTAGAACAGGGAGAAGCAGTAACACAGGGCGAAAATGATGACAGTGTGAAGATAATGACCATACACAAGAGTAAGGGTCTTGAATACCCGGTTGTATTTTTAGGCGGTACCGGAAAGAAAATGAATATGAGGGATGTATCTGAAAAGATAGTTATCCATCATGAGCTTGGAATAGGCATAAACCGTGTGGATACAGACAGGAGGATACGGTACAAGACTCTTATAAAAGAGGCTGTGGGTAACAGCATACGTCTTGAAAATATTGCCGAGGAGCTGAGAGTTCTGTATGTGGCCATGACCAGGGCAAAGGAAAAGCTTATAATCACGGGAATAGGAAATGTCACGTCAAAACTTGATAAGCTTGCAGGTTATACAAAGCATAGGCCTGTGGAATTTGGTATGGGTGCCATAGCAGGAGCAGTTTCGTATATGGACTGGTTTCTTATGTGCCTCATCAGGGGAATGGCAGAGAAAAAGGTGGTATTCTCCCGTGTTCTTCCTGATGAACTTGTTTATGCGCGTCTGACGGAAACGAAAATAAAGGATGATGCAAAGAATGCTTTAAGGTCAATTGACAAATCAAAGGTTTATGATGCCCATATGCATAAAATTATTGCAGAGACTTTTTCATATGAGTATGAGCATGCAGAAGAGTGCGGCATAAGGTCAAAGATGAGCATTTCCGACATTAAGCATATGTACATGAAGCTGACATCAGATGATGAAGGTGCAAATGAGGTTGATTACGGAAAGAAGAATGCGGAAGAGCTTATTACATCTGACGGTGCCAAGAGAGGAACTGCATATCACAGGGTCTTTGAGCTGTTTGATTACGACAGGGATATTAACAGTGCGGATGATGTAAAAGAGATGATGGATGACATGGTTCAAAAGGGGCTTATTGACAGGGAGAGTATTGAACTTGTCAGTGCCGAAAAGATAAAAGTATTCTCTGACTCAGTCCTTGGTTCAATGATGAGAGAAGCTCATAAGGAGCACAGACTGTACAGGGAGAAGCCTTTTGTAATGGGTATACCTGCCTGTTATATAGAGCCTGATAAATATAAGAGCAAAGAACTGGTTGTTGTACAGGGAATAGTGGATGCGTGGTTTTATTACGAGGATGGCATAGTGCTTGTGGATTACAAAACCGACAGTGTGAAAAGGATTGAAGACTTAAAGGCAAGGTATGAGAGCCAGTTAAAGTATTACGGCGAGGCTCTTGGCAGCATTACCGGTAAGGAAATAAAAAAACGCATTATTTATTCCGTAAAATTCGGCGAGACTCTGGAGGTATAAGTACGTTTAATAGGGACATACTCTAAATGAAAATAACCGGAAATGTATTATTAAAGGAGTATGTCATGGCTAAGAACAAAAATAAAAAAATAAAACTTTCGGAGATTAAGCCGGAGGAACAGTTGAAATATGAAATAGCGGGTGAGCTGGGACTTCTTGACAGAGTTCTTGAAAATGGATGGAAATCTTTGACGGCAAAAGAGACGGGAAAGATAGGAGGCCTTGTAACCAGAAGAAAAAAGGAGTTAAATATTGAAGCAATGAAGGAGCACTGAACGGGAGCACTGAAAGAATGGTTTGCATTATTGCAAAGTAAGGTCTCTTCTGATATAATGTCTGAGTTGCAAAAATGTGAAATATCTAACCAAGGAGGAAAGTATGTTAGAGTTAAAGAACATTTCTTTTTCCGTAGAAGAGAATGGTAAGACAAAGGAAATTTTAAAGGACGTAAGTCTGACTATAGATGACAATAAATTCGTCGCTATTACCGGACCAAACGGAGGCGGTAAGTCGACTCTTGCAAAGATTATTGCAGGTATTGAAAAACCAACGGCGGGACAGATTCTGTTCAACGGACAGGATATTACTGATATGAGTATTACAGACAGGGCAAAGCTTGGCGTAAGTTTTGCATTTCAGCAGCCTGTAAGATTTAAGGGAATAAGGGTGCGGGATTTAATAAAGCTTGCTGCAGGTGACGGTGTCAGCGTTGCAAGTGCATGTGAGTATCTCTCAGAGGTGGGTCTTTGCGCCAGGGATTATATCAACAGAGAAGTTGATTCAAGCCTCTCGGGAGGAGAACTCAAAAGAATTGAGATAGCAACCATAATTGCAAGAAATACGGAACTTTCCGTATTTGATGAGCCGGAGGCAGGTATTGACCTTTGGAGCTTCAAGAATCTTATTAAAGTGTTTGAGAAGATGCACAAGCAGGAAAAGACTATTATTATTATATCCCATCAGGAGAGGATTCTAAATATTGCCGATGAAATTATTGTAATTGCAGCAGGCAGTGTTAAGAGTATGGGAACCAAAGATGAAATACTTCCTGAGGTCCTTGAGGGTAACACCTTAGAGGGCTGCAAATACTACAATGACTAGGAGGATACGGACATGGATGAGATTCAAAAGACACTGTTAGCTGAGATTGCCGACCTTCATGAAGTTCCGGCAGGTGCATACAATATCCGTGCAAACGGTTCCATGGCAGGAAGAAATACAACAGCAAACATTGATATAGTTACAAAGGAAGATAAGCAGGGTATAGATATAATCATTAAGCCGGGTACAAAAAATGAGAGTGTACATATTCCGGTGGTTTTAAGCCAGAGCGGAATTACGGAGATGGTTTACAATGATTTCTTTATCGGAGACGACTGTGATGTGACAATCGTTGCCGGATGCGGAATCCATAATGGCGGTGAGAAGAAGTCACAGCATGACGGTATTCATTCATTTTTTATCGGAAAGAATTCTAAGGTAAGATATGTGGAGAAACATTACGGACAGGGCGAAGGCACAGGCGAGCGTATAATGAACCCCACAACTGTTGTGGAGGTAGGCGAGAACAGTTACATGGAGATGGAGACTGTACAGATAAAAGGTGTTGACTCTACTGACAGAATAACCAAAGCTAAAGTAGCAGACGGTGCTTCTATTAAGGTTATCGAAAAGCTGGTAACACATGATAAGCAGTACGCTAAAACAACCTTTGAGGTGGAGCTTGACGGTGAGGATTCAGGCGCCAACATCATATCAAGAGCCGTTGCAAGAGATGATTCAAGACAGGTTTTCCTTGCAAAAATTAACGGAAACAATAAGTGTGCAGGTCATTCGGAGTGTGATGCCATTATCATGGATAACGCAAAGATAAGTGCTATACCGGAGATTACAGCCAATAATCTTGATGCACAGCTTATTCATGAAGCTGCTATCGGAAAAATCGCAGGTGAGCAGATAATAAAGCTCATGACACTGGGACTTACCGAGGCAGAGGCAGAAGAGCAGATAGTAAACGGATTCCTGAAATAAAATTTTTATTTTTTACACCAACGATTTGAGATAAAGAGCTACATTTTTATTCTGTGTTTCGTGTGAGTTTATCTAAGTTCTTTGGATTTATGTTTTCATATAGTACGCAACCGCTCGCTATTCGGCATCGTGCCTCAGAGCTCGCTTTTGCCAACATCGTGTTGGCAAATTGCTGTGTACAGACAAAGAACCAAGATAAACTATTCACACTTCACAATGAATAAAAATGTAGCTTTTTATCTCAAATCGTATGTATATAAAATAAAATCATTTACATGCCTACGGAGTGGTTTCCTCGTCGGAAGGAGTATCACCATCGGAAGATGAATCCTCGCCGGAAGATGAATCCTCGCCGGAAGGAGTATCACCACCGGAAGATGAATCCTCGCCGGAAGAAGATTCACCACCGGAAGATGATTCCTCGTCGGAAGAGGTTTCTTCGTCGGAAGAGGTTTCTTCATCGGAGCTTTCCCCTTCTGTCGTTGTTTCGGGAAGACTTTCTATAATAACGGTTACGGTTGCAGTTCCAGTGATACCGTTGCCATCTGTCACGGAATAGGTGACAGTGTAGTATCCGGTTGAAAGATAACTGTCAAGACCTGATATATTAACATCGAAAGCATTGATTGGTCTTCCTTCTGAATCTTTGACCGATACAATATTGTTCCTTAAGGAATTCATAACATCATAATATGAATTATATTGTCTTGTAAAAGTGAGTCTGTCTGAAGACAGAATGAATTCAGGTTCACCTCTTACAACAAGGCTTGCATCTGCATGTTTTGATACACCTGTGAAATCTTTTATGGTGTATGTTATGGTGTATCTTCCCGGAGTATCAAAAACATTTTCCTCAGAGATGATGTTGCCGTCAGCGTCTTTTATTGTTACGGTGACAAGGGATGAAACGTCAAGTCCTGCCGTATTAAATGCCGTAACTCCTGTTTTTATGTCAACTGCCGAACCTTTTTCCGTGGTATAGGATGTGGCAGGAAGGTTCAGAATAATTGCCGAGGTTGGAACATTGCTTCCGCTGTATGAGAAAAATGCAACATTCATGTCTACATATCCCTGTATGCCGGGAACATAGCTTTTTGATGAGTATTGCCACATCTGATAAGGATAATTTGTATCAGGCAGCGGATCACCAAGCTGATATTCAACACCGGTATCGTTGTATTTTGCATAGTAATAGGCAACCCATGTTTTATAGTCAGAAAGCCTGTCCATGTTAAAATATTTCTTTATGGCAGAATGATAACTGTATAGCATGGCATCGTAACCATAACCTTTTATGGTAGAAAGAAATGTTGCCGCAATGGAAGTAGCTTTTTCTTTTGAAAGACCTGATAATGCTACACGGCTTCCGCTTACAGGCTCCCAGTCAAAACATACAGGATATGTTATCCGGTAATCTTTTATGAGTGAGAGAAGATATGAAGCTTCTTCAAGAGCTTCAGCCTCATTTGTTGCCTGTGAATAGAAGTAGACCCCTACCTGCAGGCCTGCGGACAGGGCACCTTCTATATGCTGCCTGAAGTATGGGTCCTCATACATGGCAGGGTTATCTACACTGCGTGAACGGTATCCGGCTCTTATTATTACGAATTTTACGCCTGATTCTTTTACCTTTGCCCAGTCAATGGGAGCTTTATCTATGGAATTCCATTTTGAAATATCAATACCTTTTACTACACATGCGTACTCGCTCACAGGTGCTTCTGTCGGAGCTTCGGTAGTTTCAGGTTCGGTTTCGGGTTCAGTTTCCGGCTCAAAGATTTGCTGGAGTTCATCTTTGTCTACAGACTCTTCTTCTCTGTTTCCTTCTTCCATATCTCCTATATTTAATTCTTCAACAGGTATGGTTTCAGGAGCAGCCGTTGTCTCTTCTGTAGTAGTTTCTTCAGTGGTTGTTTCGATTTGCACGATCATGGCAGAAGTGGATGTTTCCGTTTCGGGAAGTTCTGAAGTGCTTACTTCGGCCTTTGTGGTTACTATCTCATCGGCACTTGTCACATTTGAAATAATCATCACTGAAGCTGCTGTAGCAGCGGAGAGTGTGACCACGGAGGTGGCGATGATGGCAATGTGGGAAACGGTTGTTCCTGATGTATATAAAGTAATAAGTTTCTGAGTAATGGTCTTAAGTGAATTAAATAGTTTCATGTTTGTGTCTTTATTCTCCTGTATGTTCTTCTGTTATCTTGCACGTAATAACACATATTGACATTATAAGGGCATTTTTATGTAATTACAATAATAAAAATTGGTAGATTTTAAAGTAGGAAAGTGATAGAATTACATTAGTTAAGTCATTAATATGCAACTTGATAAAATCATGCATGTATGCTATGATTTTATTAGGTGTTGGTAACGATAGTGAAAACGGTACCAAATATTGGAAAGTTATATATTTCAAAGAAAAATGATATTGACAGGAGAGGTATTTATTTATGAGAACATGTGGTGTTTTATTACCGGTATCAAGTCTTCCATCTGATTATGGTATTGGATGTTTTGATGAGGAGGCTTACGCATTTGTTGACATGTTAAAGGAGGCAGGGCAGAAGTACTGGCAGGTTCTTCCGTTTGGACACACCAGCTACGGAGATTCGCCGTATCAGTCTTTCTCAACATTTGCCGGAAATCCGTACTTTGTATCACTTAAGGAATTTATAAAGAAGGGCTACATAAGCGAGGCTGACTGTGAGGATGCAAACATGGAAGGTCATCCTGAGTATGTCGATTATGAGCGTGTTTACAACGGACGTTATGAAGTGCTTAAGAAAGCGTATAAGAACAGTGACATTGAGAAGGACAGCGATTATCAGAAGTTTGTGAAAGAAAACAGTGACTGGCTTGAGGATTATGCACTCTTTATGGCCGTAAAGGATTCATATGGCGGCAAGAGCTTTATTGAGTGGGATGATGATATCAAGTTAAGAAAACCGGAAGCTGTTAAGAAATATAAGGAAGAATATGCAGATGAAGTCAGCTTTTATTGCTTTATCCAGTACGAGTTTTTCAAGCAGTGGGGTGAACTTAAGTCGTATGCAAACGAGAACGGTATTGAAATTGTAGGTGATATTCCGATTTATGTTGCTTACGACAGTGCTGATGTATGGACGAATCCTGAGATATTCCAGTTAGATGAAAATCTTGAGCCTGTTAAGGTTGCGGGATGTCCGCCTGATGCTTTCAGTGATGACGGACAGCTTTGGGGTAATCCGCTATATAAGTGGGATTATCACAAAAAGACAGGTTACCAATGGTGGAAGAAGAGAATGGCAGCATGTAACAAGCTGTATGACCTTGTACGTATTGACCATTTCAGAGGATTTGATGAATACTACGCTATACCTTTCGGTGACGAAACTGCCAGAAACGGTCAGTGGGAGCAGGGACCTGGTATTGATTTGTTCAATGAACTTGGCAAAGAACTTGGCGAAATGAATATTATTGCAGAGGATTTGGGCTATATTACTGAAACAGTAAGAGAACTCCTTAAGGATACGGCGTATCCGGGAATGAAGGTACTTCAGTTTGGATTCTTTGAGGATTCGGACAGCGAGTATCTGCCATATAACTACAGCACTAACTGTGTTGTGTATACAGGAACTCATGATAATGACACTGTTGTAGGATGGTATAACGAGCTTGACGAAGGCGCAAAGAAGTTTACAGATGACTTCTTTATGATTGATAAGGCTGACGACGAGAAGAAGATTAACTGGTATATGATAAAGGCTGCCATGGAGAGCGTTGCAGATTATTGTATTATACCGGCACAGGATTATCTTGGACTCGGTACTGAAGCGAGAGAAAATCTTCCGTCTACGGTGGGAAATAACTGGAAGTGGAAGTTGAAAAAAGGTGCATTCGACGATGAGCTTGTAGAAAAAATGAGAAATATGGCAAAGCTTTACGGAAGACTTAATCCTGACCAGCTTCAGGAAGTGGCTGAGGATGAAGTAGAGAAATAGTTAGATTAGAAGTGTATGAAAGGCGGAATGTTTTGCACAAAGATGTGCAGAACATTCCGCCTTTGGGTTTACGAACGCTGTAATCTGTGTTATGATTGACAGTGGGTTAATAGGGAAAATGGTAAAAGGCAGGTAATAAAATGAGCGAAATATTGTATAACGGCGGTCTGGTGTTGGAAGGCGGAGGTATGAGAGGCCTTTACACTGCCGGAGTGCTGGATTTCTTTATAGATAAGGGAATATATTTTAAAAACTGTTACGGAGTATCGGCAGGGGCAAGCCAGTGTTGCAGTTATCTCTCAAAGCAGAAGGGCAGAGCATTGGAGGTAAATACCGAATATATGAAAGACAAACGGTATGCTTCGGTCAGTAATCTTGTAAGAGGAGGAAACTATTTTGACAAGGAGTTTTCTCTTAAGACGATACCGGATGAACTTGTTCTTTTTGATTATGAAACATTTTCAAAGAAACAGTCAGATTTTTATGTTGTGGCGACAAATTGCAAAACGGGAAAACCTGAATATCTTAAAGTGGAAGATATGAGCCGGGATATTGATAAAGTGTGGGCAAGCTGTTCACTTCCTCTTCTGTCAAAGATGGTTGAGATAGATGGAGAGGAGTATCTTGACGGCGGTGCTTCCGATGCTATTCCGTTCATGCATGCCATTAAAAGCGGAAATGAGAAGGTTGTTGTCATTCTTACAAGAGACGCAGAGTACAGAAAGTCGCCGGAAAAGATGATGCCGCTTATTAAAATGGTTTATCATGATTATCCGAGATTTGTAAGGGCCATGAAGAGGCGTCATGCAAGATACAATAAGACACTTATGAAAATAACAAAGTTTGAAAAAGCAGGTAAGATTTTTGTCATCCGTCCAAAGGAAACTGTTGAGGTGGGACGACTGGAAAAGAACCCTGAGAAGATGAAGAACCTGTACGATAGCGGTTACAATGATGCCATGGAATGTTTTGATGCATTGTGCGAATATATGAACAGATAGTCTACATGAGAGGTGAATTACTATGAAATTTATTAAAATGCAGGGATGCGGTAATGATTATATATATGTAAACGGTTTTGAGGAGAAGCTTGAAGACCCTTGCGAGACAGCAAGAAAAGTCAGTGATGTGAGATTTGGTATAGGTTCGGACGGAATGATTATGATTTGCCCGTCGGATGTGGCAGATTTTAGAATGGCAATGTACAATCAGGATGGCTCTGAGGGTGCGATGTGCGGGAATGGCATAAGATGCGTTGGAAAATATGTATATGATAACGGCATGACAGACAAGACAACTGTGACAGTGGAGACAAAGGCAGGAATTAAAACACTGAATCTTAATGTAAAAGACGGCAAGGTCGAGACTGTAAGAGTTGATATGGGAGCACCTATTCTTAAGCCGGAACTTATTCCCGTAAAATATCAGGGGGAGACAATGATAGATGAACCTCTTACGGTTAACGGTACGACATACAAAGTTACGTGTATATCTATGGGTAATCCTCACTGTGTAACTTTTGTTGATGATACAAAAACATTGGATTTGGAGAAAATCGGACCGATGTTTGAACATCATGAGGCATTTCCGGACAGAGTAAATACTGAGTTTGTAAAGGTTATAGACAGAAACACAGTGAACATGCGTGTGTGGGAACGTGGTTCAGGCGAAACATGGGCATGCGGAACAGGAGCATGTGCCTGTGTAATGGCATGTATTTTAAACGGATATACAGAAGATAAGGTACTTGTTCATCTTGTTGGCGGTGACTTGTACATTGAGTATGACAGAGATAATGATACTATATTTATGACCGGACCTGCAGTGACTGTGTGTTATGGAGAGATTCTATAAGGAGGCGGACCAATGAAGTTAGTTGATTTACTTGGCAGTGTTGACTATGAGATATTAATCGGCAGTGCTGATACAGAGGTAAACAATCTGGTGTACGATTCAAGGAAAGTAAAAAGTGGTGATGCGTTTGTCTGCATATCAGGTGCCAGAAGTGATGGCCATGATTTTGTAGGACAGGTGATAGAAAGCGGTGCGTCTGCAGTTATTGTGGAGAAAGATATTGATTTGGAAAGTATTGACAGTGATGTGGCTGTTGTAAAGGTGAAATCCTCACGATATGGGCTGGCATGTATGGCTGCCGCATATTTTGACCATCCTGCAGGAAAGCTTGTAACCATAGGTGTGACGGGAACAAAAGGAAAGACAACTACAGCCTATATGATAAGGTCTGTACTTGAAAAGGCAGGAATAAAGACAGGACTTATAGGAACCGTTGAGACCATAATAGGTGATATGGCCATTCCGTCATCAAATACAACACCAGAGTCATATGTGGTTCAGGAGTATTTTGCAAAAATGGTGGAAGATGGCTGTAAAGCCGTAGTTATGGAAGTTTCATCACAGGGCCTTATGCTTGACAGGGTGGCCGGATTTGAGTTTGATTACGGTATATTTACAAATCTGTCAAAGGACCATATAGGCGAGAATGAGCACAAGGATTTCGATGACTATATGAACTGTAAGGCAAAGCTGTTTAAAATGTGCAAACATGGTATATTTAATGCCGATGATGCTCATGCGGCAGACATGATGAAGGATGCAACCTGCAGTATAGAAACCTTTGCCGTTGAAAAAGAAGCGGACCTTATGGCGAAGAATATAAGGCTTCTTCAGAAACCGGGTGTTATAGGTATTGCTTATGACTTAATGGGAAAGATAAATATGCCTGTTGAAATTGATATACCGGGAAGATTTAATGTATATAACACTCTTACGGCAATATCTGTATGCTATCATTTTACAAAGGATGCGTCGCTTATTGAAAGGGTTCTTAAGGATATAAGAGTCAAGGGAAGAGTTGAGATTGTGGATGTATCCCCGAAGTTTACACTTATGATAGATTATGCTCATAATGCAATGAGCCTGGAGAGTCTTCTTAAAAGCCTGAGAGAATATAATCCAAAGAGGATAGTGACGCTTTTCGGGTGCGGAGGTAACCGCTCAAAGGACAGAAGGTATGAGATGGGCGAGGTTTCGTCAAGATTATCCGATTTTACAATTATCACATCGGATAATCCGAGATTTGAAAAGCCGGAGGATATCATAAAGGATATTGAAACCGGCGTTAAACGTGCATCGGGAAAATACATTACCATACAGGACAGAAAGCAGGCAATTAAGTATGCCATAGAACATGGTGAAGAGGGTGATGTTATTGTTCTTGCAGGAAAAGGCCATGAGGATTATCAGGAAATCGAAGGCGTAAAATATCCTATGGATGAACGCGTACTTATCGAAGAGATAAAAAGCGAATTAGGATACATCAAATAAACCAGACAGAATAAAAGGAGTCAGCATATGTGTGGAATTAGCGGATTTACAGGAAGTGTTTCAGGTAACAAAGAAGAGATATTAACAAAGATGATGGATAAGATTGCCCACAGAGGTCCGGACCAGGCGGGAACATTTTGTGACGAGGATGCGGCACTTGGTTTCAGAAGACTGAGCATAATTGACCTTGATAATGGTTCACAGCCAATGTTTAATGAAAATAAGGATGTGGCAATTGTATTCAACGGTGAGATTTACAATCACAAGGAAATAAGGGCAGAACTTATAGAAAAAGGTCATGTATTTGCAAATAATTCGGATACGGAGGTTCTGGTACACGGTTATGAGGAGTACGGCACAGAGCTTTTGTATCATCTCAGGGGAATGTTTGCATTTATGATATACGATATGAAGAAGAAGCTTTTCTTCGGAGCAAGGGATTTTTTCGGAATAAAGCCGTTCTATTATACAAAGACGAAGGAAGGCAATCTTGTATTCTGCTCTGAGATAAAGGGAATTCTTGAATTTCCGGGTATAAAGAAGGAAGTAAACGAGGAAGCACTTGAGCAGTATATGAGTTTCCAGTATTCAGTTCTTCCTGAAACATTTTTTAAGGGAATATATAAGCTGCCTGCGGGCCACTACATGATATATAAAGACGGGGAACTTAGTGTCAACAGATATTTCGATCCTGCCATGGAACCTGCAAAGGAGTCAGAAATTTCACTTGAGGATACTGTTACTGATATCGAGGCCATTGTACATGAGACAGTTGATGCCCATATGATAGCGGATGTTGAGGTGGGTTCACTTCTGTCAAGTGGTGTTGATTCAAGTTATGTTGTGTCTGAATTCCCGGGAAATAAGACATTTACGGTAGGATTTCTTGACAAGAACAGCAAGTATAATGAGATAAGATATGCAGAAGGTCTCACAAAAGAACTTGACAAGGAGAATTACAGCAAGAATATAAGCAGTGATGAGTATTTTGATGTAATACCAAAGGTAATGTATTACATGGATGAGCCTCTTGCAGATCCTTCATGTATCGCACTTTATTTTGTAGACCAACTGGCAGCAGAGCAGCTTAAGGTTGTTCTTTCAGGTGAGGGCGCAGACGAGTTCTTCGGAGGATACAATATTTATCATGAACCTATATCTTTAAGAGCATTTAAGTACATCCCTAAATTTATCAAGAAGCCTGTGGGCGCACTTATGAAGAAGCTTCCTGATTTTAAGGGAAGAGACTTCCTTATCAGAGGTTCAAAGAGTGTTGAAGAGAGATTTATCGGCAATGCCAATATGTTCTCTGTGGAAGAAAGGGAGAAATTGTTAAAGACAAAGCTGACACATGTTAAGCCAAGCAGAATTGTGGAGTCATGTTATGCCCATTGCAAGGGACTGAATGATATTGCAAAAATGCAGTATATTGATATCAATTTCTGGCTTCAGGGAGATATTCTTTTAAAGGCTGATAAGATGAGCATGGCTCATTCCCTTGAATCAAGAGTTCCGTTCCTTGATATAAATGTTTTTGATTATACAAAAAAGATGCCTATTGACTATCGTTGCAATAAAAGGGCTACAAAGTATGCGTTCAGAATAGCGGCAAAGCGTCACCTTCCTGAGGCAACAGCCAACAAGAAGAAGCTTGGATTCCCTGTTCCTATTCGTGTATGGCTTAAGGAGGACAAGTACTACAATAAGGTAAAAGAGGCCTTTGAGAGCAGTGCCGCAAAGGAATTCTTCGACACGGAAAGAATTGTTGCACTTCTTGACGACCACAAAGCCGGAAAAGCAGACAACAGCAGAAAAATCTGGACAATTTATGTGTTCCTTGTATGGTACAAAGTCTACTTTGAAGACGAAAAGGTGGCATAACACAGTACCCCGTGCACATATAATGAACAAGGGCTGTTTATGGTAAATTACCGTTTATCACACGAACGATTTGACATAGAGAGCTGCGTTTTTATTCTGTGTTTCGTGTGAGAGTTTATCTAAGTTCTTTGCATTTACATTTTTATATAGTACGCAACCGCTCGCTATTCGGCGTCCTGCCTCAGAGCTCGCTT
>JBGVOL010000044.1:0-37230 GCA_045126475.1 Lachnospiraceae bacterium | reverse complement strand
AAAGACAACCACAAGTGTCGGTCTTGGCCAGGCATTTGGTAAACTCCATAAGAAGGCAGTTATCGCTCTTCGCGAACCTTCTCTCGGACCATGCTTCGGCATAAAGGGCGGTGCGGCAGGAGGAGGATATGCGCAGGTAGTTCCTATGGAGGATTTGAATCTTCATTTTACGGGAGATTTTCATGCAATCACTTCTGCAAACAATCTTTTGGCAGCACTTCTTGATAATCATATACAGCAGGGAAATGCTCTCGGAATAGATACAAGACAGATTTTATGGAAACGCTGTATAGACATGAATGACAGGGTTCTGAGAAACATTGTTGTGGGTCTTGGAAACAAAATGGACGGAACCGTAAGGGAGGATCATTTTGTCATAACAGTTGCTTCCGAGATAATGGCAATTCTCTGTCTTGCTGATAATATGGATGATTTAAAGAAAAGACTTTCAAAGATAATAGTTGCGTACAATTATGAGGGAAAGCCTGTTACCGCCCAAGATTTACAGGCGGTAGGCGCCATGGCGGCACTTCTTAAGGATGCATTAAAGCCGAATCTAATACAGACGCTGGAACATACACCGGCCCTTGTCCATGGCGGACCTTTTGCAAATATTGCTCATGGCTGCAATTCCGTAAGAGCCACAAAGACTGCATTAAAACTGGCTGATTATGTCATAACGGAGGCAGGTTTCGGAGCAGACTTGGGAGCAGAGAAGTTCTTTGATATCAAGTGCCGAATGGCAGGAATTAAGCCTGACGTGGCAGTTCTTGTTGCAACAATCAGAGCTTTGAAATATAATGGAGGTGTGCCAAAGGCACAGCTTGCGGAAGAAAACCTTGAAGCCTTGAAGAAGGGTATCGTAAATCTTGAAAAGCATATAGACAACCTTAAAATGTTCGGTGTCCCTGTTGTTGTAACATTAAACTCCTTTGTGACTGACTCTGAGGCAGAAAATGCCTTTGTTGAGGAATTCTGTCGCAAAAAAGGATGTGAGTTTGCATTGTCAACAGTATGGGAGAACGGCGGAGACGGCGGTATAGAACTTGCCGAAAAGGTTCTGTCGTCCATAGAAAGCGGTGACGGAGATTTTAAGCTTCTTTATCCTGACGAAATGTCTCTTGAAGATAAGATAACAACAATCGCAACAAAGATATACGGAGCAGATAAGGTGGTATTCAGCCCTGCTGCGGCAAAGGCATTAAAGAATATTACTGAAATGGGATATGGAAACGTTCCCGTTTGTATGGCAAAAAACCAGTATTCCCTGTCAGATGACCAGACAAAGCTTGGCAGACCGGAGAATTTTGATATAAATATCAGAGAAGTCTATCTTAATGCAGGAGCAGGCTTTGTTGTAGCTGTCACAGGCTCAATTATGACCATGCCGGGTCTTCCGAAGGTTCCGGCAGCCAACAACATAGATGTTGACAACAATGGTGTAATTACCGGGTTGTTTTAGGAAGGAGAACACTATGACCGGAAATGAGATAATAAGTGAAATTAAATCATTTGAAGAAAAAATCATTGAAGACAGACGTTATCTTCATGCACATGCAGAAACAGGCTTCGACCTTAAAGAGACAGTTGCTTATGTCAGAAAGCAGCTTGAGGAAATGGGCTATGAGGTAAACCAGTGCGGCAAGGCAGGTCTTGTTGTACTTGCAGGCGGTAAGAAGCCCGGAAAGGTATTTCTTATCCGTGGAGATATGGACGCACTTCCAATCACGGAGGAAACAGACCTTGATTTTAAGTCGGAGAACGGATGTATGCATGCCTGCGGACATGATATGCACACAGCAATGCTTTTAGGTGCGGCAAGATATTTAAAGAATCACGAGGAAGACATAAACGGAACAATCAAGCTCATGTTCCAGCCTGCAGAGGAGATATTCCAGGGTTCCGACGATATGATAAAGTCAGGTGTACTTGAAAATCCAAAGGTTGATGCGGCGCTGATGATACATGTTGCCGCAGCTTCGCCTATGGAGGCGGGAAGTGTGGTTGTATGCAGCGGAGGAGTAAGTGCTGCAGCGGCAGATACTTTTACTGTTACAGTAAAGGGAAAGGGATGTCACGGCTCGACTCCGAGTGCCGGTATAGACCCTGTTTCGGCTGCGGCTCATATTATTATTGCACTTCAGGAAATCCACGGAAGAGAGTTAAGTATAAATGACAAGGCTGCCCTTACAATAGGTTCGGTTCAGGGAGGAAAGGCGGCAAATGCCATTCCTGATGAGGTTGTTATGAAGGGCACAATCCGTACTTTTGATGAGGATGTGCGAAAGATGATAAAGGAAAGACTGGTTGACATAACAGAAGGAACAGCTAAGGTATTCAGGGCTGAAGCAGAGGTAGTGTTTGACAGCGGCTGTCCTACACTTTTTAATGACAGCAGTCTTGCAGATGATACACTTAAATACAGCACGGAACTTTTGGGAAAAGAGAAGGCATTCTCCATGGGAATGTTTGCACAGGCAGGAAGTAATAAGAAATCAGGCTCTGCGGGAGCAGGCTCCGAGGACTTTGCTTATGTAAGTCAGCAGGTTCCGTCAATTATGCTTGCGCTGGCTGCAGGAAAGCCGGATGAGGGATACTGCTATCCTCAGCATAACCCTAAGGTAAAATTCGACGAGTCGGCACTGGCGGCAGGAACGGCTGTTTATGTTTATGATGCTATGAGATGGCTGGAAGAACATTAAAAAACAATATGATGAAAGTGAGGAAATTTCATGTACAGGATAATTGATGGCAAAAAGATTTCACAGGAGATAAAAGACGAACTTAAGGATAAGGTGACGGAACTTAAGGCACAGGGCAAGGAGATTGCCCTTGCCGTAATTCAGGTGGGCAATGATCCTGCGTCAACTGTTTATGTTGGTAATAAAAAGAAAGCCTGCGCTTATATAGGTATTGAATCTCTTTCGTATGAACTGCCTGAAAGCACCTCGGAGGAGGAACTGCTTGGCCTTATTGATAAGCTGAACAAAGACAGCAAGGTAAACGGCATACTTGTGCAGCTGCCACTGCCAAAGCAGATTAATGAGGATAAGGTTATCCAGGCGATTCTTCCTGAAAAGGATGTTGATGGCTTCAATGAAAAGAATGTAGGTGCGCTTTGTGTAGGAAGTGACGGATATATGCCGTGTACACCTGCAGGAGTCATACAGCTTCTCAAACGTTCCGGAGTGGAGATTTCCGGTAAGAGATGTGTAGTGCTCGGAAGAAGCAACATTGTGGGAAAACCTATGGCACTTCTTCTTTTAAGGGAGAACGGAACAGTTACCATATGCCATTCAAGGACGAAAGATATAAAAGAGATTACAAAGCAGGCGGACATACTTGTAGTGGCAATAGGTAAGCCAAAATTTGTGGACGAAACATATGTAAAAGAGGGTGCCGTCGTAATTGATGTAGGTATTCACAGAGACGAGAACAATAAGCTTTGCGGTGATGTTGACTTTGAGAAAGTTGCGCCACATACAGAGGCAATTACCCCTGTTCCGGGCGGTGTAGGTCCTATGACCATTGCAATGCTTATGAATAACTGTGTTCATTCTGCCATTATGAGTGAAAAACAATAATATGTGCAAAGTTACAAAATACATTGTGCACAAAAATATGGTGTTTATTTTAAAATTATAATATTATGAGCGTGTGACAAAGAAGTCCGTAGGTAACCCCTACGGGCTTCTCCTCCTTTTAGGGGAAAGTTTGAAGAGCTTTCTCCTTTCTCCTAAAAAAAGACAGAAAAGAGGTAGCGGTATGAGGAAAATATTTAAGAAAATTTCAGCTATTGCAGTTACAACAGCCATGGCTGCATCACTTTTTGCCTGTGGCGGCGGCAGTGGCAGCGAAGGTGAAGGCGGTAACAGCGGAAGAGAACTTGACACGGAGGCAGTTGTAAACTTTGCACTCGGTGCAGCATGGGATACACTGAATTATTACAGTTCAACAGGAGGAAGCTATGCTTACCTTGTTGCAGATAAGATTTTTGATAAACTTATTTTTGTAGATGAAGATTATAACATTGAGCCAAGAGGTGCAAAATCATGGGAACTTGACGGGGATGTGCTTACATTTCATCTTGATGAGAAGGCTACATGGCATGATGGCGAACCAGTAACTTCAAAGGACTGGCTGTTTACACTTCAGTATGCGTCTACATCTGAAGCTACTATTGTAAACAGAAGTATTGCAAGTTATATTCAGGGAACAAATGAGGCAGGTGTTGAGGAATCTGAAAATTCCATTAAAGTTGACACTCCTGATGATTACACACTTGTTCTTCATTTGAAGCAGCCATATAATCTGGAGTCATTCCTTATGACAAATGCAAAATCCCTTCTTGTTATCCCTGAACATATTCTTGGAAGTATGTCAGATACTGAGATTTCTTCCAGTGATTTCTGGGAGAGTCCTGTGGGTTCAGGACCTTGTAAGTTTTTAAGCCAGATTGCAGGAAGTGAGATTACACTTGAGACTTATGATGATTATCATCTTGGAAGTCCGCAGTTTGACAAGCTTGTGTTTAAGGTTGTATCAATATCAAACTTTGCCAATGCAGTTATGTCCGGTGAGGCCGATATATTGTACACGGCAATGGACACCGAATCAGCAATGTCTCTTGACGGAATGGATGGCATAACGGTTAAGAAGCAGTCAGCACCGTCAACCTTGCAGGCACTGGCATTTAACTGTGCGTCTATTTCAACAAATATGAGACAGGCAATTAATCTGTGTATTGACAAGCAGACAATGATTGACAACTTCTATTCAGGTCAGGGCGAGCTTGTGGAGACAGTTATTCTGCCGGGTTCTGAATACTATTATGACAAGGCAGACAAGGGACAGAATATTGAGAAGGCTAAGGAATATGTTAAGGCTGCCATAGATGCAGGTGAGTGGTCTGAGGACAGAGTATTTGAGATTGGTGTAAACAGCGACGCAAGAAAGAGTCAGGCAGAGCTTATTGTACAGTGGCTTGATGAGGCCGGTATAAAGGCAAAGGTATCTACATATGATGCGTCAACGATGTGGGCTAACATGATGATGAGTAAGCTTGATTCATGTATGATGTCATGGATGCCTTCAAACGACCCGTTAAGCTATGCAGGAAATTATGAGCCTGCAAGCAGCAGACTTATCCATGTAAGCAATGAGAAATTTGCTGAGATTACAGGAAAGATTAAGGTTGAGCAGGATTTAACCACAAGAAAAGAACAGGTTAAGGAATTTATCGAGCTTGAATATGAAGAGTGTCCAATATCATGGATATGCGCACAGTATACATTTGCAGTAACATCATCAAGACTTGAAGCTGACCCGTTTGCATCTGATATGTTTAACAACGCTGTCTGGGAGTGGAAGGTATATAAGTAAGATACTTATGTACAAAGAAAGGCAGCCATAAAAGCAAGTATACCTGATATGGCTTTTGATATTCCGTACTTTTTTACGGACAGACCGCTGTCTGATATAACAGTTTTAGTCTGAAATATGGTACACAGTCCGCCAAAGGCGGTAAGGGATGTTATGACGGCACAAATCACATGGGTAGAAAGATTTAAGGCAGCATTGTTTAATGACAAAAAAACTCCCATGCCGCTTGTGACTTCCAGTATGGAGCCAAAGACAGCTGACTGTATATCAGACAGCTTTAATGTAAAAAGAAAGAGGTTATTTATAATTGTAAATAATATTATGTAACCACCGATTTTAGCCTGAATCTCAAAGGATGAGAGGATGCACTCCTCGAAAAACTTTGAGAATGAGGGCTTTTTTTGGTTCTTTGATGCTGTTGTCCTGTAGGTGTCATTTTCACTGACAGAATCAGCGGATTTGCCCGGTTTGTATATAAGACGGCAGGTTATGGCTGCACCGCAAAAAGATGCGGCAAATATTATAAAACAGAGTAGCCATTTATGTGCCGTAGTAAGCTGTATAAAGGGAGTGTACACCTCTGCAAATACATAGTTAATCAAGAAAGAAGGGCTTAAATTGTTGCAGGCGCACATGAGAAATTCAGCGTTTCTTTTGCTTATCTTTCCACCTTTATATGTGTCTGCCGCAAGCTTGGCACCGATGGGACAGCCACACAGACAGCCGCATATAATTATGAGGGTTTCACTTTCAGGAAGCCTTTTATGAAACAACTTTTCAAATATTCTGCAGGGAAGCCTGAAAGCGTCAAGATACAGTAGGAGTGAACTTATGATAGTATAGGGAAGCAGTGCAGGCAGCATTGTGTAAATCCACAGATTTAAGCCTGTGGAAGCAGCCTCCTTGGTTACTGCAGGAAACGACAGCATAAGCAAAAATAAAAAAAGAATTAAAAAAGTTATAAAATTTTTCTTCATTATGTGAACACTTTGTAGTATATTTATATAATGTATGCAAGGAGGATTTAAGTATGCTTGAGAAATATAATTTACAGCCTGAGAAGGTGTTTTATTATTTTGAAGAGATTTCAAATATACCGAGAGGTTCGGGAAATACAAAGGCAGTCAGTGATTACTGCGTGGCTTTTGCCAAAAAGAGAGGCCTTTTCGTAAGACAGGATGAATTAAATAATGTAGTCATTAAGAAGCCTGCAACTGCAGGATGTGAGGAAAAGCCGGGCGTTATCATACAGGGTCATCTGGATATGGTGGCGGAGAAGGATTCAGACAGCAGCCATGATTTTATGAAGGACCCTATTAAGCTTATAGTTGACGGTGATTTTATCACTGCTGACAAGACAACCCTTGGAGCTGATGACGGTATTGCCGTGGCAGTTGGACTGGCACTTCTTGATGATGACAGTGTTAAGCATCCTGACCTTGAGGTTATATTTACCATAGATGAGGAAACGGGCATGGACGGTGCCATGGGACTCGATATGAGTGATATAAACGGAAAGTATATGCTTAATCTTGACAGTGAGGATGACGGTATCATAACGGTCGGATGTGCCGGAGGCAAGTCAGCAGAGGTAAAGTTTGAACTGGAGACAGCCGAGGTGGCAGGTCTTATATACGAGCTTAAAATAAGCGGTTTAAAGGGTGGTCATTCCGGTGCGGAGATTCACAATGAGAGAGCCAACGCCAATATACTTCTTGGGAGAGTTCTTAAATATATAAATGACAGAATTGCCATAAGAGTTATCTCACTTAACGGCGGTTCAAAGGACAATGTCATAACAAAGGAGAGCACTGCAAGGTTTGTACTTCATACCCATGAGAATGTGGAAGAAAAAGCGTCAGAGCTTAAAAAGTATGTTGGAGAAATCTCTGATATAATAAAAGGAGAGTTTACAGTATCGGACAAGGACATAGATGTAAGTCTTTCAAACGGCGAGTACGGCATTTTCTATGCAGCTTCAAGAAAGGCTACGGACAATATTCTGGCATTTATGAATGTGGTTCCGTTTGGTCCACAGTACCGTGTGCCAAATATGAACGGTCTTGTGGAGACATCGTTAAACATGGGCATTTTAAAGACTGACAAGGGCGTTGTAACCATTCATATGTCCATAAGAAGCTCTGTGAGAAGCAGAAAGTATTTGATTGCAGAGAAGATAGAAACTCTGGCAAAGCTTACGGGAGGCCGGTACAGCTCTGACGGCGAGTATCCTGAGTGGGCTTACAAGGCTGATTCACCATTGCAGAAGCTTTTGTGCAGGGTATATAAGGATATGTTTAATGATGAACTTAAGATAGACGTAATCCATGCAGGTCTTGAATGCGGATATATCTTGGAGAAGAAGCCTGAGCTTGATGTTGTGTCTTTCGGACCTCAGATGTACGACATACACACTACAGATGAGAGAGTTTCCATTTCATCGGTTGCTAAACTGTACGATTTTGTTAAGGGAATTTTGGAGGAATTATGCGTTTAATGAGTATTGCCAGCGGAAGCAGCGGAAACTGTATATATGTTGGTGACGATAATACACATCTGCTTATCGATGCAGGTATAAGCAGAAAGAGAATAGAGGAAGGTTTAAACTCAATCGGACTTACGCTGTCTGACATGAGCGGTATTCTTGTGACACATGAGCATTCAGACCACATCAGTGGTCTGGGTGTGATTCTAAGAAAGGATGATATTCCGGTCTACGGTACAAATGAAACCATGGAGGAGGCTTCCAAAACAAAATATCTTGATAAGGTTGATTTCTCACTGATAAACGGTGTAAATGCTGATGAGGACTTCACCATTGGAACACTTAAGATTCACCCGTTTTCAATATTTCATGACGCTGCAAATCCCTGCGGCTACAGAATAAGTGACGCGGAAGGTAACAAGTCTGTGGCGGTTGCCACTGATATGGGCTGCTACAATGATTACATAGTGGACAATCTTAAAAATCTGGATGCCATTCTGCTTGAGGCAAACCATGATGTAAAGATGCTCCAGGTAGGCTCATATCCGTACTACCTTAAGCAGAGAATCCTTGGCAATAAGGGACATCTCTGCAATGAGATGTCGGGAAGACTTCTTGATAATATACTGTCGGACAAGCTTAAAAAGGTGTTTTTAGGACATCTTAGCAAGGAGAACAATTATCCTGAGCTTGCCTACGAGAGCGTCAGGGCAGAGATTAATCTTAGCGACAGCCCGTTTAAGGCAGATGATTTTGACATACAGGTGGCAAAGAGAGAGTGCGTGACGGAGTATTTTGATGTGTAATTTTGGAAGAAATCCAATCTAAAAAGTTGTTGATAGAATAAACTATTTGCGGTATAATAACTGTATTAATTAAGTACGTGGAGTTGACGCAGATGATAAGGACATGTAAAATCGCTGACAGCACAGCACAGCACAGCACAGCACAGCACAGCACAGCACAGCACAGCACAGCACAGCACAGCATTAAATAGCGTATGGGATAATATAGATGTGTATATAAACACGAAGTGGCAGGAGCAGATATAATCTGCGCCTGACGCTTCGTGTTTTTTGTTATGGCGACGAGGAAAATGGACACTGTGCTTGCACAAGTGGACATTTGACGACCGCTAATCAGAGCGAGATTCGCAAAGCGTATCTCGTCTCTGTTATATTTTGTTGCCGTTTACGTTACTCTATTCTTTTTATTTATTTAACACTTCTTTTTATTTACTTTATTGGCAACATTGGAAACAATATTTGTCATTAGTATTTAGGAAGTCAATAATAAACAAAAAGGTACTATAAGCCGGACTTTTAGTCCGGTGCAAGGATAAATGTACTTAAATAAAATACAAAGGAGATTATAATTATGACAAAGAGAAGAAAAATAACAACAGTAACTTTATTAATCGCAATGATTTCATCATTTGCAGTAGGCTGTGGAAATGAACCAGCACCAAGTAACGACGAAACAACAACTCCAGAAATTATCACAACAACAGAAGAGCCAACTACTACGCAGGAAGTAACAACGGAAGAACCTACTACTGAGTATCAGCTTAAAGGATGGTATGTCACTGTTCCTATTGACAAAAAAGATATGTTTTTTGACCTGACTGTGGAGAAAGGATATAGTATAAATATAAATGATATATATCCGCAGGAAGGAGAAGACTATGATATTTATCGTGGTATACTTGCTCAACAGATCGCTGTTGCCGTATTTATTGATAATTACACTCAGAAATTGGATGAATTTTATGATGAATATTGGGCTCCAGGTGCTAATTCTATAAGTATATCTTATGAACAAAATGCAGTGATTAATTATAACTGTGATAAGAGGTTTTATTTTTATTGGGTCGAAGATACAGATGGGAAGGCATTTTTTGATGTGTATGAAGTTGACTAAATTCAGTTAATAAAAATACAGAGTTTTATATATAATTTATATTAATTATTAATGTATAAGTTATAATACAGAACTCTGTATTTTTATAGGATTTCACTTATATAGAGTGTTCCAATATATTATCATTGGAGGAAAAAGAACCAGTATGATGTATTAATCAAAAATTCATCATACCGGTTTTATGTTATGGCGACGAGGAAAATGGACATTGTGCTTGCACAAGTGGACATTTGACGACCGTTAATCAGAGCGAGATTCGCAAAGCGTATCTCGTTTATGTTGTATATTTTCAATTAAAAATTTGTAGTTACCATTCATAGTCCTTTTACCTTAACCATTAACCATAACCTGTAAAATTTAATTGTAACTCATTTGGAAGTATGCTATCATGATGGTAGCATATTTCTATTTGTGCAATAAGCCGTCATGCAGAAATTGTGCTTGCACAAATTTCTATATGACGGCCAATGTTCAGCGAGCCGACAGGCGAGATGTCATTGATTGCACATCAAGTAGGTGTCAGCCTACTCGGTTATTAAGATTCTGGTGCTTAATGTCTATATCGTTAAATGAGTCGGCGATAGTTATGAAATCTATGCTAAATATCCAAAAAAAGATTATAGCA
This sequence comes from Lachnospiraceae bacterium, assembly GCA_045126475.1. Classification (GTDB taxonomy): domain Bacteria; phylum Bacillota; class Clostridia; order Lachnospirales; family Lachnospiraceae; genus SVEL01. The sequence goes on along the minus strand of JBGVOL010000044.1, from coordinate 26,818 downwards.
GGAGATTTCGATGGAAGATAACAAATTTCCTGCAGGTAAAATGATTACGAAAGGAGATTTGTTAATGGAACAAAAGAATAATGACGAAATGTATGATGAGATACTTTCAATGGAAGCATTGGGAAAACAGTACGCGGAACTGACTTTAAAAGATGACTTTATGTTTGGCAAGATTATGCAGGATGAGAGAAACTGTATTGATATGCTTGAAAGGCTTACGGGAAACAAAATCGAAGGTGTGAAATCAGTTATCAGTCAAAAGGCAGTTCGTGTAACAAACGACAGTAAGGGCGTCAGATACGATATTTATGTAGAAGATAACAAAGAAAATATCTATGACTCCGAAATGCAGCAGGAAAAAGAGAAGAATATACCTATGCGTGCTAGATTTTATCAGGGCTTGATAGACTTGAATATGCTTGAAATAGGCAAAGAATATGCTGAATTGAAAAATGGTTATGTTATTTTCATATGTACTTTCGACCTGTTTGACAAAGGATTATATTGTTACGAATTTGAAAATGTTTGCAAGGATGATGAAAGCCTGAAATTACAGGACGGAAGGAAGATATTGATTTTCAACACAAAAGGAAGTATTGTAAATGTCAGTAGGGAAACACAGGATTTTCTTGAATTTATAGAAACCAATAAAACAAGTGACGAGTATACAGAGAGACTTAACAATGATGTTAAAATAGCTCGTATGAACAAAGAATGGAGAGTGGAATATATGAAGACATTGCTTCATGATATGGATGTAATGAAAAAGGGTAGTGATAAAAAGTTATACGCTGTAGTTAGAAATCTACTGAATAAAGGTATGGATATTTCCGAGATATGTGAAGTGGCTGAGTGCAGTGAGGAGTATGTTGAGGAAGTGAGAAAGACCTTATTGGTGCATTGATATTAAGTAATATCTAAGAACGTTCTTTAACAGTATTTATATACAGAGTTGTCTGTGTATTACACAACCGATATGATGTATCATTAGGTAGAAGATGCATCATATCGGTGTTATAGTCTATTTATCAAATCTCAGAGGTGATATTCTTAAATCAAATCTTGAGATTATTTCAGCCGGGTATCCGGCATCATGCGGCAGTTCGCCGTGAATTCAAACAATTTTAGAAATTTTGAGACTTGCAAAGGCAATACATACTGTAGTTATGTAGTTATGAATATGTCATTTTACCTACTTCTAAAAAATCAATACAAATGATTGACAATGTAAATCGAAATGCTATAATATAAGTATAAGTGATGCATATAATATTAGTATTATTTTTTTAGATGGAGGCGATTTTATGGCTACAGTACCTACACAAGTAAGGATAGATGAAAATTTAAAAAAACAGGCAAGTGAACTGTTTTCGCAGTTAGGAATGGATATGTCAGGTGCAATGAACATATTTTTAAAGCAGTGTGTATTGCGAGGTGGACTTCCTTTTAGCATTGAATTGCCACAGTATAAGCCGGAAGTATTAGAGGCAATGGAAGAAGCAAAAAAGATTAGCAAAGATCCAAACACAAAAAGGTATAGCAGTTTTTCAGATGCATTGGAGGATATTGATTAGTGCAATACGAATTAATACTTACTGGTAAATTTAAGAAAAGTCTTAAGCTGGCAAAAAAGAGAGGCTTGGATTTAAAACTTTTAGATAAAGTTATTACTATGCTGCAGAATAATATTACTCTTGGAGAAAAATACCATGACCATGAATTAAAGGGAAAATATCAGGGCTTCAGAGAATGTCATATTCAGCCGGATTGGTTATTGATTTATCTTAAGGAAAATGATGTTCTTACATTGACGTTGGTTGATACAGGAACACATGCAGATTTATTCAATTTGTAATGAAATAAACAAAGAGTATTAAAGAATAGAAAAAACTCCCTATAAGGGAGTTTTTTCTATATTACCAATTTAAATGGTTGAAATAAAAGACGTTTTCACATATAATAGGAAAAGATTGACTAAAAAGTCATAATACAGAGAGGATGGATACTATGAAAAAGTCAGTAATTACTGTAGTTGGAAAAGATACAGTTGGTATTATTGCAAAGGTTTGTACATATCTTGCAGAAAACAATGTCAATATTCTTGATATTTCACAGACAATCGTGCAGGGTTATTTCAACATGATGATGATTGTTGATGCAAATGGAGCAGACAAGCAGTTTGGACAGCTTGCCGATGAGATGGCAGAGCTTGGTGAGAAGATTGGTGTTCAGATAAAAATGCAGTCTGAAGATATTTTCAACATAATGCACCGTATATAGAAAATGAGAAAATAATCGGAGGCAGATATGATTAATTTATTTGAAGTAAAAGAAACAAATGACATGGTGGAGCACGAAAATCTTGATGTGCGTACCATCACAATGGGTATCAGTCTTCTTGACTGTATAGACAGCGATATAGAAAAGTTAAACGAAAAGATTTACAACAAGATTACGACTAAAGCTGAAAAGCTTGTTGCAACAGGAAATGAGATTGAAAAAGAGATAGGTATTCCTATCGTTAATAAGAGAATTTCCGTAACTCCAATCGGACTGGTGGGAGCTTCTGCATGTAAGTCGGTTGAGGATTTTGTAAGTATTGCAAAGACTCTTGACAAGGCAGCTAAGAAGGTGGGAGTAAACTTTATCGGTGGTTACTCTTGTCTTGTGTCAAAGGGAATGACACCTGCTGAGGAAATGATGATTCGTTCAATTCCAAAGGCACTTGCCTGCACGGACAGAGTGTGCAGCTCTGTAAATGTAGGTTCTACAAAGACAGGTCTTAACATGGACGCTGTGAAACTCATGGGTGAAGTAATAGTTGAAACTGATGAGATAACAAAGGATGCAGAGTGCCTTGGCTGTGCAAAGCTTGTTGTATTCTGTAATGCTCCTGATGACAATCCTTTTATGGCTGGCGCATTCCACGGCGTTACTGAGGCTGACTGCATTATTAATGTGGGTGTTTCAGGACCGGGTGTTGTTAAGACTGCTTTGGAAAAAGTCAGAGGAGAAAACTTTGAGGTGCTCTGTGAGACTATTAAGAAGACTGCATTCAAGGTTACAAGAGTCGGACAGCTTGTAGCACAGGAGGCGTCAAAGAGACTTGGCGTGCCTTTTGGTATTATAGATTTGTCTCTTGCACCGACACCTGCCGTAGGTGATTCTGTTGCAGAGATTTTACAGGAAATCGGACTTGAGAGAGTCGGAGCTCCGGGAACAACAGCAGCACTTGCTCTTTTAAACGATCAGGTTAAAAAGGGCGGCGTAATGGCTTCTTCATATGTTGGAGGACTTAGCGGTGCATTTATTCCTGTCAGCGAGGATCAGGGAATGATTGATGCTGTAAATGCAGGTGCGCTTACACTTGAAAAACTTGAGGCAATGACATGCGTATGTTCAGTTGGTCTGGATATGATTGCAATTCCGGGAGATACTAAAGCAACAACAATCTCAGGAATTATTGCAGATGAGGCTGCAATCGGTATGATTAACCAGAAGACAACAGCCGTAAGAATCATTCCTGTACCGGGTAAGAAGGTAGGAGAGATGGTTGAATTTGGCGGACTTTTGGGATACGCACCGGTTATGCCTGTTAATACATTTGCATGTGATGATTTTGTAAACCGTGGCGGAAGAATACCAGCCCCAATCCACAGCTTTAAGAACTGACAAGCGCAAGGAAAAAGTAAGCACTTGCGAAGCAAGTAAAATGCTAATAGTTTGTTGACAGAAATAGTACTAAGTGGTAATATAAATATGAAGAAGTGCTACCGATAGACGGTTAGCCTGAATAAGTATTAGTTATATGATAACCGCTAAGTATTCGGGACTTGGCGGTTATTTGTGTGTCTTGGTATTACGCCCAAGCGAGTAGCCAAGACTAAAGCATGTCAAGCATAAGCTGATGACAGCAATCAAGCTATCGATGGTGAGCATAAGCAAGTCCTCCTGTGTAAGATTTCTGTAAACAGATTTCTATGTTATCAGAGGTCACAGTCCTCCGGAGAAGACTAACCGCCTACCGTTATGGTAGCACCTGTCAATATTATATTAAACAAATGTATATAAATCAATATAATGTTTTATAAGGAGAAAATCATGTATATAGGTTGTCATTTGTCGGCTTCCAAGGGCTACAAAGCTATGGGAAAACAGGCTTTGGAGCTTGGAGCCAATACATTTGCCTTTTTTACCAGAAATCCCCGCGGGGGTAGTGCTAAAGAGATAGTAAAAAAGGATGTTGATGAATTTATTGACATTGCAAAAGAGAATAACTTTGGAAAGCTTGTGGCACATGCACCGTATACAATGAATGCCTGTGCAGAAAAAGAGAATATCAGAGAGCTTGCATTCCAGATGCTTGCAGATGATTTGATGAGAATGGAGTATACTCCGGGCAATTATTACAATTTCCACCCCGGTTCACATGTAGGACAGGGTACCGAAAAGGGAATCGAAATGATTGCAGAGGTCTTAAACACTGTGTTAAAGCCTGAACAGAGCACAATCGTTCTCCTTGAAACCATGGCCGGAAAGGGCAGCGAGGTTGGAAGAACTTTTGAGGAACTTAGGGATATTATTGACAGGGTAGAGCTTAAGGACAAGCTTGGTGTGTGCCTTGACACATGTCATGTCTGGGACGGCGGCTATGATATTGTCAATAATTTAGATGGTGTGATAACCGAGTTTGATAAGGTTATCGGTCTTGACAGACTTAAGGCCGTTCATTTAAATGACAGCATGAATGAGCTTGGAAGCCATAAGGATCGTCATCAGAAGATAGGTCTAGGATGTATCGGCGAGGAGGCAATGAAGCGGATTATTAATCACGCCGCCCTTAAAGAACTTCCGTTTATTCTGGAGACACCTAATGATGAGGCAGGCTATGCAAAGGAAATTGCATTGTTAAGGGAATGGAGCGGCAATTGCTGAGAAAAGAGGAATAGGAAATGAAGATAAGAAATTTAGTTGGAAACAGATTTAAGGAACGTCCATCTGACTGCGTAGTAGACAGCCATGCACTTATGGTAAGAGGCGGATATATCAAAAATGTTGCAAATGGTATATATTCACTTTATCCACCTGCAAAGAGAGTGACAAAAAAGATTGAGAACATCATAAGAGAAGAAATGGATATGATTGACGGACAGGAGGTTTTATTCCCTGTTGTTCTTCCGGGAAGTCTGTGGGACGAGTCAGGCAGATATGAGAGTGTCGGCGACGAGCTTTTAAGATTTAAGGACAGAAGCGGCTCAAGAATGGTGCTGGGAATGACACATGAGGAGGCTTCGGTTCAGCTTGTAAAGGAATATGCCAACAGTTATGCAAAATATCCGTTTATGATTTATCAGATACAGACAAAGTTCCGTGATGAGGCAAGACCGAGAGCAGGTCTTATCAGAGTACGTGAATTTACAATGAAGGATGCATACTCATTCCATACATCTCAGGAGGATTTGGAGCAGTATTATAAAAAGTGCTACGATTCCTACAACCGCATTTTTGCAAGATGTGGTATTCCTGAGGTTGTTGCCGTTGCGTCAGATTCAGGTATGATGGGCGGAAGTGTATCACATGAGTATATGCTTTTAACACCTGTCGGAGAGGATTCAATTGCAATCTGTACAGAATGTGACTACAGGGCAAATATGGAAGCGGCAGAGAGCATTATTGAAAATGAGAACCTTATTGCAAAGGCTGATTTGGAAGAGGTACACACACCAAATGAAAAAACAATTGAAGAAGTTGCATCATTTTTAAATGTACCTGTGACACATACATGTAAGGCTGTTGTATACCAGAAAAATGCTGATGATTCTTACGTTATTGTATTTATTAGAGGCGACCTTGATGTAAATGAGGCTAAACTTACAAAACTTGTAGGTGAAAATATCCACCCTGGCGTTATTACAGATGATAGCGGCATTGTGGCAGGATTTATAGGACCAAAGGGTCTTCCTGAAAATGTTACGGTATTCTTCGATAGCTCATTAAAGGGAATTGACAACCTTGTAGCAGGTGCAAATAAGACAGATTACCATGTAAAGGGCTTTAACATTGAAAGAGATTACGGCGAGGTAACATATGTTGATGTAGCGAAGATTACAGAGGGCGGTATCTGTCCTTGCTGTGGCAAGAAGACGATTACCGTACAGAGAGGTATTGAGGTGGGAAATATATTCCAGCTTGGCACAAAGTATTCAAAGTCAATGAACCTTACATATCTTGACGAAAACGGTGAACAGCAGTATGCAATCATGGGTTGCTACGGAATCGGTGTTGGTCGTATGGCTGCAAGTGTCTGTGAGGTCAAGCATGATGATTATGGTCCGGTATGGCCTATTTCCATTGCTCCATGGGAGATTCATATGTGTCTTTTAAGAGCTGATGATGCCGAAGCAAAAGCGTATGCTGACGAGCTTTATGACAAGATGCAGAAGAATGGCATGGAGGTTCTCTACGATGACAGGGAGGATGTACGTCCGGGCGCAATGTTTGCAGATGCAGACCTTATCGGAGCACCTATAAGAGTTATTGTAGGACCAAAGAACTTAAAGGAAGGTCTTGTTGAGATTGTCAGCAGAGACAAGACAATATCCATGAAGGTAAATAAGAATGAAGTAATTGAAAAGGTTATGGAAATCCGCGCAGAGATGTTTGCAAAGATTAATGAACATGTGAAATAATCAGAAAAGCAATATAGTAAAATGCAGCATAGTTAAACTCCCAATTATATTTAAAATATAACTGGGAGTTTTCTGCGTATTAGAGTTTAAACAGTTGCCATGTTCATAGCCTCAGTGAAGGTTATGGGATGGTTGCGAAGATGAAATCTGAGAATATCAAATATTTTAAGATTAGGCTTTGGATATGAATTGATGCGTCCAAGGTCAATATACTGACTTCCGGTTTCTTTTGCAAGAGTCTTGAGACGTCTGTTAATCTCAAGTGCCAGAGGAGATGATGAAATGATTGAGACAATGTAAATATCAGCATTTGTCTGTGTATGAATAGTGTACAGAAGCCATTCGTATTTTGCCATAAACTCATCTACATCAAGGTTGTCATTTTTTATATCTTCGTCACCAATATTGACAAAAATCTTTTTAGGACAAAGCTCCATAACGCAAGTATTAAGCTTGTCTGCTATCTGGTCAATACAACAGTTTGGAATGCTTCTGTTGTAGATAACCTCATTTATTTTGTAGTCCTGCGCCAGCTCGCATAAAGGCAGTGAGTAGAAGTAATTGGAGCCCAAAAAGACAATTCCGTTTTTTTCGGCAACGCTGTTGTATTCTTCATAGGTGTTTAATTCAGGCATAATCGTGTTCATAATAATCCCTCCTAATGTAAGTTAAATTGATACTGCATTTTTACATTTAATTTCAGCATCCCGGTCATGTTTTAAGTTGATAAAGTATACAATGATATTTGCAGAAACAATCGCAAGATTGAGAAGGTAAACAACAAGAACGTAGTTAATGTTATGATTGATAATTTTGGCAGTAATACCTGCTATATATCCCAAAATGATAAGCAGGATGAATTGAAGGCTCATTGATTTTGCAGTCTTTGCCTTAATGTTTTTGTAGAGTGATAATGGCCATGATAATCCAAAGCATATAAGCATGGTTGCTTCTAATAAATCTGTCATAGTGGTAATCTCCTTTGTTATTTTTTATTTCTATCGCATTATATGCTTGAAATATCCATATGACAAATATATAATATCAATTAAATCAATAGTATTAAAACTATTAATTAGGAGGATGAGTATGGAATTAAATCAGATACGCTATTTTCTTGAAGTGGCAGAAAGCCAGCATATTACCAAAAGTGCAGAAAAACTTCATATTGCACAGCCTTCATTGACACAGGCAATTCACAGATTTGAGGAGAGTGTCGGTGTGCCGCTTTTTGTCTCAAAAGGAAGAAACATCATGTTAAATGAATATGGAAAATACCTGCAAAAAAAGCTTATACCCATAATAGATGAGCTTGACAAGATCCCTGAACAACTTCAGACCATGGCGAAGCTCAGTAATGAAACTATTCATCTCAACGTTTTGGCGGCATCAACTCTTATAACAGAGGCAATTATAGAATTTAAGAAAGGGCGGGAGAATATTAATTTCCAATTGCTGCAGAACAATCAAAGTGAACTTTATGATATAGAGATAACTACAAAAATGTTTTATCAGGCAAACAGGGAGGAGCGGACAAACGAATATGTGTGTAAGGAAAAAATATTCCTTGCTGTTCCCAATAATAATAAATATAAAGATAAACAATCCATTAAACTTCGTGATGTTATGGAGGAAGGATTTATCAGTCTTGCAGGCTCAAAGCAGTTTACTTCCATATGTGATAAGTTTTGTCACAGCCTTGGAGTAAAACCGAAGATTATATTTGAGAGTGACAATCCTACATCTGTAAAAAATATGATTACGGCCAACATGGGAGTAGGGTTCTGGCCTGAGTTTACATGGGGCAAAATAGACAGCGACCAGGTAAAACTCCTTGAGATAGAGGATGTCTTCTGCCAGAGAGACATTGTAATATCATACAACCTGAATAAGTTGGATAACAGATGCGTCTTGGAATTCTTCGACTTTTTAAGAGACTATTGCGAGAAACAACGCCTGCACGGGGAAAGGTAAAATTCTGTTTATCGTATCAAAGAACTTCAAGTAAAATAAACCGGATTTTGATTCTGTGCTTCAAATATAAGATTTTCTAAGTGTTTTGCAACTACAAAATTTATTAATACGCAACCGCTCGCTATTCGGCGTCCTGCCTCAGAGCTCGCTTTCGCCAACATCGTGTTGGCGAATTGCTAAATCTAGAGCAAAACACTAAGAAAATCTAATATTCTCCGCAATGAATCAAAATCCGGTTCATTTTCACTTGAAGTTCCATATACGTTAAACCAGAAATCACGTGTAGTGAAGCGTCCCCTTCGGGGCGCAGCGCTCTGGAACACTTGTGCCTTGCTCAACATTCAGGTGTGGACAACGCCTTTGTAATTACTGGTTTAATTATATGAATCTTAAGTAAGATAAACAGTAATTTTCCTCCGGTATTCTCCGGGGATATCTGTATGATATTTTGTGCGAACCACTGTGTTGTATAGCTCATCGCAGTAAATGGAATGTGACAGCAACTTTCTGTCCGTGTCATTTAAAGATGAGCTTTTTATTTCCGAAAGCTGACCGATGATAGTGAGCATGCCATTTTCCTTTATTTGTTTAAGAAGAGGTGAAGCGGAAGGCTTAAAACCAAGCAAACGCACATAGGAGACAATATTGTTTGAAAGATACTCTTCAAGGGAACTCTTTTTTATGCCAAGCAGCAGGGAAAGAAGAGCACGGGAAACGGCTGTGTAGGCAATATTTTTTGTTTTAACGGTCTCTGCAAATGTCTTCCATCCGGTGAAAGGACGGCTATCAAGTACATTGTTTATCCTGTTGGCAAGCTGTGAATCCACACCTGTAAAATCAGTGAGATTTGCACCGGATGCCATGTATGACAAAAGCTTTTCTCCAAGAATAAGGCTGAAATCTTCCTCTGATATAGGAAATGTCTTATATAAAGCTTCCTTATAGATACTGTCAAAAGAGGAAAGTCTTCGGACAGAATTGTTACCGCTGCTACCGGAAAGAGTATCAAAGATTATATTTCTAACAGAAGAAGCAGAGTACATAAAATCGTTCTCTGCATTGTCATGGTATGAAGCAGCAGTCCTTTTTAATGGGACAGGCTTAATGTGAGAGCCAATAAGCTTCAGGGATTTTAAGTATTCTATGGCAAGTATGTTATTTGGCTGTGATATTATATCCTTTATTGCGGCAACATCTGTGTTGTTACAGCATTCTTCAAAATAAGCGCAAAGAGCCAGACTTCTCGCTGAAGCATAGCTTTCCCCACATTTTAAAAACTCCTTAATAATGGAATTAAGTTTGTGGGTGCTGTCATTCTTTGCATCAGCCAAAACCAGAGATATATCATTAAGAAGCTTTAGATTGTCGCATTCACATCCAAAACATATATAGTCAATAATACCCATCTTATCAAGCAGTGTTACTGCAGAAATGGCAAACAGCTCAGCACTTGAACAGGAAAACGGCACAGGAAGCTCAAAGACAATATCTGCCCCGTGGTTTAAGGCGATGCCTGTTCTTGTATGCTTGTCCATAAATGCAGGAGTGCCGCGCTGTACATAATTGCCACTCATAATGACAACAACATTGTCTGCACCTGTCAGTTCTTTAGCTTTTTTTATGTGATATTCATGTCCCATATGAAATGGGTTGTATTCTGTTATAAGTCCTACAGTACTCATGATAAAATTCCTTTTGGTATTTGTAAATTTATTGGTCAGCATATTCTATTATTACATATAAAATTCAATATATTACACATAAATAGTTTACACATCGTTTTCTTAATGACTTCACATAACAATCACATTACTATGTAAAATATGATTTGTAAAGCAAATGTTTCAAAATCAGACCTGCCAATGCAGGTGGAAGGACTGCGAACAGTAACAAGCGACATGGAGTGAAACGGCATGTGTGCCTGTTTAACTGCATACAGGAAGAGAGGTATATATGAAAAGAAAGATAATAGCTTTAATGGCAGTGGCAACATTATCATTATCAACATTGTTCGGATGCTCGTCAGGAAGCGGAGAAGAAAAAAATGAGGCGACAACAAACGGTACATCAGGTAATCAGAACAACGCTAATGTTATTACACTTGGTGACGAAACCGTAACCATAACAGAGTCAGGTGAGTATGTTTTAGAAGGAAAAATAAGTGACGGGCAGATAATCGTGGATGTGCCGGATACAGATACAAAGGTAGTAACACTTATATTAAACGGTGTGGAGGTAAGCTGTTCGGACTCAGCGGCGATATATGTGAAAAATGCAGAAAAGGTGGTGCTTTCACTGGTGGAAGGAACCACAAATACATTTTCCGACGGAGAGAACTATACATATGATGATGCGGAAAAGGAAGAACCAAATGCATGCATATTCTCAAAAGATGACCTTGTTATATCAGGAAACGGAACACTTAACGTTACGGGAAATTTTAACAATGGTATAGCTTCAAAGGACGATTTAACAATAACCGGAGGCAAAATAAACGTAACGGCAGTAAACAACGGTATTAAGGGTAAGGATTCAATCGCAGTACTTACTACCGATATTACTATAAAAGCGGGCGGTGATGCGGTTAAGTCGGACAATTCAACCGATGAAGGCAAAGGCTTTATTATCATAGAAGGCGGAAAATTTGATATAACATCCGGAGAGGATGGATTTCAGGCAGAGACATGTATGGTAATAAACGGAGGAACCTTCAATATTGCATCGGGTGATGATGGAATACACGCAGACAGTTACATCGAAATAAATGGTGGAGATATAGTAATAGCGCAGTGTTACGAGGGAATAGAGGCAACTGAAATTGTTGTCAATGATGGAAATATTCATATTGCATCTTCAGATGACGGATTTAATGCTGCCGGAGGAAATGATTCTCCGTCAACAGGCGGAAGACCGGGAATGAATAATTTTGCAGGTTCGACGGGAAGCCTTGTATTTAATGGCGGCTATGTATATGTAAATGCTAGTGGAGATGGACTTGATGCCAATGGCTCCATAGAGATTAATGATGGGTATATAATTGTTGACGGACCGGCAAACGGAGGAAACGGTGCATTTGATTACGATGCAGGCTGTACTATGACAGGCGGTTTTGTCATTGCTGTAGGATATTCGCAGATGGCACAGATGCCAAACAACGCTTCTGTAAATTGTGTGATGATTGGTTTGTCTCAGAATATGCAGGCAGGAGAACTCGTTAATATATCAGACAGCAACGGAAATTCTCTTGTTACATTTAAGGCTGCAAAATCATTTAATAATGTTGTCTTGTGTACGGCAGATTTAAAGACAGGTGAGACATATACGGTAAGTACAGGTGGAACAGTGTCGGGAGAAATTACTGACGGTATCTGCAGCGGAAAATATTCCGGAGGAACAGTAGCTGCTACGTTTACAGTGAATAGTACACTTACAACAGCAGGAAATGCCACAGGAGGTATGGGTGGCATGGGCGGACAGCAGGGTGGAATGAATGACTGGCCGGGTGACAAGGGCAACATGGGAGAACGCCCAACGGACGAGAACGGCATGATGGAGCACCCGACGGATGAAAACGGCATGGGCGGACGCCCGGGCGGTGGAAGATAATCCATAGTTCTGCTAAAAAATCAAAAGCCTCGGTGAAAAACACCGGGGCTTTCGATTTTCAAGTCTTATTTGTCCTCAACAATCTCTTCGATAATAGAGTTAATGTTCCTTTGAAGAACTTTTGACAACCTTCTGTACATTCTTATGTGGTGAATCTCACTGTTTGTAAGAGGTTCAACAGACTGTAAATCTTCTTCGTCCACATGTCCAACAAGATAATCTACAGAAGTGTAAAAGAATTCCGCAAATCTAATTAACATATCAACATCAGGTTCAGCCAGGTCATTTTCGTATTTGTATATAGATTGCTGTGATATGCCGAACTGTTCAGCAAGTTTCTGCTGGCTGAGACCACGTTCTTCTCTCAGCTTTTTCAGATTTTTTATCATTTTATCGTCACCTCAATAATATTCATTTATATTACTGATAATATTATCAGCAGGCTCGGGCAAATTCTAAAAATATAATGTGTTAATTTACACAACATAAAGTTGTATGCACGGGAATATTGTATTGATTTTTATACATATTATTTCCAAATTTCGACTTGTATACAAAGTGTTATAGAGTTATAATTAACGTAGCTGGGCATGTTTATGCCCGATTTTTTGTAAAGGAGAATTTTGTTATGGCATTTATTGATGAAATGAAGAAAAAAGCTAAGCAGAACAAGAAGACAATAGTTTTGCCGGAGTCTATGGACAGAAGAACATTTGAAGCAGCTGCAGAAGTTCTTGCGGAGGATGTGGCAAATCTTGTTATCATCGGTTCACCGGAAGAGGTTGCCAAGAACAGCGAGGGACTTGATATTTCAAAGGCAACAATAGTTGATCCTGCTACATACCCTAAGACAGAGGAGTATATTGACACATTCGTGGAGCTTAGAAAGGCAAAGGGAATGACAAAGGAGGAGGCAACAAAGCTTCTTCACACAGAGTATATGTTCTATGCCTGCATGATGGTTAAATGCGGTGATGCAGACGGTGTTGTTTCAGGTGCATGCCACTCTACGGCAAATACACTTAAGCCTGCATTACAGATTATAAAGACAAAGCCCGGTACAAAGCTTGTTTCTGCATTTTTCATTATGGATGTTCCTAACTGTGAATATGGTGAGAACGGTACATTTGTATTTGGTGACTGCGGACTTAATCAGAATCCAAACCCTGAAGAGCTTGCGGCTATAGCTGTTTCGTCAGCAGAGAGCTTTAAGGCACTTGTAGGTGCAGAGCCAAAGGTTGCAATGCTTTCTCATTCTACAAAAGGAAGTGCAAAGCATGCTGACATAGATAAGGTGGCAGAGGCTACACGTCTTGCAAAGGAGATGGCTCCGCAGTTTGAGATTGACGGAGAGCTTCAGGCAGATGCAGCCATGGTTCCAAGTGTCGGCGCATCAAAGGCTCCTGACAGCACAGTTGCAGGAAAGGCAAATGTTCTTATCTTCCCTGACCTTGATGCAGGAAACATTGGATACAAGCTTGTTCAGAGACTTGCAAAGGCAGAAGCTTACGGACCGATGTGTCAGGGTATTGCAAAGCCTGTCAATGACCTTTCAAGAGGATGTTCTGCAAAGGATATCGTGGGTGTCATTGCTATTACTGCAGTACAGGCTCAGTAACACAGATTTTCCAAGAAAACATATAAGGAGATTGATATGAAGATTTTAGTAATAAACTGCGGAAGTTCATCACTTAAGTACCAACTTTTTGATATGGAACATGAGAGCGTAATGGCAAAGGGACTTTGTGAGAGAATCGGTATTGAGGGTTCAGTACTTACACATAAGCCAACAGGAAAGGATTCGTGTGTAGTGGAAAAGGACATGCCTGATCATAAGGTGGCAGTACAGATGGTTCTTGATATGCTTGTTGACCCTGTTCACGGTGTTATTTCGGATGTCAGCGAAATTACGGCGGTAGGACACAGAGTTCTTCATGCAGCACAGAAATATATTGATTCTGTAGTTGTAAATGAGGATGTTAAGGCAACAATACGTGAGTGCTTTGAGTTCGGACCATTACATAATCCTGCAAACCTCATCGGTATAGAGGCCTGTGAGCAGGCTATGCCGGGAGTAAAGAACGTAGCAGTATTTGATACAGCTTTCCACCAGACAATGCCTGAGAAGGCTTATATGTATGCTGTCCCATATGAATATTATGAGAAATACGGCATCAGAAAATACGGATTCCACGGAACAAGCCACGCATTCGTTTCTAATAAAGCTATAGAAGTGGCCGGTCTTGACAAGAACAATTCAAAAGTAATTGTTTGCCATATCGGTAACGGCGGTTCATGTTCGGCAGTAGTAAACGGTAAATGTGTAGACACAAGTATGGGACTTACCCCACTTGAAGGTCTTATTATGGGAACAAGAAGCGGTGATATTGATCCTGCAGCTATTCAGTTTGTTGCAAACAAAGAGGGCAAGGACATAAATGAGATGTTAAATATTCTTAATAAGAAGTCAGGTCTTCTCGGACTCAGCGGGGTTTCAAGTGATTTAAGAGATGTAACAAAGGCTGCAAAGGAAGGAAATCACAGAGCACAGATAACTCTTGATGCATTTGCATACAGAATTGCAAAGTATGTTGGTTCATATGTTGCTGCCATGAACGGTGTTGATGCAATCGTCTTTACAGCAGGCGTAGGCGAGAATGACGCTGCTATGAGAACACGTATATGCCAGTATTTCGGATATCTTGGTATAACAATTGACGAAGAAGCAAATGATAAGTGCAGAGGAGTTCAGGGAACAATTTCCACAGCAGATTCAAAGGTTAAAGTGCTGGTTATCCCTACAAACGAAGAACTGAAAATTGCACAGGAGACATTGGCTCTTGTATAATAGAAACAAATTTAAAAAAAATGTAGTTTTCGGTTGACAAAGACACAACATATAGTTATAATGTTCAAGGTGCGATTTAAAAGAGGTATTTTATGCTGATTGATTTACATGCACTCTTATCCTGCGAGGGTAAGGTGAAAAGACTCGAAACTGAATTGGAGATGGATGAGTTTGTGTCCAGACTTGGAAGTTTTCCTATAACAGATAAGAAGCCAATGTCATTTGTTTTTACAAATGTCGGTGACGGTAAGGTTATGGTGGAAGCAGATATTGATGTGACACTGAGCATACCATGTGACAGGTGTTTAGAGGATGTTCGCACACAATTGAAAATACAGACTTCTAGAGAAGTTAACTTGAGCGATACACTTTCGGAAGAGGAAAGAGCATTGGATGAGACTGATTTTATATCAGGAACAGACTTTGATGTTGAAAAGTTCGCTCACGGTGAGATTTTAGTGAATTTACCTATGAAAGTTCTTTGCAGTGAAAACTGTAAGGGAATTTGTAATAGATGTGGCACAAATCTCAACCATGGAAGTTGTGGTTGTGATACCACAGAATTAGACCCAAGAATGGCGAAAGCCCTGGAGGTCTTTAATAGCTTTAAGGAGGTGTAAACCATGTCTATTTGTCCAAAGAATAAAACTTCAAAAGCAAGAAGAGACAAGAGAAGAGCAAACTGGAAGATGGCTGCTCCAAATCTTGTAAAGTGCTCAAAGTGTGGCGCATTAATGATGCCTCACAGAGTATGTAAGGCTTGTGGAAGCTACAACAAGAAGGAAATCGTAGCAGTTGATTAATTAGATTAAACCGCGGTTGTAATAAAACAATCGCGGTTTATTTTTATTTTAAAAAATATGTTAAGAAGGTTGATTTATACAAATTTATCTAGTATAGTATCATTTGTGAACTTTACAATATATAAGTGGAGGGATAAATTTTGGAAGAAAAGACTATCGTAGCAGTTGATGCTATGGGAGGAGACAACGCGCCTGTTGAGATTGTCAAGGGAGCAGTCGAGGCTGTCAATGAAAATAGTGCTGTTGTTGTAAAACTGGTGGGCATTGAGAGCAGAGTCTGTGAGGAATTGGCAAAGTATGAGTACGACAAAGAGAGAATCATTGTTGTCAATGCAACAGAAGTTATTGAAACGGAAGAGCCTCCTGTAAAAGCGATTAAAGGAAAAAAGGATTCATCAATAGTTGTTGCCATGAATATGGTTAAACACGGTGAAGCTGATGCATTAGTTTCTGCAGGAAGTTCAGGTGCAATACTTGTCGGAGGACAGGTTATTGTAGGAAGAATAAAAGGTATTGAAAGACCACCTTTAGCACCGCTTATTCCAACAAAAAACGGAGTGTCACTTCTTATTGACTGTGGTGCCAACGTTGATGCCAGACCAAGCCATCTTGTACAATTTGCAAAGATGGGTTCAATCTATATGGAAAATGTTATTGGCATAGAAAAACCAAGAGTGGCTATAGTTAATATCGGAGCAGAGGAAGAGAAGGGTAATGCCCTTGTACATGAGACATTTCCTTTGTTAAAAAATTGCCCTGATATTAATTTTATAGGAAGTATTGAAGCCAGGGATATACCGTCAGGCTATGCAGACGTTATTGTATGTGAAGCGTTTGTTGGAAATGTCATTTTAAAACTTTATGAAGGCCTCGGAGCAACACTTATCGGTAAAGTGAAAGAAGGTCTCATGAGCACGCTCAGAAGTAAGATAGGTGCAGTTCTTATCAAACCGGCACTTAAAAAGACATTGAAAACATTTCAGGCAGATGAGTATGGCGGAGCTCCGCTTTTAGGCTTAAACGGTCTTGTTGTCAAGACACACGGAAGTTCAAAAGCCATAGAGGTTAAAAATTCTATATTACAGTGTATAACCTTTAAAAATCAGAGGATTAATGAAAAGATAAGAGAAAATATTAATCTTTTGGAAAATTAATTAAATTTAATATTTATTATGAAAGGAAGTTTTATTATGGAATTTGAAAAGTTACAGAACATTATTGCAGAGGTATTAAACATTGAGACAGATGAAATCACAATGGAGTCTACATTCATTGATGATTTGGGAGCAGATTCACTTGACGTATTCCAGATTATTATGGGTATAGAGGAAGAGTTCGATATTGAGATTCCAAACGAGGAAGCTGAGAAAATCGTAACAGTTGCAGACGCTGTTGAACAGATAAAGAACGCTTTAAATTAATTTCTGTTAACTATATAGTGTGATTTTACAATAAGAATGGGGAAAAGTCTCCATTCTTATTATAATATAGGTGGAAGAATACAGGAAGGCAAAGGAATGAAAACGTTAGAGGAACTTGAAAAAAATATTGGATATTCCTTCAAAAACAAGTCATTGCTTGAGCTTGCAATGACGCACAGCTCATATTCAAATGATAATAAGCTTGGAAAACACAAGAATAATGAAAGACTGGAATTTCTGGGAGATGCGGTTCTCGAACTTGCGTCCAGTGAGTTTTTATTCTATGAATATGAGTCAAAACCGGAGGGTGAGCTTACAAGATTGAGAGCAAGCCTTGTCTGTGAGCCTACATTGGCAGAATCAGCAAGGTGTTTTAAACTGAATGATTATATAAAACTGGGACACGGAGAAGAAAATACAGGCGGAAGATTCAGAGATTCCATAATATCAGATGCCCTGGAGGCACTTATAGGTGCAATCTATTTAGATGGTGGTTTTGCTAATGCAAAAGAGTTCATTTTGAAATTTGTTTTAAATGATATAGAGAACAAACATCTCTTTTATGATAGCAAGACCATACTTCAGGAAATGGTACAAAAGAAGTATAAAGAGCGAGTTGAATATGTGCTCGTAAAAGAGACAGGCCCTGACCACAATAAGTCCTTTGAGGTGCAGGCAGTGTTTAAAAATGTTGTTCTTGGAAAAGGTGTCGGCGGAACAAAGAAGAGAGCCGAACAGCAGGCGGCATATGAGGCGATACTTGCCTTAAAAAGAAACGGGAAACAGGAAGGTTAGAGAATGTATTTAAAAAGTATAGAGGTACAGGGCTTTAAGTCCTTTGCCAACAAGATAAAGTTTGATTTTCACAATGGAATTACAGGCATTGTAGGACCAAACGGAAGCGGTAAAAGTAATGTAGCCGATGCAGTGCGCTGGGTTTTGGGCGAGCAGCGAATTAAACAGCTTCGTGGAGGAAAGATGGAAGATGTCATCTTTGCCGGTACGGAGAACAGAAAACCTCTTGGCTTTGCCTATGTTGCCATTACACTGGATAATTCCGACCATAAGCTTTGCATAGAATATGATGAAGTTACTGTGTCAAGAAGACTTTTCCGTTCCGGTGAAAGTGAGTACATGATAAACGGTTCGGTGTGCAGACTTAAGGATATCAATGAGCTTTTTTATGATACAGGTATCGGTAAGGAAGGATATTCAATCATCGGACAGGGTCAGATTGATAAGATATTAAGCGGAAAACCTGAGGAGAGAAGAGAACTTTTTGATGAGGCGGCAGGTATTGTAAAATTCAAGAGAAGAAAAGCTGAAGCTGTAAAAAAGCTTGAGAATGAGAGAGACAATCTTACAAGAGTTGTTGATATATTATCGGAACTTGAGCGTCAGATTAAGCCCCTGGAACGCCAGTCAGAGACCGCAAGAAAATATTTAAAACTCAAAGAAGAGCTAAAGACATATGATATAAATATGTTTCTTTTGGAGATAACGCAGATTCGTTCATCACTGGCTGATATTGAGAAAAAGTGCGGCATTGCAGAAAATGAACTTGAGGATAACAAGAAGGCACTGGAGGATATTAAGAACCAGTATGAGGTGCTTGACGGAATTCTTGAGGAAATGAATGAGAAACTTGATGAGAAGAAAAACAGTCTGAATCAGACAAATATTGCCATTGAAAAATTCGATGGTGACATAAAGGTTTTGAATGAGCAGATTAATTCTGCCAAAATCAATGATGAGCATTTAAAGAACCGTATGCAGTCCATAAATGAAGATATCGAGGCTCATAATCTGGAGAAAGAAAAGCTTTTGCAGGAGAAAAAGGAAATCGATGAAAGCCTTGCCGCAGCAACAAAGGTGCAGAATGAGGCAGACAGCAGACTCCTTGCCATATCTGAGAGGGTGAATCAGTTTCTGTCGGAAATCGAGAAGGCGAAGGCAGAAATTATTGAGCTGTTAAATGAAAAGTCAGGCGTTATGGCAAAGATGCAGCGTTATGACACAATGCTTGAGCAGATAAGCATAAGAAAAGCAGAACTCAATCAGAAGCTTTTAAAATCTCAGAGCGACAAAGAGGAACAGGATAAGATTATCGTTGAACTTGAAGAAGAGATGAAGAAGGTAAGCGATGAGATTATTAAATCAAGCAGTCAGGCCGAAGAACTGGAGAAAGAAATAGCAGATATCGGCAGAGATACATCATCCCTTTTGAGGGAGCGGGAAGATAAACAGCGCAGATACCATCAGGTAAGTTCAAATCTTGAAGCATTAAAGAATATGACTGAGAGATACGAAGGTTATGGTAATTCCATTAAGAAGATAATGGAGTTAAAGGAGACAAAGAAGGGTATTGTAGGTGTTGTTGCTGATATTATAAAGGTTGACAAAAAGTATGAAACAGCCATTGAGACAGCTCTGGGCGGAAATATCCAGAACGTTGTAACCGATACGGAGACGACGGCTAAAGAGGCCATAGAATATCTTAAAAAGGGTAAATTCGGAAGAGCTACATTCCTTCCGCTTAGCAGTATTGCCAACAAGACAGGCTTTTCGAATGAGCGCGTGCTGACTGAGAAGGGAGTTATCGGTCTTGCATGTGATCTTGTTCAGATAAAAAAAGAATGGGAAAATATTGCAAAATATCTCCTCGGACGTATTGTGGTTGCGGATACAATTGATAACGCACTTATGATTGCCAGAAAGTATAATTACACTCTTAGAATTGTAACCCTTGAAGGCGAACTTTTAAATGCAGGCGGTTCGATGTCCGGTGGTGCATTTAAGAACAATTCAAATCTTCTGGGAAGGAGAAGAGAAATTGAAGAGTTGGAGAAATCTCTGGAGACACTGAAAGAAGAGAACAGGGAGATTCAGGAAAAACTCGCTGAAAACGAAGCAAAATCAAGGGCTACAGGAGAAGAACTTGAGAAGGTAAAGCTTGTACTTAACGAGCAGTATATCTTACAGAATACCGTTAAACTGAATTTGAATAAGGCAGATGAGAAAAAGCAGGAATTAAGTGACAGCTTTGATGATTTCAATAAGGAAAGCGCAGAGATATCAAGTCAGATTACGGATATTAAGACCAATTATGACAACCTTAATACGGAACTTTTGTCATTTGATGACAAGAACAGGCTTATTGAAGAGAGAATTGCACAGCTTAATGGTAAGGTTGAGGAAGAAAGAAAGCTTGAGGCTGAGGAAATCGGAAAGAATCAGGAGCTTAAGCTTGGCTATGCCGGACTTAAGCAGAAGCTTGACTTCATAAGGGAGAATACGGGAAGACTTGATTCTGAAAACCTTAAGCTTAAGGAAGAACTTGAACTTATAAAGGTTAATGCCGACAATGCTGCAGTTGAGGTTGTTGAAAAAGAAAGAGAAATTGAAAATATTGATAACTCTATGAAAGAAGCCAGGGCAAAAAAAGAATTGCTCGAGAAAGAGATAGAAGAACTTTCTTTGGAGAAGGACAATCAGACAAAAGAACACAAGGACTTTATCACCAAAAGAGAAGACATTTCAAATCATATCAATGAACTTGATAAGGAAATCTATCGTCTCACAAGCCAAAAGGAAAAGCTTGAGGAGGCAAACGAGAAGCAGGTTAATTACATGTGGGATGAGTACGAGATTACCTACAGTGTTGCTTTGACAATGAAAAATGAAGAGATGGATAACCTTGCAGCCATAAAAAAGAGCATATCTGCGTTAAAGAGTGAGATAAGAGATTTGGGAGATGTAAATGTCAATTCCATTGAGGAGTATAAGTCGGTTTCGGAAAGATATACTTTCTTAAAGACACAGCATGATGACCTGGTTGTGGCTGCACAGAATCTTGAAAAGATTATTGAGGAACTTGATACGGGAATGAGAAATCAGTTCAGGGAGAAATTCGGAGAGATTAAGACAGAGTTTGACAAGGTATTTAAGGAACTTTTCGGCGGCGGTAAAGGAACAATTGAGCTGAATGAGGATATGGATATCTTAGAGGCAGATATTAGTATTATCTCACAGCCACCGGGAAAGAAGCTTCAGAATATGATGCAGCTTTCCGGAGGTGAGAAGGCACTTACAGCCATTGCACTTTTGTTTGCCATTCAGAACCTTAAACCGTCACCGTTCTGTCTTCTTGACGAGATTGAGGCGGCTCTTGATGATTCCAATGTCATCAGGTTTGCAGGATATTTACATAAGCTGACAGACCATACGCAGTTTATTGTTATCACTCACAGAAGAGGAACAATGGCTGCTGCTGACAGATTGTATGGTATCACAATGCAGGAGAAGGGTGTGTCAACACTTGTATCAGTAAATTTATTGGAGGCAGAATTAGGATGAGTGAAGAAAAGAAGGGATTTTTTAAACGACTTGTAAGTGGTCTTACAAAGACAAGAGACAATATTGTTGCAGGTTTTGAAAACATATTCTCAGCGTTTTCATCAATAGATGATGATTTCTATGAGGAACTTGAGGAGATATTAATCATGGGAGACATGGGTGTGTCAACCACTGAGAAAATCATTGATGACCTTAAGGCAAAAGTAAAAGAACTGAAGATAAAGGAGCCGGCTCAGTGTAAACAGCTTCTTATGGATTCCATTAAGGAACAGATGAACTTGGGTGAAACGGCTTATGAATACGAGAATAAGACAAGTGTTCTTCTTGTCATAGGCGTAAACGGCGTAGGCAAGACCACATCCGTAGGCAAGCTTGCAGGACAGTTCAGGAAAGAAGGAAAAAAGGTTGTTCTTGCAGCGGCCGATACCTTCAGGGCTGCTGCCATAGAACAGCTTACAGAGTGGGCTCACCGTTCAGATGCAGACATTATAGCGAGTAAAGAGGGTGCCGACCCGGCATCGGTAGTTTTTGATGCGGCACAGGCTGCAAAGGCAAGAAAGGCAGATATACTTATCTGTGATACGGCAGGAAGACTTCATAACAAAAATAACCTTATGGAGGAACTTAAAAAGATAAACCGTATCCTCGATAAGGAATATCCTGAAGCATACAGGGAAAATCTCATTGTGCTTGATGCTACAACAGGACAGAATGCACTTGTTCAGGCAAAGCAGTTTATGGAGGTAGCTGACATCACAGGTATTATTCTTACCAAAATGGACGGAACAGCCAAGGGTGGTATCGTAGTAGCAATACAGTCTGAACTGGGAATTCCGGTTAAATATATCGGAGTAGGCGAACATATTGAGGATTTGCAGAAGTTTGATTCAGATACATTTGTAAATGCATTGTTTGATGTACCGGCAGAGCAGTAATTGCAGTTATTGACAATTAAACTATGACGCGTTAACATAGTGTAGTATATAAAAGAAAGAAGGAAAAAAGACATGATTACAGAGTTATCTCTTGAGAAATTTAAGGAAGCTGCAAAAATAGTTAAGAATGTTACAGTTCCTACAAATCTTATTTACAGTGATTATTTCAGCAAAACTACAGGTAATAAAGTATATATTAAGCCTGAAAATCTCCAGTTTACAGGCGCATATAAGGTAAGAGGAGCTTATTACAAGATAAGCCAGCTTACTGATGAGGAGAGGGCGAAGGGACTTATAACTGCATCAGCAGGAAATCATGCCCAGGGTGTCGCAAATGCTGCAAAGATGTACGGTGTAAACGCAACAATCGTAATGCCTGTGGGAACACCACTTATAAAAGTTAATCGTACAAAGAGCTACGGGGCAAATGTTGTACTGCACGGTGATGTATATGACGAGGCGTGTGCAGAGGCTTACAGACTTGCAGATGAGCACGGTTACACATTTGTGCATCCTTTTGATGACCTTGAGGTAGCTACAGGACAGGGTTCTGTTTGTATGGAAATCTATGAGGAGCTTCCTGATGTAGATTACATACTTGTTCCAATCGGAGGAGGCGGACTGGCTACAGGAGTGGCAACTCTGGCCAAGATGCTCAATCCTAACATAAAAGTAATAGGTGTTGAGCCGGCAGGAGCAAACTGTATGCAGGAATCGGTAAGGGCAGGAAAGGTTGTATCACTTTCAAGTGCCGTGACAATAGCTGACGGTACAGCCGTAAAGACACCGGGTTCAGTTATATTCCCGTATATTCAGAAGTATGTTGACGAGATTATAACCGTTGAGGACAGTGAACTTATTGATTCATTCCTTGATATTGTTGAGAATCATAAGATAGTATGTGAGGGTTCGGGACTTCTGACAATAGCCGCACTTAAACACCTTGACTGTAAAGATAAGAAGGTTGTTTCAATTATAAGTGGCGGAAATATTGATATTATCACAATGTCATCAATCCTTCAGCACGGACTTATTCAGAGAGGCAGAATATTTACAGTATCAGTACTTCTTCCTGATAAGCCGGGACAGCTTGAGCAGGTGGCAAAGCTAATAGCAGAACAGCAGGGAAATGTTGTAAAGCTTGAGCATAACCAGTTTGTAAGTATTAACAGAAATGCAGAGGTTGAGCTTAGAATAACTCTTGAGACATTCGGTGAGGAACACAAAGAACGTATCTGCGAGAAATTAGCAGATGCAGGATATAAGCCGAAGGTTGTAAGAACGAATTTATAAAATTAAGTTGACTTTCCTATTGAATTGATGTATTCTATACAACAGGTCAGCAATTTAACGGTTTAAAGTGTAACGGTTTAAAGTGCTGCGAATACTTTGCATTTTATGCATAGATGGAGGAAGAAAATGGATACAACAAATACAAAGGGAACACTTATTTCTTACAGACCGGATATTAAGATTCTGGATGCAACATTAAGAGACGGAGGTCTCGTAAATTCTTTCAGATTTTCAGATGAGTTCGTTAAGGATTTATATCAGGCTAATATAAAAGCAGGCGTAGATTACATGGAGTTTGGTTACAAGGCTTCAAAGGACATATTCAAGGAGGAGGACTTCGGTAAGTGGAAGTTCTGCGATGAGGAAGCCATAAGAGGCATTGTAGGTGACAACGATTCTGATTTGAAAATTGCCGTAATGTCAGATGTTGGAAGAACTGATTATAAGAGAGATATCATTGACAGAAAAGACAGTGTTATTGATATGATTCGTACGGCAACATATATTCACCAGATTCCTACAGCCATTGAGATGATAGAAGATGCAAAGGCTAAGGGATATGAGACAACAGTTAATGTCATGGCAATCTCCAAGGTAAACGAGGAGGATTTGAACAATGGTCTTGAGCTTTTGGGACAGTGTGGTGTTGACTGCATCTATCTTGTAGACAGCTTCGGAGCATTTTATCCTGAGCAGATAAAGAAGCTTGCTGACAAGTATCTTAATATTGCAGCTAAATATAATAAAACAATAGGAATTCATGCACATAACAATCAGCAGCTTGCCTTTGCCAACACAATTGAGGCACTGACAAACGGTGTAAGTCTTCTTGATGCAACTGTTTCCGGTATGGGAAGAGGAGCAGGAAACTGCTTTATGGAGTCACTTTTAGGCTTCTTAAAGAATCCTAAGTACAAACTGCCGCCTATTATGGATTTCGTTGAAAAGCATATGCTTAAAATCAAGGCTGATGGTGCAGTATGGGGATTTGATATACCATATCTTCTGACAGGTATATTAAATGCTCACCCTTCTACGGCAATCCAGTTTATCAAAGAGGGCAGAACAGACTATTCTGCATACCAGCAGGAGCTTATTGACGAAGCATAAAATTTAGAATTGGTTATTCACAGTACTTCAACTAAATTCGTAAAACCCAGCTACTTTGTAGCTGACATCCTCTTCGAGGCTGTATGTTTTACTCATTTTGTTGACAACTGTAAAGAAAAAATACTTGACACCGCTCATTTTCTATAGTAGTATAATGAGCGGTGTTGTTTTATACAACGTTTATGCATATGATTTGAGGTACAATCTCATGGAAAATATGGAAGAAATCGTAAGATTATCATTGTTGTATGATTTCTACGGTGAATTGTTTACAGAACATCAAAAGTCTGTCTGCGAGGATTATTTTTTTAACAATATAGGCCTAAGCGAAATTGCCGAGGACAGGGGAACAAGCCGTCAGGCTGTTCATGATATGGTAAAACGCTGTGAGAAACTTTTGGAAGGATATGAGGAAAAGCTTCATCTTGTTGAAAGATTTCTTAACACAAAGGAAATGGTTAAGCAGGTAAAAGAACAGGCTGATATGCTGCAGGAACTTTGTGCAGACGGAAGTGTTTTGGAAAAGCAGATAATTGGTAAGATAAGCAGCCTCTCAGAACATATACTGGAGGAACTGTAAAATCGGGCAGAATGTAACTGCATTAGTGGAGGTATAAGGTGGCATTTGAAAGCTTATCCGATAAATTGCAAAATGTATTTAAGAACCTTAGAAGCAAGGGAAGACTTACGGAGGCTGATGTAAAGGCAGCACTTAAGGAAGTCAAGATGGCACTTCTGGAGGCAGATGTAAGCTTCAAGGTTGTAAAACAGTTTATAAGTTCTGTTCAGGAAAGAGCAGTAGGTCAGGATGTAATGACAAGCCTCACACCGGGACAGATGGTTATAAAGATAGTAAACGAGGAAATGGTCAAGCTCATGGGTTCAGAGACCACAGAGCTTAAGCTTAAACCAGGAAATGAAATCACGGTCATTATGATGATGGGTCTTCAGGGTGCCGGTAAGACAACAACTGCAGCTAAGATTGCAGGTAAGTTAAAGGCCAAGGGAAAGAAACCGTTACTCGTTGCCTGTGATATATACAGACCGGCAGCTATTGACCAGTTGCAGGTTAATGGTGAAAAACAGGGTGTTCCGGTGTTTGCAATGGGAACAAATCACAAACCGGTTAATATTGCAAAAGCCGCAATGGAACATGCAAAATCAAACGGTATGAATGTTGTCATTATCGATACGGCAGGTCGACTTCACATTGATGAAGAACTGATGAATGAGCTTGCAGAGATAAGAGATAATATTGATATAACACAGACACTTCTTGTTGTTGATGCAATGACAGGTCAGGACGCAGTGAATGTTGCTACAACCTTTGATGAAAAGATTGGTATTGACGGTGTCATTCTTACAAAGTTAGATGGTGATACCCGAGGTGGTGCGGCATTATCAATAAAGGCTGTTACCGGTAAACCGATATTCTATGTCGGTATGGGTGAGAAACTTTCTGATTTGGAGCAGTTTTATCCGGATCGTATGGCAAGCCGTATTCTTGGTATGGGTGATGTAGAGTCCTTGATTGAGAAAGCACAGAATGCCATTGATGAAGACAAAGCCAGGGAAATGGAACAAAAGATGCGTAAGGCAGCTTTTGATTTCAATGATTTTTTAGATAGCTTGGAACAGATTAATAAGATGGGTAGTATGCAGGATATGCTTTCATTGATTCCGGGCATGGGTAGTCAGCTAAAGAATGTAGAGATTGACGAGAAACAGATGAACCGACCTAAAGCAATTATCCAGTCTATGACAAAGGAAGAACGTTCGAATC
>JBGVOL010000043.1:0-2327 GCA_045126475.1 Lachnospiraceae bacterium | reverse complement strand
TCTTATGGCCGATCCGGTAGGCCCGACCTGCCACAACGGTACCGAAAGCTGTTTTGACGATCAGCCGGAACTGCCGTTTGCATTTCTGGCGGCACTGGAGGCCCTGGTTGAATCACGCAAGAATTCCTCCCCAGAAGAAAGCTATACCGCCAAACTGTTCCATAACGGCATACCGCGCATAGCTAAAAAAGTCGGAGAGGAGGCGGTTGAAACCGCACTGGCAGCTGTTACCGATGATGATAAGGAATTTATCGGCGAAGTTGCAGATCTGCTGTTCCACACCACAGTACTGCTCAGCGCCAAGAATAAAAAGCTGACCGATGTTATCGAATGTCTGCAGGAACGTCACTCTGATTTCAAGAACTACAAGATCCTTCATGCCATTAAAAAGGCAAGAACCTGCTAGACTCAGGTAAATTAGAAGGTTCTGTTGTAACCGTGTATTGATCACAACTTTGCTTCAATACCGTTTCCGGTAATCCGAACGGGCCTGAACACCAGACCGCTACCAATTATTTTCTGCAAGACAGAAAATTCACTGGTTCCTTTTGAAGAGTTCAGGAATTTTCTGAGGATATTCAAAGCTCCGTTGATATCGGCATTTATAAGTTTGCCGACTGAAGATTTGAATAAACCTCTCTTAATTCTTGAACCCTTGTAACTTTCATGTTTCTCAATGCTTTCAAAAGCAAGGGCATCACACTTCGAGGTGTAGGCTTCCTCCTGAAGTACAAAATTTATTCCCAGTCTTTTGCATTTGTATGCGAGCATATTCATCAGTTTGTAGAAAGGAATACCGACAAAGTTCTGGTTTACCGTTTTGGATAACGAAATGGAGTCTTTCCAGTTCTTGTTTCTACCGAGAACTATGGTTCCGATTTTATGTTCGATACAGAAATTCACTATGTAGGTGGTACAGTTATGCAGATAGGAATTTATCCTTAACTCTCTATTGAGGGACAGAGATTCAAGTTTAATTCTGTTGACCCTCTTATCCTGATATTTTTTATCAATCTTAGGCCTTCTTTCCTTAAGTTCGCTGCTTTTTTTATTGTATATCTGGTTAATCGACTTTAACGGTCTGCCGTTAATCAGAAAACAGCCGTCTTCGGATATACAGGCACACAGGTTGTTCATGCCGAAATCTATGCTTAAATATTTGTCAGCATCGAGGTCGCTCCTGATTTCAGCTGTTTCGTAGCTTATTACAACCTTTATCTTCCGGCCCTTCGGAATGAAATTGACTGTCTTGAATGACTTGAATTCATCCCTGTATACATTAGTAGGGATATGTACCTTCACGTCTTTGTTAATAACAATAAAACCATCTCTGATTTTTACTGACTGATAATCAAAATATAATGGATTAAGCGAATCTTTATACTTTGGAAGTCTCGGCTCTCCCTTATACTTTGACGGATTGACTTTATAATCCTTAACGGACTTGAAGTATGATTTATAGTTATTACACAGATGAATCAAAATCATCTGTGACAGTTTAGCCTTGCACAGATTTCGGTAATTGTTAAATTCCGGCTCGTAATTTCTCAGAATTCTGTTTAATTCGGTCTGACTTATAAAGTTCTTATGCTCTTTGTAATGATTGTTTATCACATATCTGCCCTGATTATACAGATGTCTGGAATAAAGAAACTGCTCTTCAAACCATTCTGTTTTATCTATATAGAAGCATGCGCACAAAATCATTGTAAAGCTCTTTGTTTGGATATGTATTTAATATATGACTAATTATAACATTATATACATGTAAATCAAATATTATTAATAATATATGTTTAAATTATTCAAATATGTCAATTTTAAAATTCAAACAACAAGTATATTTTGGAATTTAAAGTCTGTTTGATGAATAGAAGATTATTGGTAACAAGGTTATAATCAATACATAATTACAACAGAGCCATTACAGTTTATCCTAAAATGATTGTAATTTGCATATTAAGATGCTTTATACATAAGTGTGAGTAGAATCAAAGTCTGTAGTTATACTGAAGTTTCAAAAAAGTCTTGCACTAAATAAAATTACCAATACAAAAAAATGTAAACGATCCATAATAACCTTTAAGGTAATTATGGCTTTTGCTTAGTCTAAGTGATTTCACTGAAAAGTGAATGAACTACGTTATGAGAGAATGAATTTATGCAAATAAATTAAAATAGTTACTTTCGGATGTTCATCTAGTCTGAAGCTCTAAGGTGTATGATTAAACAGTCGGTAATGCTGACAGTGTTGTACACGGCAAACCTCTCAATAACATTGACGAAGGTGCATTTACGGTTTTGCAGAGTTCCGGCTGTTAACAGCA
>JBGVOL010000042.1:0-6031 GCA_045126475.1 Lachnospiraceae bacterium | reverse complement strand
GCAATATCATCAATAACCTTAATAATTTTTGAAATATTTTCAGAAGCACTGTTAATTTCATGCATTGCGCCTATCATTTCATCCATCTGGGCATTTCCCCTGACAGCTCCTGACTTAGCCTCATGTACGAGAGTATTTGCCTCGTTTGCCTGTGCAGCATTAACCTTTGTGCGCTCTGCAATATCATCAATCGATGCTGAGATTTGCTCAAGTGCACTTGCCTGCTCTGTAGAACCCTGTGCAAGTGACTGGCTTGCAGAAGCTACCTGTTCAGAACCTGTTGTTACCTGCATTGAAGCCTCACGAATATTTCCAAGAACATGATTCTGGTCATTTACAAGTTTCTTAAATGCCCTACCCATTACATCATTACCTGTTCTCGGCTCAACTTCCATCGATAAATCTCCGTCGGCAATTTCCGCGGCAATTTTTGCATTTTTTCTGACACTCTCTACCATGGCATTGAGTTCATCAGTGATTATGCCGAATTCATCATCATTAATTTTTTTCAGTTGAATTTCAACTCCGCCTTCACCTATTACCTTTATCGCACGTACAATCTCGTCCAAAGGTTTCTTAACCGCCTTAATAACAAACACACCGCAAAGGACAATCAAAAACTCAAAGAAGATTGTTGATACCATAACAAATATTTTAGCATTTCTATTATACCCTGCAGCTTCATATGTACTTAAATGATTGAGAATATCCATAGAAAGTGCACACAACAGGGAAACAATTATCACTGAAAGTACAATAATCGTAGTTATTTTTTTCACTAATTTTACATCATTTATCTTTTTCTTCATCTCGATTACCAAATTATTCCTTTCTCTTTTTAGTAAATTACTCTTCCGGCTTCTCAGCTTCAGCCTGTGCATCCTCGGCTGCATCTTCCATAAGCTCAAGATCCTCATCATTTATAAGCTTATCAGGGTCCAATAAAAGCTTAACGGAATCATTTGTCTTTCCTATGCCCCAAACATATTTATTAAGGGCATTTCCGTGAACAAGCTTTGGAGGTGGTTCAATATCTTTGTCCTCTATTGTGACAACCTCATCAATCTTCTCCACTATAAGTCCTATGACTGTCGACTGAACATCAATTACAATGATACATGTTCTGTCGTTATACTCCAGTGGCTCCTGTTTGAATCTCAGCCTGACGTCTATTACAGGAATAATTTTTCCTCTCAGATTAATAAGTCCCTTTATGTACTCCTCTGCCTCAGGAATCGCTGTTATCTTTTGTATACCGATAATCTCGTTTACATAATTTATTGCTATTCCGAAATGTTCACGTCCCGACTTAAAGGTCATATACATTCCCTTCTGGGTATCTTCAACTAATTCTTCTTCTAAATCGCTCACTTTAACGCCTCCAATCTTTATTATATTAATCCACCCGGATCAAGTATAAGTGCAATACTTCCGTCACCAAGCTGTGTACAGCCGGATAATCCCTGAACCTTCTTGAAATATTCAGGTATCGGTTTAACAACTATCTCCTGCTCACCGATAAGTTCTGAAATAAATACACATATACGCTTTCCTTCGTGTTCAAGTATCGCCATGACATCATTGTCATAATCAACTTTATAGTCAGGAATCTTATATCTCTCACCAAGATTTACAAGAGGTAAAATTTCTCCTCTTACAAGTACACCTGTATCTCCTGTAGGATTTTCAATGATTGACTCCTCTGATACACGTATAAACTCCTTGACGGCGTTTGTCTCTATAACAAATATAGACGAACCGATTGATACAACAATTCCATTGATAATAGCCAGCGTAAGAGGAATTTTCATGGTCATCGTTGTTCCTTTACCCTGGACACTGTCAATTTCAAGACTTCCTCCAATGTTTCCAAGATTCTTGACAACTACATCCATGCCCACTCCACGACCTGACAATTCTGTAACCTTCTCATTAGTAGAAAAACCGGGAAGTGTAATAAACTGAAATATTTCTTTATCAGAGTATTCGATATCTTCTCTCTTGCTTATAAGACCATTTTTTCTCGCCTTAGCAAGAATTTTCTCTCTGTTAAGTCCCTGTCCGTCATCTTCCACCACGATCCATACCTTGCCGCCTTCATTCTTAGCTGTCATTTTAATGACGCCCTTAGGGTCTTTTCCTGCCGCAATACGTTCTTCCTTAGTCTCAATTCCATGGTCGACAGAATTTCTTATGATGTGCATGAGCGGATCTGAGATATTTTCGATAATGTTCTTATCAACCTCTGTATTCTCACCTGATATAACCAGATCAATATCCTTGCCCAGCTTTCTTGCCGTATCAAAAACAATTCTGTTCATTTTCTGGAATGTTGTGTTAAGAGGCATCATTCTCATGGACATAATAATATCCTGTAAATCAGAAGTAATCTTCATGAGCTGTGCCGTTGCCTTTGTAAAGTTTGAAAGTTCAAGTCCCGGTACTTTTAAATCCGGGTTCTGCGCCACAACCGCCTCGGCAATTACAATCTCTCCGATAAGATCCATAAGTTTGTCCATCTTCTCAACATTAATGCTGATAAATGTCTGTTTTGGCTGTTTACTCTCATTCTTGGCAAGTTTCTTTGCTTTTCCTACTTCCTGTGATTTGATTACATAATCACCCGGTTTCGGCTCTTTCTTCTTCTGCTCAGC
The DNA here is from genome assembly GCA_045126475.1 of Lachnospiraceae bacterium. Lineage (GTDB taxonomy): Bacteria > Bacillota > Clostridia > Lachnospirales > Lachnospiraceae > SVEL01. Next base: position 3,377 of record JBGVOL010000042.1, on the reverse strand, counting down.
TTTCTTCTCAATCTCTTCGACTGACGATGAAAGATCAATGATTGTATCGCTTTCATTTGTCGAATCAAATCCCAGCTGGTACTCTTTTGCAGTACATTCGTAAATATCAATATTTGCTACTTCAGAACTGTCAATCATTCCAAGTATCTCTTCCTTGGAACACTGTGCCTGAAGAAGCATCTTAAATCCATCTTTTAAAATAACATCCGCACTTGATTCGTTTGTGAGAATATCCTCAGGTGTAAAAAGTAAGTCCTCTGCAACCTCTTTCAATGCATATGTCGCTGCATATGCACGAATATTGCTCATCATCGTATCCTCGCGGTACGTCATATGTATCTTGTAGAAATGACTGCTTTCCGTTGAAACAGGCGGGATATAGAACTGACTCGGAGCAACATACACGTTCTCCGGTGGGAGTTCTTTACTGTCATCCTGTTCAATTTCCTGCTTGATTTTCTTTAAGAATTTCTCAAGACTTGCCATTATTTCTGACTCGTCTCCGTCAGGCTCATCGCCCTCACTTATTTTTTCAAGTTCCCCCGAAATAAATCCCGAAACATCAAGGACATAACCTACAAGCTCCTGATGAGGAATGTTTTCAGGATGTGACTCTCTGATATAGTAAAAAATATCTTCAAGCTTATGGGAAATCTTTGTGATGTTCTCAAACATCATAATACCCGATGAACCCTTAATTGTATGCATAACTCTGAAAATCTCATTGATGTCATCACTGTCAAATGCGTCGGCATCTTTCTTTTCTATGACCAGCTCATCAAGTTTTTCCAGAAGCTGATTGCTCTCAAAGAGAAATATATCAAGCATTCCCTCGGTATTAAATTCCTGCCCCATTTTCTCTCCTCCTTCCTTTTGTTAAGTTCTAACATTTATTTACACGGTTTAAAACCTAATTTCTCCATCAACACTGTGAATTTATCAACGTTTACAGGTTTTCCTACATAAGCATCACAGCCTATCTCCATTGCCTTTCTTACGTTTCCTTCTTCGTTAAGTGCCGTTGTCATGATAACTTTCACTCTCTCATTTACCGGAACTCCTTTATCTTTTTCCAGCTTTCTGATTGTATCAAGAACCTGATATCCGTCAAGCATCGGCATCATAACATCAAGCACTGCCATATCATATTTCTCATCATCTTCCATTGCCATAAGAAATGCATCCACAGCCTCAAGGCCGTTTACTGTAATATCACATTCACCGTACTGTTCGAGAAGCTTTCCCATAAACTTTCTGCTGGCAAAATCGTCTTCAGCTAATAAAATCTTCATCATATACTCCTTTCTATATCAAAAAATCTGATGATTACAGCCTTAGTAAGCCATAAATCTTTTCCGGTATTTTGTCCAGACTGGCCTGCTGCATTACGCCGCCAAGTTCGGCAGCCACCTTCGGCATACCGTACACTATACAGCTCTGTTCATCCTGTCCGATTGTCCTCGCACCCATCTGTTTCATCTTCAAAAGGCCTTTCGCTCCATCGGCACCCATTCCTGTGAGAATGACTCCAATTGCGTTCCTTCCGCAGGCATTTGCAACAGATTCAAACAAAACATCAACTGACGGACAATGTCCGCTCACTTTTGGTCCGAGCGCACATTCAACCTGATACTGTCCCCCGACCTTAACAACTTTCATCTGTTTATCTCCGGGAGCTATAAGAACATGACCTGTTTTTATCACATCACCGGTCTTAGCCTCTGAAACCGTAAGCTTTGTCTGATTATTAAGTCTGTCCGCAAACATTTTTGTGAACCCCGGAGGCATATGCTGTGTAATAACTATACCGGGTACGTCTCTGTCCAGCCCCATAAGCACGGAACAGATTGCTTCCGTGCCACCTGTCGATGCTCCGATTGCAAGAACAATATTGCTAGATTTTCCCGTTGCATTCACATCCTGTTTAACATTCGTATCATATTTAATTCTCTTTAAATTTCCTGTCTTTACAGTGGAAGCTATCTTTACCTTTGTAATCAGCTCATTTTGAATGAAGTCACCCAACTGTTCCCTGGATAAATTCGCAGGTTTATTAACAAAGTCAACCGCGCCTGCATTTAGAGCATCAAACACCCTGCTGTTTAATGAACTAACCATAACTACGGGCATCGGATGCTGTGGCATAAGTTTTCTCAAAAACTCAATGCCATCCATTTTAGGCATCTCCACATCAAGGGTCATCACATCAGGATTGTATTTGATAATCATATCTCTTGCCTCAAAGGGGTCACCTGCCGTTGCAACAACTTCTATTGCAGAGTCAGAATTTAATCCGCTGACAAGAACATTCCTGAACATATAAGAATCTTCCACAACCAGGACTCTTATTTTTCTCATGAATAACCTACTTTCGATATACCGATGGTCTCACGTATCTGAACTTTGTCTTCGACTTGTCAATAGACTCAGTAGTTCCGATAAACATATACCCACCCGGCACTAACATATCATATATTCTGTTTACCAAATCATTTTTTGTCTCTTCGTCAAAATAAATCATAACGTTACGTATAAATACAATATGTAACCTCTGTTTAAAAGGAAGAGGATCCATAAGATTGAACTTTCTGAATATTACCTCTCTTCTCAATTCATCGGAAACCATACATTCATCACCGCCTGTATATTTAAAATAACGGCGTTTCCATGTATCCGGCAAAGGTTCAATCTGTTCTTTGAGATACTTTCCTTCAGCAGCATAATCCAACACTCTGGTCGATATATCAGTAGCTAAAATCGTTGTATCCCACGGACGCTCCTCAAGTGCAAAAAAATCTTTTATTATCATTGCCAGTGTATATGCTTCCTCACCTGTTGAAGCTGCCGCACACCATGTCCTTAAATCTCTGACTTCACCTAAAGATTTTTTTGCTTCGGGAAGAACAACATTTTTCAAAAAATCAAAATGCTCTGTCTCTCGCATAAAATACGTATGGTTCGTTGTCAGGTTGTCAATCATATCCCTGACTTCTTCACCATTAGGATTCTGCTCAACCCTGCTCATAAACTCCGTATAACTTGAATATCCGTTTCGTGCAAGATAATTATCAAGTCTACCTGTCACAAGGGTTCTCTTCTGATTTAAATCAATACCATAGTTTGATTTGACGTAATTGACAATCCTTATAAACTCTGCATCTGTTATCATATCAATTACCTTTTTCTTCAAGCTTTCCGTACTGTTCATAAAACACATACTCAGAACATGGGAAGTTGTTCTGAATATCAGTACACTTACGTTAGATATAATACCAAATTTTTACTGAATATTCAATCTTTTTCTATAAATATTCACGAATAGTTTTAATATTTAACTTAATAGCTCAAGTTTATCATATACATTCTTCTGCCTGCTG
>JBGVOL010000041.1:0-16474 GCA_045126475.1 Lachnospiraceae bacterium | reverse complement strand
ATTTAATAAGATTACCAAACTTACATAATCCCATAACAATAAGGATTATACCTGCCATAATTGTTGCTACCGTAAGTCCGGGAAGACCATTCTTTGCAACAATTCCCGCTACTATTGTAGCAAAGGCTGCCGTAGGTCCTGCAATCTGAACACGGCTTCCGCCTAAAAACGAGATTACAAATCCCGCTACGATTGCCGTATAAATTCCCATCATCGGAGGAACTCCCGATGCAAGGGCAAGGGCGATTGATAAAGGCAATGCAATTATTGCAACAATTATACCTGCCACGATATCTTTAACACACTGTGCTTTTGTGTATGTTTTCATAACAGAAAACAACTTTGGTTTTAACTTATCCATTTTCATTCCTCTTTCCGTATTTTAATGTCCAGAAGACAGTATACACCCATATATTTTTTTTACAAGAAAAATTTACATTATTCTACACATTTTCCCATGTAATAAAAGCCCTTTGCCTCTGACAGCTCCACCGTAACTATTTTTCCTATAAGGCTCTCATCTCCCGGAAAATGTACCAAAAGACCTGAGCTTAACCTTCCTGTCACATAACCTTCAAGCTGTCCGTTTATCTCCTCTACAAGAGCTTTTTGCACCTGTCCTTCAAATCTTACTGTCTGTTCGTTTGCCCCTTTTTGAACCTCAGCAAGAAGACGGTCAAACCTGTCCTTAACCACATCTTCAGGTATCTGGTCATCCATGGCGGCAGCAGGCGTTCCTGTTCTTTTTGAATAAATAAAAGTAAATGCTGAGTCATACTTGACCTTTTTAACCACATCCATTGTCTCTAAAAAGTCTTCCTCCGTCTCTCCCGGAAATCCTACAATAATATCCGTAGTGAGGGAAATATCAGGCATGGCATTTCTGATTTTCTCAACAAGCTTAAGGTAATGCTCCTTATCATATTTTCGGTTCATTGCCTTTAATATTCTGCTGCTTCCCGACTGTACAGGCAGATGAAGCTGACGGCATATCTTTTTTGAGGAAGCCATAACCTCAATAAGCTCGTCAGACAAATCCTTTGGATGAGAGGTCATAAACCTTATACGCTCTATTCCGTCAATCTTTTCAACTTCTTTTAATAATTCTGCAAAAGTCATCGGTGTCTTAAGATTTTTTCCGTATGAATTTACATTCTGTCCCAGAAGCATAATCTCCACAACACCGTCATCAGCTAACATCTTTATTTCATTTATGATATCTTTCGGTTCACGGCTTCTCTCTCTTCCCCTGACATAAGGAACGATACAATAACTGCAGAAATTATTGCAGCCGAACATAATGTTTACACCGGACTTAAAGCTGAATTTCCTCTCAAGAGGAAGCTCTTCAACAATCTTTTCCGTATCTTTCCAGATATCAATAATCATTGCATTCTTTGTTATACGGTTATATAAAAGCTCAGCAAATTTGTATATGTTGTGAGTTCCGAAAACAAGATCAACGAACCTGTAGCTTTTCTTTATTTTTTCAACTACCTGTTCCTCCTGCATCATACAGCCGCACATTGCTATCATCATTTCAGGATTCTTTTTCTTATAGTTTGATAAAAGGCCAAGATGTCCGTAAACCTTAAGGTTTGCGTTTTCCCTTACGGTACATGTGTTGTATACAACAAAATCAGCCTTTTCGCTGTCTGTCTCCTCATATCCGATAACCTTTAAGATACCCACAAGTTTCTCGGAATCTCTTGCATTCATCTGGCATCCGAATGTCTTTGTGCAGGCATAGAGCGGTCTGCCAAGTTCTTCCTTCTTTCTGCTTATATGCTCCTTAAGCTTAGCCATGAAATAATACTGCCTCTCAGGCTCATTTTCCGGTGGAGTGTTCAGTTCCCCGGCATCAATGAGCCTTTCCATCTCAGCCAATTTTTCATTTATCTCAATATTTGAATTCATATATTACTCCCTTATCTGACCACTGCCATAGATAATGTACTTGCTTGTTGTAAGCTCCTTTAATCCCATAGGTCCCCTTGCATGGAGCTTCTGTGTTGAAATGCCAATCTCAGCACCAAAGCCAAACTCAAAGCCGTCCGTGAATCTCGTAGACGCATTTACATATACACATGCCGCATCAATCTCATCAAGGAACTTATTGGCACTGTCGTAATCCTTTGTTATTATAGATTCGCTGTGCTTTGTATTGTGCTCATTAATATGTTCGATGGCATCATCAATGTTTTTAACTGTCTTTACTGAAATAATGTAATCAAGGTATTCTTTATAGAAATCCTCCTCCGTCGCCTCATTTATGTCAGGGCAGACCTCCAAGGCTCTCCTGTCACCGCGGATTTCAACGTTCTTTTCTTTCAGTGCCTTTACTGCCACAGGTAAAAATTCCTCTATAATATCTTCATGGACAACAAGTGATTCACATGCATTACATACACCTATTCTCTGTGTCTTTGCATTGATAAGAATCTTTACCGCCATATCAATATCAGCAGATTTATCAACATATACATGGCAGTTTCCCGTACCGGTCTCAATAACAGGTATGGTTGCATTTTCCACTGTCGCCTTAATAAGACCGGCGCTTCCTCTTGGTATAAGCAAATCAACATACTTATTCATCTTCATGAATCTTGTTGTTGTCTCCCTGTCAGTTGACTCTATAAGCTGTATTGCGTCTTCTGTGAGACCGTTTTTTGAAAGAGTCTTTCTTATTACCTCAATAATCTTTCTGTTAGAATTTATGGCGTCACTTCCGCCTTTTAATATAACTGCATTACCTGTCTTAAAGCAAAGTCCGAAGGCATCTGAGGTTACATTAGGTCTTGCCTCATAAATAATGCCGATAACACCCATAGGAACCCTTCTTTTTCCGATAGTCATACCGTTTGGTCTTTTTGTCATCTCAGTAACCTCGCCGATAGGGTCAGGTAAATCAGCCACTTTTTTTAGTCCAAGGGCCATATCTTCAATTCTTGCCGTTGTAAGTTTCAGTCTGTCAATAAGTGCCTCTGACATTCCGTTCTTAATACCATTTTCAATATCAATACTGTTTGCTTCAATAATTTCCCCGGCGTTTAAACATAACGCATCAGCAGTTTTTAATAAAATATCATTTTTACATCCTGTACTTAAGCCTCCAAGGACTTTTTTTGCCTCACAGGCATTCTTACATAATAATTCAAGCTCCATTTCTTCTCTCCTTATGGTCCGTAACTACCTATAAATTTCTTTTTGTGTCACAATAATATCAGGCTTTATGTCATGCTCAGCGGCATCTTCAACTTTATCAACCTTCTGCTCATCATAAGCTATACCTATCTTTTTTATAAAGCTGTGTGATGAAAGGTATTTGTCATAAAATCCTCCGCCATAGCCGACCCTGTTTCTTGCATCATCAAAGCCCACAACAGGCATAATCATTATACCTTCGGCAGTATCACCGTCAGCACATGGCAAATCTTCCTTTGGTTCTCTTATGCCGTTATATCCTTTTTCCAGATCATCCGTTGATGAAATATAATGGAATTTCATATATTTATCAGGTTTTCCGTCTCCTGTCACAGACATGGTGTAAACACGGGGCAATGCAACCTTCTTTCCGTTTTTTAACGCGTCGTTTATAATTGTATCTGTCTTTACTTCCTTGTTATAGTCAGCATAAATATATATCGCTCCGGCATTCTTATATTCATCCAGTGCCATAACTTTATACCCTATTACATCACCTGCAAAATCAATCATTACTGATTCTGTTTCGTGTTTGAAAATGCTCGTATTTCTTCTAATGTCACTCTTGATTGCCATATTAAAGCCTCTTTTCCTATTTATTCTTTGGTTTATATCTGTCCTTAACATTCTCTATGGTTCCGTCAGGACGCTGTATTTTCATGTTGTCGAGGCTGCCCCTTAAATTGTTATGGAATGCCTGAACATATGCTTTTCTAAGTTCTGCCTGTTCTGCCTTCTCCTCCTCCGTAAGACCTGTTTCCTTCGACTTTCTGTAAAGTTCGTTTATTCTGTCTATTTTTAAATCCTTTGCATCCATTTTTATTAATCCTTTCTAATGTCTGTTACCTTGTCATAATATGGACGATTCCGTCATTTGAAACCGCCAGCCCCTCAAATATGCCTTTCTCTCTGTGAAGCATCTTCATTGACGGGAAGCTGAATGCAAATACACTGTCCTTCTTTTTTCCGAACAATCCTCTTATCTGTCCCGATGCAGCAACAATATCTCCCGATGCATACTCAATATTACAATCCATGTCAAGACTTATATTTTTCTTCGGGTCTGCAATATCTATAAATTCATAACCTTTTGTATTTTTCATGACAATATAAGGTCTGTCACACATTATACACGTATTTGCAAGATGCATTTCATCATCCACATTATTGTTGATACACATATGAGAATCTTTTGTGGCATAATTGTAAAAGACAATCTCCTCTTCCACTTTACCATCAATTTTCACCTTTGAATAGCAGATATATTTTCCATCCACTTTCAGGTAAGGTATTGTTGACGTATAGTAAACACTGTCAATAGTGTCCATAACAACCTTCTGCTGTCCGATAAGTATATCCGATACCATCTGTCCGATGTTTACAAAACTTACGCTTTCAAGAACGGCTTCCTCCTTTTTTAATATTTTATACCGGTTATCCTCAAGAAGTGAAAAACCTGTCTTCATGATACATACGTTTGTTGTAACCGGAATAAATGTCATTATGCCACACTGATTAAGCTGTTCATCGTATATTTTATATTGAGCTTTGTTCTTTATGTCATACATAAAAAGCTCAAAGTCCAAATATCCCTCATAGTCTTCTGTAAGATTTGCACGCAAAAATTCATTCTGAACAAAAAGATAGTTTTCATTTACAACAAATATCTTTGTTCTCATATAGTTATTATATTTCTCAAGACTTTCCTCAAACTCATATATAATGTCCGTGGTATGGTCTTCCATATAATCATATCTGTACACGCTTATTTTTATTATGTCATCCTTACCCTTAACCGGCTTCATTCCCGAAAAATATACATACTTTGAATCAAATTTTATATCTTCGATATCTAATATATTATATTTTTTAATATCAGGTCTTAATTCAACACTCTCATTCTTCTTTAAATCATAAAAAAAGATTTTCCTGAGCTTTATTCCGTCAAAATCCGATGCTTCATCGTGTATTTGCATGATACAGCCGTTTTTAAGCATTATCCCTTTAAGACCTTCTGCATTTTTTATAATATGAATATTCATTAAATTATTTTATCTCCTCTACAAGATCAAAACTGTCATCCTTATTGGCAAGGAAAAGTGTTCCTACATTTTTTCCCTGTACTATATCGTTGATAACATTTACATCTGATGCATTAGCAATAACCATGTCGGCTCCTGACAGTGTTGCAATCTTGGCTGCTGCAATCTTTGCCGACATTCCTCCTGTTCCCACATCACTGCTGCTTGTTGATTTACCCATTCCGATATAACGCTCATCAATTTTCTCTACAAGTTCAACAAATTTTGCATCTTTATTCACATTTGGGTCATCTGAATACAGACCGTCAATATCCGATAAAAGAATAAGCAGATCTGCACCTGTCAATGCCGTTACGATGGCCGAAAGTCTGTCATTGTCTCCAAACTGTATCTCATATGTTGATACTGTATCGTTCTCATTTACGATAGGAATAACTCCCATCTTTAAAAGTTCAAGATATGTATTGGCGGCATTTGTCTTATTCTCTTCCCTCAACATGGTAAGTTTTGTCATAAGAATCTGCGCCACCGGCTGATTATACTCACTGAAAAGTTTCTGGTATGTCATCATAAGCTGTGCCTGTCCCACGGCAGCACAAGCCTGTTTTTTTGAAAGTGTAAGTTCATTCGACTTCAATCCAAGCTTTTTTCTTCCCACTGCTATAGCTCCTGAAGAAACAAGAATAACCTCTTTTCCCTGATTATGGAGATTTGTGAGAACTCTCACAAGCTTTTCAAGCTTTTCAAGGTCCAAAAGCCCTGTTTCCCTGTGGGTTAATGATGAGGAACCTATTTTCACAACTATTCTTTTCCTGTCTTTAAGTCTTTCTCTGTAATTCATAAACGCATTTTACCTTTCTTTTATCCTACTTATTCTCTCCCGCTATTGCTTCAAACACTCTGATGCCGTCCATGGCTGCCGACGTGATTCCGCCTGCATATCCGGCGCCTTCTCCACAGGGGTAAATTCCTTTTATATTTGATTGGAGACCGCCATCTCTGACAATTCTTACAGGTGAAGATGTCCTGCTCTCAACCCCAAGCATCAATGCGTCATCCCTGTCAAAGCCTCTTATACTCTTTCCGAAACCTGCCACACATTCTTTTAATGCATCACATATTTCTGCAGGAAGTATATTGTTTATGTCACCGAAAGCAACCTGTCCTTTTGTGACCGGTCGTATTTCTCCATAATCCTCTGATTTAATACCTCTTTTGAAGTCAGAAAACAACTGAACCGGTATTTTTCCGCCACCCTCTGTATATGCGGCCTTTTCAATCTTTCTCTGGAACTCTACACCCGCCAAAGGTTCATCTGAACCAAAATCTTTTTGTGTTACCGATACAATTATTGCACTGTTGGCATTTAAACTGTCTCTCTTACTGTAACTCATACCGTTTACGGCAAGCATTTCTTTCTCAGACGAAGCATTTACAACATGTCCACCCGGACACATACAGAAAGAATAGACATCCCTTCCGTTGGATGCATGGCCTGTCAGTTTGTAATCTGCCGCGCCGAGAATTCCGCCTGTATCCTCATGTCTCATTCCGTACATTGCCATATCAATAAGTTCCTGAGGATGTTCCATTCTTACACCCACTGCAAATGACTTCTGCGTCATTGCCAGACCTCTTTCCAGCAATAATCTGAATGTATCCCTTGCACTGTGTCCCAATGCCAGCACAAGTATATCTGTCTCAATTCTTTCAGAATCATTTACTTTAACAGCACATACTCTTCCGTTATTTACCTCTATATCCGTAAGTTTTGTTTCAAACCTTACCTGTCCGCCGGCAGAGATAATGGCATTTCTCATATTTTTTACTATTTGGGCAAGTACGTCTGTTCCGATGTGAGGCTTATTTATGTACCTTATCTCATCCTTTGCTCCAAACTTCACAAATGTATCAAGAACGAGTCCGTTTCTCCCTGATTTGTCTTTAACCATTGTATTGAGTTTACCGTCTGAAAATGTACCTGCACCGCCCTCACCGAACTGCACATTTGATTCAGTGTCAAGAACACCTGTCTCCCAGAAACGTTCTACATCTTTTATGCGTTCCTCAACAGGCTTGCCTCTCTCAATAATAACAGGCCTGTAACCGTTAATGGCAAGAAAGTATCCGCAAAACAGCCCTGCCGGTCCCATTCCAGCAATTACAGGAGGGTTCTTTAAATCATAGCACTGAACCGGTTTAAAATTATATGTCTCAGGCTTAATCTTTGCCATATCACCTTTTAAAATGCCGTTTTTTATTCTGTTCTCATTTTGAATGATAACATCCACGGTATATACAAAATAAATTTCCGGTTTTTCCCTTGCATCAACAGATTTTCTAATAATTTTAAAATCTTTTATCTCACCGGGAGAAATCTTTAATTTTTTTGCTATTTTATTTTTCAGTATATTGTGCTCATCTTTTTCATTTTTATATGGCACCTTAATCTGATTAATTCTTATCATAAATGCCTCAAATCCACCTGTTATTTTCCTATATTCTTACCTGCAGTCATTCCCGAAAGCCATGCCCAGTGAAGATTGTATCCTCCGCATATGCCATCCACATCAAGAATTTCTCCAACGATGTATATGCCCGGAATCCTGATGCTTTGAAAGCTGTCATCAATCTCTGACAGGCTTATTCCGCCTGCACACACCTGCGACTGGTCATAATCATTTATGCCGGTTATGACCGTGTAGAAGCTCTTTACGGCTTGTACAATGTCTTTTTTATTTATGTCATTAATTTCTGATGTCTCAATTTTCTCGTCTATCCTGCAATATGCCAAAATCATTTTTACCAGTTTACTGTTAAGCATTCCGCAAAGAATTTTATATATGTTTTTCTCTGCATGATTAACCATATTCATATCAAGAATTTCTCGTATCTGTTCATCAGTATACTCAGGCATAAAATCAATAACGGCGTGAACTTTACATCCTTCGGCGAGACCATATGACGCGTACCTTGAAACCTGAAATACCGGAATTCCGGAAATACCATAATCCGTAAGCTGAATTTCACCCCTGTCCGAGCCCATCTTCTCATGGTCAACAAATAAATCAATATTTGCCTGGGTTCTGACACCCGCCGCCAGTCTGTATATACCCTCTCTGCACTTTAAGCCTGTAAGTGCAGGAACCACAGGAAACATCTTCAGTCCCAGTTCCCTGGCTATTCCATACCCTGAGCCGTCACTTCCAAGCTTTGGATACGCCTTACTTCCACACGCAAGAACAATCTTATCTGCATTATATGTGACTCTTCTTTTTTTGCGCTCACCGTTCTCATCAATATATCCCCTGGAAACAAGGATTTCAAACTTTCCGTCACTCTTTTTCGATATTCCCATAACATGACAGTCTGTAACTATATTTACACCTTCCTCTGCACATGCACTTACAAGTGTGTCTCTTACTGTTGATGCCTGATACGAATAGGGATATAAATATCCGTTTTTCTCCGTACACATCATTCCCAGCCTGCCAAAAAAATCAACAATACTCTGTGAATCAATATCCTGAAGCCATCTTCCTATTCTGTCACTATCATGGCTTCTGAAACACTCCTCATCTAATTTTCTGTTGGTAAGATTGCATCTGCCGTTTCCTGTTACAAGAAGCTTTTTTCCGGCTTCCTGTCCATGCTCAAGTATAGTAACTTTCACATTATTATTATTCAAAACAGCCGACAATGCGGCTGCCATTCCTGATGCTCCTGCACCTGCTACAACTACATCTATCATATGCCACACTCTCTTCAGTGATTTACAAACAAAAGTCCTCTAGATTTTATCACAAAAAAATCCCTCACGCAAGTAATTGTACCCTTGCTAACTTGTTATACTTTCAAGGTATCTGTAAAGAACACTTATATTTTCAATCCATATACCTTCCTCTATTTTTCCCCTTGTCTCTTTGTCAACCATATCGTATGTTATTCCCGTCTCAATAAACACAGTTTCCTTGTCTTTCTTATAGACAACAATGTTATTGTCCTTAAATCCTATATAATAATTATACCTTTCAGATTCTCCGTCCGGGTATATTATAACTTCTTTTTCACGGACATTCTTTCTGATGACAACCCTGCTGTCAGAAAAGGAGACAAGCATAATATTTATTATTTCTTCACCTTCTTCTTTAAAATTGTCACAGTTCTTCTCAAGATATTTTATAACACCTTCACGGTCCAGTCCAATCATTTCCACAGGCAATTTCAATTCACTAGATGTAATATTTTCTTTACCCTCCATGGATGACTCTATAATCAATGTTGAAGTGTCTTTAAGGAAAATATCATCTTCCGATGCATTTGCTTCCGTTTGGCCTCCTGACACCAGCCCGTTTGATATATATGGTTTTTCATTGAGAATCTCTTCCTTTAAAACTATATTATCATCTTCGTCATTTCCTATTGTGTAACCTATAATATATGCTGCTATAAATCCTGAAACGATACAAAAAATGCAGATATATTTCTCAAACGTCTTCATACCCATACTAATCACCTCGTATTTTATACTATCCTGTCTGATATATTATCTGCATTTATTTTTTTCTTATTCAATTACTTTAATAAGTGTAACCTTCTTAACAGTCCGACAATACTTTTTCCTTTTGGCATCATAAGAATTTCATCCTCACCGATACCCCTTACTAAAAGAAGTGCCACCGCATATACACATACTGCAACACAAATCGCAAATATGCACGAAACCGCATTGCTCTTTATAAGCAAATATATCCCTTTGTATACTCCTATTGCAAAAATACCCATTATGGCAGCTGCAAATGCAGGAAGAATAAACGTCTTTAGAATCTCCTGCCTGTAACCGATATAACGGTATATTGCTATGGCATTTAAAATACATACTACCAAACCGAAAACAATATCACCGATTACAACAGCGTACAGGTTAGGTTTACCGATTATGAGCATTAATGCCAGCACTATATAATGAATCACCATAGAAATGGCTGCATTTATAATCGGAGTTTTCATTTTATCTATTCCCTGAAGAACGGCATTGGAAATAGTTGACATAGCAAACACTACTACAGTAAATGGTGCAAGTCTCATTATTGCTGTGGCTTCTTCCATCCTTTCAAGATTAAAAAGAAGGTTAAGTATCGGTCCTGCAAGAACCGCAAGTCCCACACCTGCAGGAATTGTTATTATCATGGTAAGTCTCATTGATGACTCAATTTTCTTATGAGTCATGACTCTGTTGCCCTCAATTACCGACCGTATTATGCTTGGTATTATCGCCGATGACAATGCTGAGGCCACGGCAATCGGTGCTGTAGTTATAAGTTTATACGAGCCTGAGTACACACCATACATTGATGCGTATTCCTTCTCGGTCATATCAAAGATATGGCTGCATATATTTCCGAACACACCGCTGTCAAGAATACTGCTGAAATTATAAATTGTTGTACTTAAAAGCACCGGAAGAATTGTATAAATAAGTTCCTTTGAAAGATTACGATAGGATTCCGGTTTCGTATACCTTGCTTTATTTATCTGACGTTTTATGACAGGTGCATATAACATATACACAAACAACAGAAAAACAAGGGCAACCGTGGCACCTACAAGTGTACCGAGTGTTGAACCTGCCGCACCATAAGCAGCTGACTCACCTGCAGCCTTTCCTGCCTTAAAAAGAAACATTGCTCCCACAACACTGACAATTGCATTTGCAATCTGTTCAAGAATCTGAGAAATAGCTGTTGGAATCATTGTCCCCATTCCCTGGAAAAAACCTCTTAAGACTCCAAGGACTGACATTATAAATAAAACAGGTGCCAGAACTCTTATGGCATACGCCGCAGACGGATATCCCCAAAGTGATGCAAATAAATCCGCTCCGAAAAAAATTATACACGAAACAACAGCGCCTATTATCATTCCGATAACCATGGAGCCGATAAATGCACGATAAGCATTCCAAATCTGTTTCTTTGCCACCTTTGCCGATACTATTTTTGATACAGCAAGCGGCATGCTCATTGACGAAATCAAAAGAAACAGCGAGTATACATCATATGCCGTTCCATAGTAAGTTACACCCTCTTCACCAAGGATGTTATTTACAGGCACCCTGTATATTATACCAATGACCCTGACAAGAATTCCTGCCATAGCCAGAATACTTCCCTGAACAAGAAAGTTGGTCTTATTCTTACCCATCTTTGCCTCCTACTGTTCCTCTCTTGTTATGCCAAGTCTTTCAAGAATCTCCCTCTGTTTTTCTTCCATAATGACACGCTCTTCATCCTCCATATGGTCATATCCGAAAAGATGAAGCATACTGTGTGCCACAAGAAAAGCAAGTTCTCTTTTGACAGAATGTCCGTATTCCTCTGCCTGGCTGTAAACACGTTCAGAGGATATAACAATATCACCAAGCATAAGTTCTCCCGTATCAGGCTCAAAATATTCATAAGCATAATCATCAGCCGACTCAAGGAATGTGAAATCGCCCGGTTTTTCGTACTCAATCATAGGAAAAGACAACACATCCGTCTCTTTGTCAGTTTCTCTCTGCTCTCTGTTTATTTCCCTTATTTCGGCATTTCCGGTTATGGTAACCTCCACGTTTACTTCAAAGGGACAGTTTTCATATGATACCGCTTCCCCGATAACACTCCTTATGATTGATTCATAGTCAAAATCAAATTTTGCATTATTCTCATTTTCAATATATATTGTCATTTTACTGATGCTCCTTTATACCGGTTAATGCTGACTTTATCTCATCAAATTCTTCAATGGTAAGTCCTGATTTATGAAGTGCTCCCGTAACGAGACGTTTATTAAGTGCATTCTCCATAATGGAACGCTCGCTTATATCTTTTTTGTCCATTGTACCCTTGACATATTCAATTGCCGAAACTGCAGTATCACTGAGCATAACAATTGCTGCCTCCCTTGTCTTCGGCAGTCTTGACTTTACATTATGCTCAACTATGATAGTCTTAACCTCTTTAGGTATCCCATATTTGTCAGCAAGTTTTAAACCCTCTTTTATGTACTCATTTCCTGCAAGTTTTCCAATATCATGATAGAGGCCGCCCGCATATGCAAGATTATAATTTGCACCTATTTTTTTAGCTGCCAGTCGGGACATTTCTGCCACTTCCGTGGAATGATAATAAAGCGAGGCCGATTTTTCTCTCATAAGCTTAACAGCTTCAAACTTGTCCGATGTGATTTTTCTAAGAAGGAAATCAGGTGTCTTTTTATGTATAAACATATCAATGACAATTTTTATTACATTTGCAATAAAGTATGACAAAATGCATGTAACCATCATTTTTATTACAAATGAACCGCTCTCATAATCACTTCCCGATTCTTTGCAATAGTATCTGAAAAACAGCAGAAACATCAGCTCACATGCAAAATACGAAACGATTGCCAGTACATTTTTATACAGCCTGTTAAATGAATATACGGTCAGACAAGCCAATGTGCCTACGGCAATCAGTGACATACCGAAAACATACAGCGGATATTCACCCATCCCGATAATAAGTACCCCGCAAACAGTCCCGTTTACCACAAGTCCGGCTTTTACACCGCAAAGTGCCGTTATTATCATGGGAATAATCATATATGGTCTGAATTCTAACGGAATAAGACCGCATATAGCTGTCCCAAGCAAAACAAAATGATAAATGAACATCAGTCTTAAAATCTTTTTCTCAGTAATCACAAAATAAAACAATGATACCAAAAACGTCAGACTAATAAATGCCGTTATGGCAGTTCTTTCATTATCCCATAATATTTCTGCGAATATTTTTGAAATATAGTATGAGACAAACACAGTAAGTAGCGACATATATACCGCAACTGCTGATTTTACGGCAATAATTTTTATTGTATTATCTTTCTCCATTTTTTCTGCCCCTGTTCTCCGTTTTTTCTCTTCTGTAGCTTCCGTCATTCTTTCCATGCTTATTTTCATAATCTTCGTAAGCTTTAACAATCTGCTGCACAAGCGGATGTCTTACGACATCCCTGTTTGTAAGTTTTGAAATGCCTATTCCCTCGATATCTCCAAGAATAGTAACCGCCGTCTCAAGTCCTGACACAACACCCCTTGGCAAATCCTTCTGTGTAAGGTCTCCTGTTATGACTATCTTTGAACCGAAACCAATTCTTGTCAGAAACATTTTCATCTGGGCAGGCGTCGTATTCTGTGCCTCATCCAGAATAATGAATGCATTATCAAGCGTTCTTCCTCTCATATATGCAAGGGGAGCCACCTCTATAAGCCCCTTCTCCGAGTTATGAATGAAGCTGTCTGCTCCCATAATCTGATAAAGTGCATCATAAAGAGGTCTTAAGTACGGATCAACCTTACTCTGCAAATCCCCCGGCAAAAATCCGAGGTTTTCACCTGCTTCTATGGCAGGTCTTGTAAGAATTATTCTGTTTACCTCATTATTTTTAAATGCTTCAATGGCCATTGCCATGGCAAGATATGTCTTTCCCGTACCTGCCGGTCCTATACCAAAAACAATGGTATTCTTTTTTATACTGTCAGTGTACTCTTTTTGTCCAAGTGTTTTCGGTTTTATGGGCTTACCGCTTACCGTCCTTGTTATTAACTCATTATCAATATCTAACATTACGTTAGTCTTATCCTCGTAGGTAAGTGATAAAGCATAATCAACGTTCTGCTCCGTAATCGTATTTCCCCGTTTTGATAACTCCAACAGATTCTTAAGTACAGACTCACACCTTTTTACATCTGTAGCACCGCCTACAATCTTTACTGTTGAATCTCTGTATATAATTGAAACGTGCAATGTTTTCTCAATTTTCTTTGCAAACTGATCCATACTTCCAAACACGTTTGCGCCATGGACAGCCGGCATATCTGTTATATTCCCAATCTCACTCATATGTACCTCCGAAACTTCCTATATTCTGTAAGGCAGTTATCTGCCCATATACCCTGCAAAATTCATCACCAACTTCTATTTTAACATTATTATCAAGTATTTGAATAGTATTTTCTTCTATTTTTTTCAAAATATACATCATTTTTTTCTCAGCCAACGACACAATCTCTTCTTCACTATAGATTTCCTCTGAAAGTCTGTATTCCCTGTATATCTTTTTCTCCGTAAAAACTGGGAGATAAAAGCTTTCTCCTATAATCATCTGCTCATATGTACTGTCAATGTCATATAACTTATACTCCTCTTTCTGAAACCAAAAATTACAATCAAAATTACTGTCATTTACAGTAAAATTATTTAGCACAAACTCATCACCGGTATATATTTTTTTTGTATATTTTCTGCTTAATTCAAAATCTATATCATAAATAACCTGACCTGTAACATCACCGTCTGCCTTTACCACTCTCTCATCAATTACCGCCTGATCATCTCCCAGTATCTGATACTTTCCTGCAATCAGTATATCCCCCTGATTCACCATATCCCCACACTTTACCATGGGCGTGCCTGTTCTTGTTATGATTGAAGTGACAATTGCTGTTTTGTTGCATATTACATCGCCGAAGTTTTCTTCATTGTCATTATCTTTCTCCGCTATCTGACTGTTATTTTCCCTTATGTGTATAACCAGCTTTGTACCCTTTATCTCAACAGAAGCCCATGTTATATCAAAATATTCATTTCTAAGTGCTTTTTCAATCATTTCAGGGTCTATTTCTCTTTGCCTCATGCCTTCGTCTACTTCAAGTGTTTCAAGAAATTTTGATAATTCATCATCCGTATGTCTTAAGTTGCCCTCGAAGCTGATATTCCAGATATATAATGACATGACATACACTATGAGCCAGCTGCATGCAAGACCCGCAAAAAACATCTTTCTTTTTCTGTTATAAAACAAAAAGAAAGGTAGTCCATGCCTTTCCTTTATATGTATCCTCATTTTTGTTTTTTTAAGGATAACTTTTAATCTGTATACATCCCTGCATGCAATACAAAAGAATGTATCATCCTGATTTTTAGATACATCCCATATGTTTATTTCTCTTGCATTTACCAGATTAAAGAACCTCTCCGAATGTTCCCCCGTAAGAATAACTTTGATATAGCCCCTTAAATATCTGAAAAAAATCTCTATCATCTTCTGCCTCCAAAGAACATTTATTAATCAATAAAATTTCACTTCCTGAAGATAACCCACAATCTTCATGTCATCCTTTGAAAAACATACTATTTTCAGGTGATTCCCTGCTATTTTCACCCTTGCTCCCTTACCCTGTAACTTAATAACAGAAGCATCATATTCAATGATGCTTCTGTAGTTCTCAACATATGCTTCATATTGCCCTACAAGTCTTATATTCAATGCTCCAAGGCACAAATCCTTTGGAAGCTGTAATGCATCTACAAATGTAGCTTTCTCCATATACCATCCGTCCTTTTCACATGAGTATCCTTCATTAAATATATGAACTGCCACTGTAAATAATTACAAAAAAGGACTGATATATAAATATCAGTCCCAATTAAGAATTTCTCTGTAAACCACTGCAGAAAAACAACAAATTCAATAATTAGTTGTACTTTCTCTTTCTAGCTGCCTCAGACTTCTTCTTACGCTTAACGCTTGGCTTTTCGTAATGCTCTCTCTTACGGATTTCCTGCTGAATGCCTGCCTTTGCACAGTTTCTCTTAAATCTACGTAAAGCACTATCTAAACTTTCGTTTTCTTTAACGATAACATTTGACATTGTCTCACCTAACCTCCCCTCCAGTTGCGTATTGTGCATAATACAACTGTAAGGTTTTATTGCACAAATGATATTATAACATATAATCCGCAAACGTCAATCATTTTTTTTAATATCTCACTTTTATTTTTCAACCTGCTCTGCAAGAGCTTTTTCTGCCTGCAAAAGTGCCTCATCAATTTTCTCAGGAAGCTTTCCGCCCGCCTGTGCCATATTTGGACGTCCGCCGCCGCCGCCGCCAACGATAGCAGCAGTTGCTTTAATCAGATTTCCTGCATGGGCACCCGCTTTCTGTGCTTCATCTGTTACCATTGCCAGAAGATTTACTTTTCCTTCATTTACGGCTGCCAGAACAACCACACCTTCTCCCAGTTTTTCTTTTAACTGATCACCCAGATCACGAAGACCATTCATGTCTACACCTTCCACTTTAACAGCCAGAAGTTTGACACCTTTTACTTCTACAACCTGATTCATAACATCGCCA
>JBGVOL010000040.1:0-28914 GCA_045126475.1 Lachnospiraceae bacterium | reverse complement strand
CATTAGGAAATTCCAAAATCAATAAGCAGAAGAAAAAATACATTCTGATACTTACAGGCTCATACATATTCCCATAATACAAATTATATGGATATATGAGACAGCTGCTTATTCTTCAACTGTTATGTCGCCTACGTCAGTTTTTATTACCATGTTGTATGGTGCGTCGGAATTGCCTGTAATTTTTCCGGTTCCACTGCTCTCTGTTCCAAATACATCAAGGTCACCTACTCCTGATGAAATGCTGTAATTGTATTCAGACTGCTCTACACCTGTGCTAAGTTTAACATCACCTACATTTGTTTCAATATTTATGTTACATGAGAAGGTTCCTGACAATTTTACGCTACCTACATCAGAATATACTGTCAAATCTTTTGTAATACTTATTTTACTTGTCTTTATGTCACCCACATTGGCATTGAGATTAGCTGATTCATATTCGCCGGACTCAACCTTAATCTCTCCGACATCATTGCTGACTTCCAGTGTTTTTGCACCTGCAATGTCTTCAATTTTTACGTCACCAACATCGCTGTTAATGTAAATGTTATCAAGCATTGTATGCTCCGGTACATAAACTGTTATCTCATTTTTATGTCCATTCCCGAAAATGCTTAAAAAATCAAGGCAAAACTTTACATTTGTGTCATTATCCACGATATAAAGCGTTTCATTCTTTACTTCAACCGAAATGCTGTTTTTATATTCCCAAAGGTTACACTTAACTCCGTATTGCCCATCAGTGCCGGTCTTTATTCTGACTGTGGCAACATCTGAATCAATATGAATGGAATCAAACTTTTCCATACTCATATTCTCATATTTATATTCCTGAGCATCATCCAGTATTTTAAATCCTTCGTCCAACGTAAATATAATTGCGCCCCTGGCCCCTGATGCAACTCCTATGATACACATCACAATACCTATTGTTGCAAAAATGCCTGTCAGAATGCCTGCTATCTTATAAAACTTTCTCATTAAAATCACCTCCTTCTCTATACTGCCTGCTGTCTATTTTTTGCAAATATAAATTTCAAAAGCTTCACAACAAGCTGTACTATACCGATTACAGCCATGAGGAATCCCAATGCCACGGCTGCAACTATAAATGCTGCTCCTATAAACAAAACACCTGTTGATGCGCTTGAAAACAAGATGGCAAAGCCTGCTGACAGTGTTGCAATCGACGCAACAAAGCAACCCACTGCAGCCGCACCGAATCCAAACACGATTCCTATAACAGCGCCTACAATTCCAATCCAAATTGGGAATGTAAGTATAGCTATTACTACTTTCCATCCTGTTGACAAACCTGCAGGTTGTGGCTGTGGCTGCGGTTGCGGATATGGGTATGGATAAGGAGGTACATTCTGTCCGTACATCTGCCCTGACGCTGCCTCTTTTCCCATGTTTTCTTCAATAATTCTGGCTGCAAGATTTTCAGGACTTCCCAACTCCTCTATAACTGCTGCCTCACCCACACCTGCATCTTCAAAATACTCTGTATAATATTCCATAATATTGCAGTATTCTTCATGTGGCAGACTGCTTATCTTTTCAGATAGAATCTTTAAATACTCGCTTTTATTCATACTCTTCTCCTCCCTGTGAATCTCTGTCTGATTTCACACACTCACCATTGTGAAAAATATTTTCAATTTTATTTCTGTAATCGTCCCATTCGTTCATATAAAATTTAAGTCTTATTCTGCCGGCGTCCGTAATCTGATAATACCTACGGTTTCTGCCCTGGAACGGCTGGTCATATGTGTTTAAAAAACCCTCTTTCTGGAGTCTCCTGAGCACCGGGTACAACGTAGATTCCGATATGTCAATTATCTCCTTTACATTCTGGGTAAGCACATATCCATAAGTATCTCCTTTGTTTAGGACCGACAAAACACATGAATCAAGAAGGGCTGAACCTAATTGAAAAACCATATGTGTCTCCTTTCGTATATATAATATATGTTGCTTTGCAATATTATATATCGTATAATATTATTTGTCAACAAAAAAATGCCGGAGAAAAAATCTCCGGCTTTATAGCTCTAAAAATGCTTAGAATAAGCTGCTAAATAAATCTCCCGATGAGAAATTGTTGCTGTATTTTCCACTGTCGGTATATGTATTGGCTTTTGCAGCCTCACGTGTGGCAGATGAATTGACAAATGATGCCTGTGACGAAATACTTGCGGCAAAGGAATGAGAACCGTTAAATGCACTCTTAATCTTGCCTGCATCCGCTGCCTTAAATACCTTTTCATCCATTGTAAGCTTATTGTCATCACCTATGGTTATACCGATATCCTTGAGAGAATTTGCATACATATTGGTAATATTTGTCATATTCTTTGCGGCATTCTTTACGGCTGACGAATCTGATTTGCTGACATTGTCAATCACTTTATTATAGTTGTCCACAAATGATGACACCGCCTTGTATACAGCATCCATATCATATCCCTTTGTGGTTGTTTCCGTTCCGTCTTCATTCTTTGTCACAATATTCTTCTCTGTAAACAAAGAATCTTTTCCGTTATCAATAAGCTTAAGTGATGACTCTTTTAATTCATCTGCAGAACTTTTTATTGCAGCAAGCTTCTTTGATGAATCCTGAGCCAATGATGTTGACAGTTTATCACTTTTATCTTCAGTCTTCGATGAAGAATCTTCACTGTCAATCTTGCTGTAATATGCCTTTACAAGTTTTGAATAACTTCCGTTCTTTATGCTGGCATAATCAGACAGCCAGCTACAATCCATAAGATTGTTACTGCCTGATTTGCTTCCCATATTTGAGAATAAATACGAAACATCCTGTCTCTGAATAATACTCATAAAAATCACTCCTTCGAATATGACGGCCTCCGTGCCTTAAATAACTCCCATTAACATACTTCTTTCCTGTATTATACATTCTGCAGAGGGTAATTTCAAGGGGTTATTTCATAACGATGTTAACTATTCTTCCCGGAACGTAAATCTCTTTGATTACATTTCCTGTAAGCTTGTCAGCGATTTCTTCCTTAGCCTTTGCAATTACGGCATCCTTGTCAGCATCCTTCTCTATCATCATGGTTGCCTTTGTTTTTCCGTTAATCTGTACGGCTATCTCAACTGTACTCTCCACAGTCTTTGCCTCATCATACTCAGGCCAGTTTGTCTGATAGAGTCTTCCGCCGAAGTCCATTATCTTCCAGAGCTCCTCTGTAATATGAGGTGCAACAGGGTTAAGCAGTGTTATAAGTGTCTTAAACTCGCCCTTTGTCACTGAATTCTTCTTGTAAAACTCATTGATGAGTGACATCATGGCAGCTATGGCTGTATTGTACTTAAGGTTCTCAAAATCATTTGAAACCTTCTTGATTGTCTGGTGCATTTTTGTTTCCATATCTGCAGAATATCCCATATCATCTGTAATGATATCCTGAAGCTTCCACACTCTTTCAAGGAAACGGCGGCATCCCTTAACGCCATCCTCAGACCATGAAGCACTTAAGTCGAATGCTCCGATAAACATCTCATAGGTACGAAGTGTATCTGCGCCGTACTCTCTTACGATATCATCAGGATTTACAACATTTCCACGGCTCTTTGACATCTTCTCACCATTCTCACCGAGAATCATACCGTGCGATGTTCTCTTCTGGTATGGCTCCTTTGTAGGAACAATACCATTGTCATATAAAAACTTATGCCAGAATCTAGAGTACAGAAGGTGAAGTGTTGTATGCTCCATACCACCGTTGTACCAGTCTACAGGAAGCCAGTATTCAAGTGCTTCCTTGCTTGCAAGTGCCTCCGTATTCTTCGGGTCTGTGTACCTTAAGAAATACCATGAAGAACCTGCCCACTGCGGCATTGTATCGGTCTCTCTCTTTGCAGGACCGCCACAGCACGGACACTTAACATTTACCCAGTCTGTCATTGCAGCAAGCGGAGATTCACCACTGTCTGTAGGCATGTAGCTCTCTACCTCAGGAAGCTCCAATGGAAGCTCACTCTCGTCCACAGGAACAAATCCGCACTTCTCACACTCAATAATCGGAATAGGCTCGCCCCAGTATCTCTGTCTTGAGAATACCCAGTCACGAAGCTTGTAATTAACCTTCTTTGTTCCTATACCCTTCTCCTCAAGGAATTCAATAATCTTAACCTTCGCGTCCTTTACTTCAAGTCCGTTTAAGAAATCAGAATTCATAAGGACACCCGTTGCCACATCCGTAAATGCTGCAGCACTGATATCTGCCTCTCCGTCCTTGCCGGCAACTACCTGAATCATAGGAAGACCAAACTTATTTGCGAACTCCCAGTCTCTGTCATCATGAGCAGGAACGGCCATAATGGCACCTGTACCGTAACTCATAAGTACATAATCAGAAATCCAGATAGGTATCTCCTTGCCATTTACAGGATTTACTGCCGTAAGTCCGTCAATATATACACCTGTCTTGTCCTTTGCAAGCTCTGTACGCTCAAAATCAGACTTTCTTGCAGCCATATCTCTGTACTCCATAAGAGCATCATAATTCTTTATCTCATCCTTATACTTGTCTATTACAGGGTGTTCCGGTGAAACTACCATGTATGTTACACCAAAGAGTGTATCAGGTCTTGTTGTGTATATACGAAGCTTATCTTCCTTGCCTTTGATTGAGAAATCAACCTCAGCACCCTCCGAACGTCCTATCCAGTTCTTCTGTGAAACCTTAACCTTTTCTATATAATCAACACCATCAAGGTCATTAATCAGCTTATCTGCATACTCTGTAATCTTAAGCATCCACTCGCTCTTAACCTTGCGGACAACAGGTGCTCCACAACGCTCACATACGCCGTTTACAACCTCCTCATTGGCAAGACCAACCTTACATGATGTACACCAGTTTATAGGCATCTCCTTCTTATAAGCGAGACCTGCCTTAAATAACTTAAGGAATATCCACTGTGTCCACTTGTAGTATTCAGGATCTGTTGTATTTATCTCTCTCTCCCAGTCAAATGAATAGCCCAGTGAATGAAGCTGCTCCTTAAAACGTGCAACATTGTTTTTTGTTACAATCTTTGGATGAATTTTATTCTTAATGGCATAGTTCTCTGTCGGAAGACCAAAGGCATCCCATCCCATCGGATAAAGAACATTGTAACCCTGCATTCTTCTCTTTCTTGCCACTATATCAAGTGCCGTGTATGGACGTGGATGTCCTACGTGAAGTCCCTGTCCTGACGGATATGGGAACTCAACAAGTGCATAATATTTTGGCTTTGTAAAGTCATTTTCTGCAACGAATGCTCTCTCGTCATCCCAGACCTTCTGCCATGCTTTTTCAACTGTTTTGTGATTGTACATCTCTGACATTTTCTTATAACACCTTTCTTAAAAAAATTAAAGCCGCCCCTATATGACATATATGTCACATAGAGACGACATCTATCGCGGTACCACTCTATTTCGTGTGTAAACACACGCTCTCGGATTCTGTAACGGGAATTCCCGCTTTAGACTACTAAGCATTCACCTAAAGACCTCAGAGGCGAGTTGGGAGTGTCCGGTACTGCCTCACACCGCACGGCAGCTCTCTGAAACCTTTCATACTCTTAGTACTCCTCATCACAGGTTTTATTAATATTCAATTTATTTTATCAGTTTAATGGTTTTTGTCAAGTGATTTCCCCACACTTTTAATAAAATACATGATTTCCTATAAAGGTTCCGTTAATAATTCCGTTTTTCATTCTGAAATACAGCCATGGACCAAGTCTCTTTCCGTCTCTTATAACCTCTATTGCGGCATCTATACATGACTGCTGCATTTCTGTCAATGAGAGTGCTATTGCATATTTGCCGGAGCTGTATGGTGAAAACTGCCCCTTTTGTGCAATAACTTCCTCTATTGTATTGGGGAATCTCGGACTTTCCACCCTGTTCATAACTACTGTACCAACAGCCACCTGACCTTCATAGCTTTCGCCTCTGGCCTCGCACCATATGATTGCGGCCATTCGCTTTATATCTCCGTCAAGCTCCTGATACGGTATCTTTTCAGGTACATTTCCTGCAGCTTCCTGCTTCTTTCGTTCTTCCTCTTCCCTTTTGCGGCGTTCCTCTTCCGCTTTAAGCTTTTCCACCGTATTCTTTTGTGCCTCTATTTCATCCTCTATAGCCTGAGCCGCTGCTTCCGCAGCTGCTATCTGCTCTTTATGTGCTGCAATATTATCAGCTGCCTCTCTCATCATTGACTCAAGTTCAGCAGCCTGTGACTGTTGCTGCGAAATAAGAGACTCAAGTTCCTCTTTTTCAGTCTCGAGCTCATCCATCATGCTTTCATTCCTTGCAAGATTGAGCTGATACTTATCAATCTGATTTCTGTCATATTCCATAACAGAAGATATATACTCCATCCGCTCAAGCATTTCGCCCATACTCTTTGAAGACAAAAATGCATCAACATAACTTACATTTGTCGACTCATACATATACTGTATGCGAAGCTTCATGTTCTCATACTGCCTTGAAATCTCATTATCAAGCTCTGCAATCTGCAGATTAACTTCTTCAATCTCCGCATTTTTTGCTGTAATCTGACTGTCCAGACTGTCAATCATCTGCTGCATGGAATCATGAGTCTCGTTCAGTTGTAATATATATGCTTCGAGATCGTCTTTTACATTACCAAGCTTATCAAGCTGGTTCTGTATTTCCTGATACTGCTTCTCGTTTTCAGATATCTCTTCTTCCAAATCTGAAATTTCACTTCCGTTATCAGCTCTGGTACTTACCATAACGTCCATACACATGAACATTATAAATATAAACAGAACAGATTTTTTCCGCTTAAGTTTCATTTTTTATGATACCTCTCATAAGCCTAACTGACCGTATATATCATTTGGAACATTTGCCTTTACAAGAATTCCGTCCGAAACATACTCCTCCGAAATAAGCTGCCCATACTTGCGTATAAGCTGAAGTTTTCCGGCTTCATTATATGAGAATAATTTCTCAATATACACACTTCGTTCCTTCAATATATTTTCGATGGTATCAACCAATTTGTCAAGTCCCTGTTTATTTTTTACAGAACCTTCCACTGTATAATCAGCCTTTAAATCTTTAAATACAGGCTTGTCTCCCTCAAACTTATCCTGCTTGTTAAAGAATGTTATAACCGGTTTTTCCCTTACACCAAGGTGTTCAAGTGTCTCATACACTATCTCCATCTGTGCGTCAATCTGCGGATTAAACGAATCCACAACATGGAGAATAATATCAGCGTACTTTGCTTCCTCAAGTGTTGAACGGAATGCATCGATAAGATGATGCGGAAGCTTCCTTATGAATCCGACTGTGTCTGTCAGCAATACCTCCTGACCTGACGGCAGTTTATAATTCCTCGTAGTAGGGTCAAGTGTTGCAAACAGTTTATCTTCCGCCAGTATGCCCGCATCGGTCAATTCATTCAAAAGTGTTGACTTACCGGCATTTGTGTATCCCACTATGGCAACAACAGGCACTGAATTTCTGCTTCTCTTATCTCTTGCAAGCATTCTGTGCTTTTCCATCTCGTCCACTTCTTTTCGAAGCGCTGCTATTCTGTCCGAAATAAGTCGTCTGTCAATCTCCAGCTTTTTCTCACCGGGTCCTCTTGTTCCGATACCACCGCCAAGCCTTGACAGTGAACTTCTAAGACCCACAAGTCTTGCTGAACGATATTTAAGCTGTGCCAGTTCCACCTGTATCTTTCCTTCTTTTGTGAGAGCCCTTCCTGCAAATATATCAAGAATGACAAGTGTTCTGTCCATAACCTTTGTATCAAGCTCATCTTCAAGATTCTTAAGCTGTGCCGGTGATAATTCATCATCACAGACAATTCCCGTTGCTTCCGTGGATGAGATATACATCTTCAGTTCCTCTATCTTTCCCTTTCCGATGTATGTTCCGGGATGTTCCTTCTCCCTGTTCTGCGTCATCCGTCCCACAGTAACCGCACCTGCCGTATCAACCAGCTCTGCAAGTTCATCAAGTGATTCATTGACTTTATATTCATCACCATCACTGACTGCTACAAGAATAACCCTCTCCGGCGCTTCTTCCATATCGTACATTTTTTCCATATATGTGCACCTCCTGTACATATATTTTCCACAACCTGCCTTATTATGACAGACAAATTGTCTCTTTTCTTTATGTCAATTTATATCCTACATTTCTTACAGTCTTTATAAGTTTTCCCTGACTTCCCAGCTTTTGGCGGAGAGTTTTGATATGCATGTCGACAGTTCTTGATTCTCCCTGAAAATCAAATCCCCATACACTCTCCATTATCTTGTCTCTTGACAGTACAATGCCTTTGTTTACTGCAAGATACTTTAAAAGTTCATACTCTTTATATGTAAGGTTACATACTTTACCGCCTGATATAACCTCTCTCTTAAGTCCGTCAATACGAAGGTCATCAATAATCATCTCACCTTCATTTTCCATAACATTTGTGCGCCTTAATAGGGCCTTTATTCTTGATGTGAATTCCATTATTCCGAATGGTTTTGCTATGTAGTCATCTGCACCTGCGTCCAGACCTCTTGTCTTATCCATCTCAGAATCACAGGCAGACACAAGAATTACCGGAACAAATCTTGTCTCCGCGCATGATTTTATTCTGTCAAGTATATCAAATCCGTTTTCTTCATGTACTATTATGTCTAGTAAGACCAAATCAGGTTTCTTTTCGCTCATACGTTCAAAAAAGTCTTTACTGTATTCAAAACTCTCTACCTCAAATCCCATTCCTTCTAGTGCATATTTTTCTATCTCCGTAATGTCAAGTGAGTCTTCAACAATATAAACCCGCATATATCCTCCTAAATCATTTCGCAAAATATATTAACGCACACTTAACTATACTATTAATTTTTACATATTTTGTAAATAGTTTTTGATGTTTTTTACAAAATATTTACACATCAATCCGGTAGGTAGTGATACAAAAAACGTAACAGAGTGAATCGCAAAAAAATACGGCTGTCACATTTTAAAATAATTAGTATTATGAGCATATATAATGCCTACAAATATCAGAATGTATTTTTGCTTCATCTTAGGGATTTTGTGAATTTCCTTACGGCATAACCGCCCGTTGAAAGTTTGTGTCTTTCATCAGGTCGACAATCAGAAGGGAAGGTCCGTCAGGGACAGACATGCGTTCAAAGATTTTGGATTTTCTAAGCAGGTGCAACGCAATAATTGATATTAAAGCCGCGAAAACTAAACTCGTACCGTTCTGTTATTCAAAAACGTACAGAACGGTACTCAGACATAGTTTTCGCGGCTTACATTATTGCTTTTGCACCTGCTAAGAAAATCTACAAAATCTTTTCAATGCATGTCTGTCTCCTGACGAACCTTCCCTTCTGATTGCTCGAACATATGAAAGACACAAATAATAGGAACAGCGGGCGGTATGCCGTTAGGAAATTCCAAAATCAATAAGCAGAAGTAAAAATACATTCTGATATTTGTAGGCATTATATATTCTCATAATACTAATTATTTATAGTGCGACAGCCCCATTACTCGACCAGCGATTTGATGATATCTGAGACATGCTCAAGCTTAGTTGCCTTATATGCCTTTGCACCACAGAAAAGTAATGCTTCATCTACATTTCCGTTTGCTGCGTTTACAAGTGCATCCGTAATGCAGTATGGTATATCCTTTCCGTTGCATGTAGATATGCACTGGTGGCATCTTTTAAGTTTAAATCCGCCTTTTTCTGAGTTCTCCATAAATTTGTTATAGATTGCTCTTCCCGGCATTCCCACAGGGCTCTTTACTATACGGATATCTTCCTCTTTTGCATTTATATATGACTTTTTATACTCATCCGATGCATCACATTCATATGTTGTCACAAATCTCGTAGCTATCTGAACCCCATCAATTCCAAGATTCATGTAATGCTCCATATCCTCTTTGTCATAGACACCACCGCCGAAAACAACAGGAATATGTCTGTCATATTTTCTGCCGTACTCTTCCACGACTTCTTTTATTGCAACTATCTCATTATCATACTGCTCGTCAGTAATGGTTTCTATATCTTCCTTTGAAAAACCAAGATGTCCTCCGGCTTTTGGTCCTTCTATGACAACCATGTCAGGCGTCCTGCTGTAATGCCTGTCCCAAAGCTTACATATAACCTTTGCAGACTTTACCGATGAAACTATAGGTGCAATCTTTGTTTTTGTATTTTTAACAAGTTCAGGAAGCATTGTCGGAAGTCCTGCTCCCGATACAATCAAATCTACTCCTGCTTTCACGGCCGCCTTAACATATTCCTCATAATGTCTTGTTGCAACCATAATATTTACGCCGATAACACCACCGCCGGCAATTTCTCTTGCCTTATCCACATATTTCTTAATAGCTGCAAGATTTGTGGCAAGAGGTGACTCATCATATCCCGGTTCCCTGAAACCAATCTGTGCCGTTGAAATAATGCCCACTCCGCCGGCAAGTGCTACACTTCCGGCAAGTCTGTCAAGACTTATTCCTACACCCATACCACCTTGAACAATGGGATATTTTGCAATAAGTCCATCTATGTTTAATGGTTTTAAATTCATATATTTCTCCCCTCTAGAAGCTTCTGAACCTGTCATATCGCATGTTGACAATTTCCTCCTGGCTCTTATCCTTATAATGAGCTAAAAACTCTTTAATATATCCCTTTATAAATCCTGCAATATCCGAAAGATTCTCCTCTGATGCCGGCTTTGGCTCAGGTATAATCTTCTCTATAATGTTAAGCTCTTTTAAATCCTTCGCAGTAATTTTCATAACTTCAGATGCCTCGGCAGCTCTTTTTGAATCCTTCCAGAGAATTGAAGCAAACCCTTCAGGTGAAAGAATTGAATATGTGGAATTTTCAAGCATCCACACTTCATTTCCCACTGCAAGTGCAAGTGCACCGCCGCTTCCGCCTTCACCGATAACGATTGTAAGAACAGGTACCTTAAGGCCTGACATCTCGTAAAGATTTCTTGCGATAGCCTCACCCTGACCTCTCTCCTCTGCCTCGATACCGCAGAAAGCTCCCGGTGTATCGACAAAACAGATAATCGGTCTGTTAAATCTCTCAGCCTGTTTCATAAGTCTTAATGCCTTACGATATCCTTCAGCGTACGGCATACCAAAATTTCTTAAAATATTTTCCTTGGTATTCTTACCCTTCTGCTGTCCGATAACTGTTACAGGTCTTCCTCCTATTGTCGCGATACCGCCGACAATTGAACCGTCATCCCTGAACGCTCTGTCTCCGTGCAGCTCGATAAAATCCTTGAAAATAATATTAATATAGTCAAGGGCTGTCGGTCTTTCTGCCGAACGTGCCGTCTGTACCCTGCTCCAGCAGCTCATATCTTTATCACTCTTAAGCGGAATAGCCGCAACCGGCTTATTTTTCTTAAGATAATGCTCATAGGTATTTATTCTGTCAGTCTTTACAGTATGCATTCTGATAATCTCACTGAGTGTATCTCTCAGCTCTCTTCTCTTTACAATACCGTCAATGAGACCTTTTTCCAGAAGGAACTCTGAACGCTGGAAACCTTCAGGAAGCTTCTGTCCTATAGTCTGCTCAATTACTCTTGGTCCCGCAAAACCGATAAGTGCACCCGGCTCAGCCAGAATGATATCACCAAGCATGGCAAAACTTGCTGTAACACCACCTGTTGTAGGGTCTGTAAGAACAGATATATACAACAGTCCCTTATCGTTATGTCTCTTTATGGCCTGTGATGTTTTTGCCATCTGCATTAAAGAAACAATACCTTCCTGCATTCTTGCTCCACCTGAGCATGCAAAAATCACAAGCGGAAGTTCTTCCTTTGTTGCTGTCTCAACAAGGCGTGTTATTTTCTCACCGACGATTTCGCCCATACTTCCCATAAGAAATCTTGAATCACAGACACCTATGGCAGTTCTCTGACCGTGAATTGTTCCGACACCTGTCACAACAGCCTCGTTAAGTTTTGTCTTTGCCTTAACGGCATTGAGTTTATCCATGTACCCCGGAAAGTTTAACGGGTTGGATGTCACAAGGTCATTGTTCCATTCCTCAAAACTGTTCTCGTCAAGAACCATGTCTATTCTCTGCCATGCATCAAGTCTGAAATTATATCCGCATTTAGGACATACATGGTCATTTTTTTCCACATCTTCTGTATATACGGCCTCTCCGCAGTTTCCGCACTTCATCCATAAGCCTTCCGGTACTTTGTCCGCAGGGGCAGGTGTCTTTTCGCTCTTGAGAGCCTGACTTCTCTCAATCGAAATATATGTGGTTTTCTTAAACATTTCCTTTAACATGGCTGTTTCTCCTACAATCCGAATTCATCGTGAATAAAGTGTGTGTTCACATCTCCACTTCTGAACTTCTCATTTCCTATTAAGTCAAACTGAAAATCAATATTTGACTCTATTCCTTCAATTACAAGTTCTCCAAGAACTGACTGCATCTTATTGATTGCTGATATTCTGTCCTTGTCGTGAACTATAACTTTGCATATCATTGAATCATAATTTGGCGGTATTTTATATCCGTTATAAATGGCAGAATCGATTCTTACACCATTTCCACCCGGAAAATGAATGTTTTCAATTACACCCGGACATGGCATAAAGTTCTTTGCAGGATTCTCTGCATTGATACGGCACTCAATTGCATGACCGTTTACCTTTATATCCTCCTGCTTCATGGAAAGCTCTAACCCTTCCGCTATACGAATCTGCTCTTTGATAAGGTCAGTTCCCGTAACCATCTCTGTCACAGGATGCTCAACCTGTATACGGGTATTCATTTCCATAAAGTAGAACTGACCGCTTTTATCCAAAAGAAACTCTATTGTTCCCGCACTTTCATATCCAACTGCTTTTGCAGCCCTTACCGCTGTCTCACCCATCTTTTTTCTAAGTTCATCATCTATGGCTACAGACGGTGATTCTTCTATCATCTTCTGATGTTTTCTCTGAATTGAACAGTCTCTCTCTCCAAGATGAACCACATTACCATGCTTGTCAGCAAGAATCTGAAACTCTATATGTCTCGGGCTCTGAATATACTTTTCGATGTACATTGTATCATCACCGAAAGCGTTTACGGATTCTCTCTGAGCCGTATTGAAATTGCTCTCAAAATCCTCTGATTTCTCAGCAATTCTCATACCTTTTCCACCGCCGCCGGAAGATGCCTTGATAATAACAGGATATCCCATCTCATCTGCGATTTTATGTCCTTCCACTGCATCAAAAACAGGTTCCGTGGTTCCCGGTGTAACAGGAACACCTGCTGCAATCATCGTACTTCTTGCCTCTGATTTATTACCCATTTTATCAATAAGTTCTGCGCTTGGACCGATAAATGTGATATTGCACTTTTCGCACATCTGCGCAAATTTGCTGTTCTCTGAAAGAAAACCGAATCCCGGATGAATTGCCTCTGCACCTGTAACAATGGTTGCACTTAAGATGCGCTCCATATTCAGATAACTCTCTGACGAATTGGCAGGTCCTATACATACTGCCTCATCAGCAAGCTGTGTGTGCAGAGCGTCTGCATCTGCCTCAGAGTAAACAGCAACAGTCTTGATACCAAGCTCCCTGCACGCTCTGATTATACGAACTGCTATCTCACCACGATTTGCAATAAGAATTTTTCTAAACATAAATGCTCCAATCTAGCCAATAGCAAATGTCAGCTCTGCTGCCACTGCAAGCTTTCCGTCTACTGTAGCTGTTGCCTTGCCAACTCCTACAGGTCCCTTCATCTTAATAATCTCGCACTCAAGCTTTATAACATCACCCGGCACTACCTTCTTCTTGAACTTACATGAATTGATAGCTCCAAAGTACGCTGTCTTTCCCTTGTTTTCCTCAACGCTTAAAATTGCAACTGCACCAACCTGTGCAAGTGCCTCAACCATAAGCACACCCGGTACTACAGGCTCCTCCGGAAAATGTCCTCTGAAGAAAGACTCATCATATGTAACTGCCTTATATCCTACAGCTTTCTCACCCGGAACCAGCTCCTCAATTCTATCAACTAAAAGAAAAGGATGTCTGTGTGGGATAATTTCCTGAATTTCTTTGATTCCTAACATGGTTATTCTCCTTGCCATCTTTAAAAATAAACTATTTTATCTTTATGATTGTCTGGCCATACTCGACCATATCTCCGTTATTTACCATTATCTCTTCAACAATGCCGTCGAACTCACACTCAATTTCATTCATAAGCTTCATAGCTTCAATGATACCGATAACCTGACCCTTCTTAACCGAATCGCCAACTTTTACAAAAGGCTCATCATCAGGTGACGGTGCGCAGTAAAATGTACCTACAAGCGGAGACTTTACAAGCTTTAAATTGCTGTCAGCAGATGTTTCTTCACTCTTAACAGCAGTTGCCTGCACTTCTGTCTGAGGCATAACCATCTGTGGCATTGCCATAGGCGGTACTGCTACAGCCTGCGGCTGCATGGCCGGCATCTGTACTATCTGTGGAGCCTTGTCTCCTGCCTTTATGGTAATCTTCTTATCTCCCTCCTCCATAGTGAAGGAAGTTACCTTTGAATCTGAAATTGTCTTTATCAACTCTAAAATCTCATTGAATTCCATTTGTTTTACCTCCAAGCAGCCTTTAGCCTTCAAACTTCTTAACAAGAATACTTGCATTATGTCCGCCAAAACCAAGTGAATTTGATATTGCATAATTTACATCCATTTTCACACCGCTTCCCATGCAGTAATCAAGGTCGCATTCCTCTTCAGGATTCTTAAGTCCTACTGTCTGATGTACATATCCGTCCTCTATTGATTTTACGCATGTGATAAACTCAACAGCTCCGGCAGCTCCAAGAAGGTGACCTACCATTGACTTAGTTGAATTAACTTTAACCTTTGATGCTGCATCGCCAAGAGCAATCTTTATGGCTCTTGTCTCGAACAAATCATTGTGATGTGTACTTGTTCCGTGTGCATTTACATAATCAACTTCTGCAGGTGTAATGCCTGCTTCCTCTATTGCATTTGTCATAGCCTTTGCTGCACCTGAACCGTCATCTGCAGGTGATGTAATATGGTATGCATCTGATGTTGCACCGTATCCGACTACCTCTGCATATATTCTTGCCCCTCTTGCCAGAGCATGCTCAAGCGATTCAAGAATAACAACACCTGCACCTTCACCCATTACGAAACCGTCTCTGTCCTTATCAAACGGCTTACATGCATCCATTGGGTCTTCCTTTGTGCTCAGTGCTGTAAGAGCAGCAAAGCCGCCGATACCGATTGGTGTAATTGATGACTCTGTACCACCTGCTATCATAACATCTGCGTCACCGCACTGAATGCTTCTGTACGCTTCACCGATGCTGTGTGTACCTGTTGCACATGCTGTTACCACATTAAGTGACTTACCCTTTGCACCGAGGGCAATTGACACATTTCCTGCTGCCATATTTGTAATCATAAGAGGAACAAGAAGAGGATTGATACGTCCCGGTCCCTTTTCAAGAAGCTTCTTATGCTCTCTCTCCATTGCATCAAGGCTTCCGATACCTGAACCTACAGAAACACCTACTCTGAATGCATCTTCTTTTTCCATATCAAGCTCTGCATCCTTAACTGCCTCTTTTGCTGCAGCCACGGCAAACTGACAGAAGCGCTCCATTCTCTTGGCTGCTTTTACATCCATATAATCTGCTGCATTAAAGTCATCAACCTGACCTGCAACCTTTGCCTTAAAATCAGTTATATCAAATCTGTCGATGGTCTTAATACCTACCTTGCCCTGCTTAACACCATTCCAGAAATTCTCTACACCTACGCCTATTGGTGTAATTGCGCCTAATCCTGTAACTACAACTCGTCTCATAAATTCTCTCCTCACCATTCCTTATGACTGCTTTCCTACTACATATACATTCCGCCGTTTACGTGGAGTACCTGACCTGTTATGTAAGATGACTCTTCTTTTGCCAGAAACTCAACTGCGTTTGCAATATCTTCAACTGCTCCAAGCTTCTTTGCCGGTATCTGGGCAAGCATTTCTTCTTTAACCTTATCCGGAAGAACCTTTGTCATATCTGTATCGATAAATCCCGGAGCAACGGCGTTTACTGTAATATTTCTTGAAGCCAGTTCTCTTGCTGCTGATTTTGTAAGTCCTACAATACCTGCCTTTGAAGCACAGTAGTTTGCCTGACCTGCATTTCCCATAGCACCTACAATACTTGAAAGATTAATTATTCTTCCGTATCTCTGCTTCATCATCTGCTTTGTAACAGCTTTGATTCCGTTAAATGTACCCTTTAAGTTGACATCTATGACATCCTCAAAATCCTGTTCCGTCATCTTAAGTATAAGATTGTCCTTTGTGATTCCGGCATTGTTTACAAGTATGTCTATATGACCGTACTTCTCTGTAACCTGTGCCATCATCTGCTCAACTGCTGAGTAATCCGCCACATTACATTTGATGGCTGTTGCCTCTCCTCCGTCTGCCTTTATGAGTTCCACAACTTCATTTGCCGCAGCTTCAGAGCCTGCATAATTTACAACAACTGTTGCACCTTTTTTTGCAAGGCTTAATGCTATCTCTCTGCCGATTCCTCTTGCCGAGCCTGTAACTACCGCCACTCTGTCCTTAAACATATTTACCTCCTATGCAAGAGCTGCCGCAACTGTTTCCACATCTTCAAATTTCTCAATATTGTATGTTGAAACTTCCTTACCCGCTGCCTTTGCAATTTTCTTTATGAAACCTGTAAGTGTCTTTCCAGGTCCTATTTCAACAAATGTATCAACGCCGTGATTCATCATGTTTTCAACACTCTGTATCCAGAGTACTGAAGATGAAACCTGCTTTTTCAACATTTCCTTAATCTCATCTTTATTCTCTGCTGTCACGTATTCAGCCGTCACGTTTGTTACATATGGAACGGTAAAATCGTGAAGTTCTATATTTTCAAGAACTTTGTAAAGTTCTTCTCCCGCTTCGGTAAGCATTGGTGAATGGAACGGACCGCTTACGTTTAACATGACACATCTTCTTGCTCCTGCTGCCGCAAGCTCCTCATTTGCCTTCTCAACTGCTTCCTTTTTTCCTGTTATGGCAATCTGACCCGGGCAGTTGTAGTTTGCCACAGATACGCCATCAATTTTGTCGCAGACATCTGCAATTACCTGACTGTCAAGTCCGATTATGGCAGACATGGCTCCTATTCCGTTCGGAACAGCCTCCTGCATAAGTATACCTCTCTGTCTTACTGCCTTTACAGCGTCTTCAAAATCCATTACTCCTGACGCTACCATCGCACAGTATTCCCCAAGGCTGAGTCCGGCACACACATCCGGTCTGACACCTTTTTCTTCCAAAACCTTTAACATCGCTACAGAAGTTGTCAACAATGCTGCCTGTGTGTATTCAGTTATATTGATTTCATCATTTTCCTCAAAGCAAAGCTTTGCCATGTCAAATCCAAGCAGTTCTGTGGCTTTATCAAATGTCTTCCTGCTCAATTCTGATTTCTCGTAGAAATCCTTTCCCATGCCTACAACCTGAGCACCCTGCCCAGGGAATACAAATGCTATCATTTTTCTTAAACTCCTTTTTCCTGAAGATACTTAATTACGTCTTCTACTGTGTTTAATTCAATTAAATCCTCTGAAGGAATCTCAACATTGTACTCCTCCTCAAGAGCCATAACAAGCTCAAATAAATCTAATGAATCAGCATCTAAGTCATCCTTAAAATTTGTCTCCATTGTAACCTGTGATGCCTCACAGTTTAACTGCTCAGCTACGATTTCCTGAATCTTCTCGAACATAGTTCAAATCTCCTTCTTAATTAATTATTTAATGTTTCAAAATTTTGATGTAAAAATATTTTGATATTCAAAGTATATTTATAAACAAATACTTTGTCAATATATTTTTTAAAATTTGTTACTATCTTGCAATACTTTCTTTCAGCCATTTTGCCCACTCAGACAGTTCTGACTCTTCAAAATCAGCAGTCTTTCCGCACCAGCTTTGGAACATTGCGCTTGACTCCGCCTTATTTGAAAGACTCCAACCCACAAAACTTATTCCGTTTTTATTGAGGAAATCAAGCCAGAGATTTGCCTCGTTAATATCAAGTGCACCGTTTCCTGACGCATCGCAAATGCTGAACTCTGTAACAAAGAGCGCAAGACCGTTATTAATGGCTGTCTGCGCCTTATCACGAATCCATTGTTTATGGGTTGCTGCATAGAAATGGAGTGCATACATTATGTTATCGTAACCCGTTATCTTATCAAAAGATGCCACATCAACATCCTGTGACCATGTCGGTGTTCCCACAACTATTATCGCGTCACTGTCATTCCCGCGGATTGCAGGTATTACTTCCATTGCATATGCTTTGATATCCGCCCATGATGTACCACCGTTCGGTTCGTTACATATTTCGTATATTACATTATCCTGATTCTTATATAAGGAAGACATCTCACTAAAGAAACTGATTGCTTCTGCCTTGTTCTGCTGTGGATTGCAGTCGGACAGAATATGCCAGTCAATAATTACATACAGTCCAAGCTGTGTTGCCGCATCCACACCTTTTCTCACAAGATTTTTCAGTTCCTCTTTATTTCCGCCTGAGCAGTATCCTGCATATTCTCCCGTATACATTGCTATTCTTACAACATTTGCACCGAAGCTGTCCCTAAGATACTTAAATGTATCATGGGACACATACTGTGGAAACCATGCGATGCCGTGGGTACTTGCGCCCCTCAACTGATATGTATTGCCGTTTTTGTCCACAAGCCTTGTGCCTGATACACTGAGCTTGCCATGTGCCTCATAAGGTGTCATGACGCTGTCATCATTACCCTGAACAGTTACATTTTCAGCTAATGTCGTCTCTTCCGCCTTTGATTCCGTTTCTTTTTGAGTTGTGCTTTTTTCTGTTGTCGCTGTGTCGGTTGACGTTGCTTTTTCTGTTGTCTCAGTCTCATTGTCCTTAAGAGTTGTTTCCTGCTCTTCAGAAGCGGATACAGACTTCTTTTCGGATGTTTCCTTCTCTGATGTTTCATTCTCTGATGCAGCGTTTTTTTGCTCATTTTCCGTGTTGCTGCCACATGCCGTGCATAAAACACACACTGACAACAACAGTGCAAATGTTTTTCTCATCTTTTTCATACTGACATTTTCCTCCTTCTAGTATTCATACGGTGACATATTCCATGTAATACCTCTTCCGTCTGATTTTAAAACTATAGTACCCTGCATATCTGTTCTGAATATTGGTATATGATTTGATATACAGTAATTAATAATTGCTGCATGGGGATGACCGTATGAATTATTCTCCCCACAGCTTATGACAACATATTCGGGAGTTACTTCGGCAAGAAACTCATCACATGATGATGTTCTGCTGCCATGATGCCCCGCCTTATACACATCTGCATGGATGTTTATGCCGTTTGCAATAATATCTTTTTCAGCCTCTTCCTCTGCATCTCCCGTAAACAGAAAACTTGTCTCTCCGTATTTAAGAAGAACACCGATTGAAGCATTATTTGCATCTTTGTATTTGCCATTTGGTGCTATTATGGTAAACTCTGCATCTCCCAGAGTATATTTCTCTCCTACATTTGGTACTGTTATCTTATAATTCTTATTTTCAGCGGCCTTAATTACATCCTCGTATGTTCTTGTATCCTTTGTAAAGTCAGGCATAAACACTTTGCCGCACTGAAATTTATAAATTATGACATCAAGACCACCTATATGGTCTGAGTCCGGATGTGTTCCTATAACATAATCAAGTTCTTCTATCCCCTGACTCTTCAGATAGCTCCATACACTGCTGCCCTTGTCGTTCTCACCGGCATCAATAAGCATTGCATGTCCGTCACATACTATAAGTGTGGCATCTCCCTGTCCCACATCCATATAGTGAATCTGAAGTTCTCCTTCTACCCGGTTTATATCTTTATTTTTATTAATATCATCCGAAACATTTCCGCCTCTTAATCCAAAGCCTATTCCCAATGTTGCAACAAGAGTGGCAGCCACGGCCGCCACTCTCTTAATAATCTTTGACTTAGTCATTTGTCACATCACCGCTTTCTTCCAATGAGATTGTCTCACCGGTCACTTCTGATTCCGGTTTTAAAATACAACAGCACATATCCTTGATTCTTGCTGCAACCTCTCTTATATCACGGTAAGTCTGACCATTATATTCTTTTTTTTCAGCACAGACACCATACGCATCAATACCCAGAGCCCTTGCATCATAGAGCGCCCTGTACATATGGTATTGCTGGGTAACCACTACTGCTGTTTTTACGCCGAATATATTAACCGCCCTGTACATTGTATCATATGTAGAAAGACCTGCATGGTCCATAAATACAACCGAAGACGGGATGCCTTTTTCCACAAGATAGTTCTTCATGGTATTTACTTCATCATAGTATCTGCTCCGGTGATCGCCGCTGACAATAATTTTATCTGAAACACCTGCTTCATAAAGCTCTGCTGCCTTGTCAAGTCTGTCCTGAAGCATAAGGCTTGGCGTACCGTCAGGTCTCACACCTGCACCGAGAACAATAATGCAGTCAGCATCTTTATCTGTCGCCTCCTGAACGGTAAGCATACGTCCGGCGGTTGTCAATATCACAATAAGATTTGCTCCCACAATAAAAAGTATCACTGCACCGGCTATTATTAACAATACAAACAATATTCGTTTAACTATCTTTTTTATCAGTTTATTTTTCACTGTTTACTCTCCTGCCTGAAACAACATTTCAGATACATCGTAGGATGACTTTACAATAAGAAGTTCTTCCTCAGTCAGTCCCTCACTATAGATTGTACCATCCCTGAATACTGCATAGCTTCTGTTTGTCTTAAGAAGATTTCTTCCCATGGCATCATTCATATATTCTTCATCAGGAATACCCATAAGATACGCCAGTGTCGGCATTACATCTATCTGACCGGCTATGACATCAGATTCGACTTTCTCATCCATTGAATCACAGCTTATAATAAGCGGTACCGTATAATATCCGTCTGCGTTTACCCACGGATACTCATCATACCATTCCTCAAGAGAGTACTCATAATATTTATGAATTCCCGTATGGTCTCCTATAACAACAATAACTGTATTTTCGAGGAGTCCGGCCGCTTCAAGCTTATCCAGAAGAATACCTATCTGTGTGTCAACATATCTGCAAAGCTGAAGATATCCTCCAAGATATGTTTCGTCAAGCTCCTCACTCAGCTCAAGCTCTTTTATTGATTCATCCTTTATCTGGAAAGGCATATGGCTTGAGTTGCACACAACATGGGCATAATAAGGCTGCGAGAGTGTCTCAAGATGAGGATATGCCTGTTCAAGATAATCCTTATCATTGAGGGTAAATCCAATCTTATCGCCTGACATATCGTAATCCTCAGCGCCTACAAAGTTTGTAACTCCTATCATACTCTTCCATGCTTCCTTGTAGTTCCAGAATGAACCGTTTACAGCCTGTGTATAAACAGTATCATATCCTCTCTCAATCAGCATTGAAGGAAGGGAATTAAGCCTCACATCCGAATACCTGAAAAATGTACTTCCCTTCATTACAGGAAGTCTTGATGTTGTATACATCAAATCAGCATCTGAGCTGTTTCCGCCCTGTACCTGTTCAAAAATATTGTTAAACACAAATCCGGTCTTGGTGAGACGGTTAATGTTGGGAGTAATCTCCTGACCGTCTATTTCTCGGTTAATTACAAATGTCTCAAGAGATTCAATCTGCAAAAACAATACATTTTTTCCCTCAAATATGGAAGCATACTGATTGTCAGGCAGATTCTCATTCTTCCATGTAAAGAATCTGTTTACCTGCTCTTCCTCTGACTTATCAAGATCGTCATCAAAAGACTCTTTTATTATATCATATATATCCTTAATATGATACCCAAGGCTGGAGAAATACACGCTCTGCTTATTTGCGTCATTTGTTTCCACCATCTCTGTGTTGATTTTAAATATCTTTGCCTGAAGAGGTATGGCTGCAAGTACAGCCATACATGTAAGAGCCGTCACTATGGCACTTCTTAGGAGTGCTTTCTTTCTAACCACAACATCTATTTCTCTTGCCTTAAACTTCCACACAAACACAGCATGGGCAATAAGGTCTAAAAAGAGTATGATGTCATATCCGCATATAAGAGACGTTACTTCTCCGCCATCAAATCCGCTGAAGTTTTTGAAAATATATACATCTGCTACGGACGGCATTGTAAAAAATGAACGGTTATATACAAGATCAAGACAAATAAGCACTGTAAAGAAAATATTCCAGCCTATTACGTACTTTATCCTGTTGCTGTTCTTTTTAAACAGAAGCGACACTCCTAAAATAGCAAGAACTATAGCTACATAATATATCCAGTATTTCCATGTGGCTGCTATAGCCGCACCAAAGTCCGGTGTATACAGATTCTCGCCCAGATTGTACGCCTGAAGCAGTATATTCTTTACAATTATACCAACTGTAGGTATGAGAAACAGAACGAGATCATATACTCTGTTTTTTATTTCAATTTTTTCAACAAATACTTTTCTGAAAAAATTCTTTATCTTACTCTTCATAAGAAAACTAACTCCTATTGAATATCTTACCCTTATATACCTTACCTGTAATCAGAATAAGTACTACAGTGGATACTACAAGCAATGCAAGGGATCCTATTCCTTCTATTATGCCGCATTTTCCCAAAATTATATCTGCCGGAAGAATAAACGGTGATGTAACCGGGATAAGATGTATGGCGGTTAGTAATGCTTCATTGTTTGCAAATGATGAAAAATATGCCACAAGCCAGCCAACTATAACAGGTATCTGGAATACTGACATGGCAGTTGATATATCTTCCATTTTGCTTACAGAAGCTGAAACAAGTCCGGCAAGAACACAGTACATAATGAAACCAATCATAAGCACAGCCACCGCAATAACAGCCGCTCCTATGGTGAATGCTCCCGAACCGTTCTCTATACTCATCATATCTATTATCAAATCGGCATAATTAATATAATCAGGATTAATATTTTCCGCAATAATTCCACCTATCTGATATCCGGCATAGCCACAAACAATCCAGAATAATATCTGTCCTATGGCCATGAGTGCTACGGCAAGTATCTTTCCTGAAATAAGTGCGTACGGTTTTACCGATGTAAGTATCATCTCCATAAGTTTCGATGATTTTTCAGCAACAACCGACTTTGTTATGCTCTGACCATGCATCAGTATCATGGAATACATGAGCAGTGAAAAAATCATTGGCACAAGCATTTCTGTCATCATAACGCCCATGTTTTCCACCGAATCATTAACTGATGATGCCTGTGCATAATGCGGTGCCGTAAAATATATCATATTTTCCGCAGAAACACCTGCCATGCCGTAACCGCATACGTCTATATACGAAATAACATAATTAATGTATTCTTCCGCCACATCACGCAGCTTTGTGTTATCACTTAAATATGTATTGAACACAAGATTTTTATCATCTGTTTTTGACAGTTCTACTGTTATTGCATCATCATTTTCTCTGATGCATTCATCCTTTTTGCTCTCATCAATAAGTGACACATCAAATGTCTTATCTGACATTCCCTCAAGTGACATTGAGACAAGAACCAGATTCTTTATATTCCCATCAGACAAAATATCATTATCAACAAGATAAATCTCTGATATCTCCGTGCCAAATCCTGCTTCCATGCCTATGTCTTCAGGATTGTCACTGCTGTCATCCCCATCCTGAAATACCGCCATCAGAATACTGATTAACGAAAATGCAACAGCTATGACAATTCCAAGTAACAAAGTTGACGCCTTATATCCCGTACCCTTCACATTCTGAACGGCAGTAAAGGAAAAGACATCTCTCCATCCTGTAAAAAGTCCCTTCTTCTTCATTACTCAGCCCTCCTTTTGTTTCTGAATATTCCAATCAGATCTTTAAACTTCAAAGGCGAACCATTGTAGTAAATAAGGTACTCATATATACCTGAAACAAATATCATTAACAGGAATATGCACACTATCATTATCAAAACCGAAAGGATGCCTATAACTGCCGACACTTTTCCAAGGAGTATGTATGCCGGTACAATAAATACCGAAGTCAGCGGGAACAGGTAAATCACATTTGTGATTACACCCCAGTCACCGCCTCCCATTGAAGCTGTCATTATAAATGCAATGCAGACATACGCACCGATAATCATGGCAA
This sequence comes from Lachnospiraceae bacterium, assembly GCA_045126475.1. Taxonomy (GTDB): domain Bacteria; phylum Bacillota; class Clostridia; order Lachnospirales; family Lachnospiraceae; genus SVEL01. The sequence goes on along the minus strand of JBGVOL010000040.1, from coordinate 4,535 downwards.
ATGTAAATAATTTGATACCTTCTGCCATCTCTTCAACCTTAGATACGGTAGCACCTGCAATTCCGGCGATAAAACCGTAAAATATAAGTCCCAAGACAAAAATCAGTGCTGCTATTATAATGTTTACTATATTTGCCCCTGTCATGACACTTCCGTCAAAAAGAAACTTTATGGTATCAGGAATCATCATTGTTCCGTCTTCTGCCTTAAACATCATTCCGTTGATTAATGCCGAAGCAAAAAGGGATGCAACAACTGCAGCAACCATTGTAAGAACAGTTGCAATAGATGCCAGAACCTTTCCTGTAATAAGTGCCATCGGTTTGATTGATGTCATTATGTACTCAATAACCTTTGATGATTTTTCAGTTACAATCTGCTCCGCAACCTTACCGCCGCCAATGCTGATTGCAAATATTACAACCATAAGAAATGCATATGTAATGCCGTATTCTGCCATATCAAGGCTTGAATCGTCCTCAATTACATTCCCGTCTGCATCTATCTGCTGCAATGCCATTGAATAATTGTATAAAGCAAACTGTGCACTGTCTTTATCCTCTATGAAAATATCTGCCAGAGCCTGCTCGTGAAGTTCATCAATGCAGCCTGCAAGATACTCTCCCGCACTGTCAAGCTCTTCTTTCTCATCTCCGTAGAAAACAACATACTCAAAGCCATAGTCCATATCGCTTGCATCGCTTATGAATTCAATCTGTATGAGAATATCTCCCGACTCAAACTCTTTCACCTGGTCAAATGTTGAATCATGGTCTTTTACATCTGTCAGAATAATCTCTTTACCTGAATATTCATCCATCTGCGAAAGTCTTGCCTTAAGTGCTTCTCCAAGTTCACCGTCCAGTGCTCCGTCTTCTATGTAAATTGTTCCTATAAGTTTTGCCTTGCTCTCGTCGGAATTGTCGCCCTTCTGGCCTGTGAACAGCGAAGTTACAGGAAAAGCAAGAAGTGCTATAACACAGAGTATGACAAGACTTACGACAAATGCCTTTGTCTTCACAGACTGCTTATAAGCAAACCTGAATACATTCATTACTCCCGTAAATTTATTCTTCATTTGAATCCCCCACCTTTTCTACAAATATTTCGTGGAGTGATGGCTCACGAAGTTCAAATTTTATTATTGTTATCTTTTCATCAACGAGCTTTCTTAAAAATTCCTCAGCCTGCTCCTCACCCGTAACCTTAAGCTGGTATCCGTCAGGAGTTTCATTTATTACCTTAAGTTCGAAAGAATCAATGTAAGGTCTTATATCCCTTCCCTCACATTTTACAAACATGTTTACTCGTCCGTAGCTTTTCTTGATTTCATTCAAGTCACCCTGCAGTACAACATTTCCTCTGTTTAAGATAGTGATATCCTTACAGAATTCCTCAATTGTAGCCATCTGATGGCTTGACATAATAACATACTTCTTATTCTCAATCAGCTCTTTTATTATTCCCTTAAATAAATCTGTATTTACAGGGTCAAGTCCGCTTAACGGCTCATCAAGCACAATGAATTCAGGGTCAGAAAGAAGTGCTGCCATAAGCTGAATCTTCTGCTGGTTACCCTTTGAAAGCTGGTCCGCTGTCTTTTCCTTGTTCTTCTTTTTGCCGCCAAATGCTGACTTTTTCGTTGGCACAGGCTGATAGAGATACTCTGTTACTTCAAGTCTCTCAGCCCAGTATTTGATTCTCTCCTTTGCCAAATCCTTTGGAACCTTCTTAAGCTTTGCAAAATAGAGAAGCTGGTCCATAAGTGTAAACTTTGGATAGAGTCCTCTCTCCTCTGCGAGATATCCAAGATTTAAAGCCATGGGGTCTAACGGCTTACCATCCCAGAGAACCTCACCCTCATCATAGGACAACATTCCAAGAATTATTCTTATGGTTGTTGTTTTACCTGCACCATTTGTTCCGAGAAGTGCGTACACTCCCGGCTCATCCATCTTAAAGCTAAGATTATTTACTACTGTTTTCTCTCCATACTTTTTTACGAGATTTTTTACCTCTAATGACATATTAACCTCCTGTTTCCCCTTGTAATTTATGATTAATTTCCTTCCTGTTTCAGAGGAAATGTATCACCACAATGTACCTTTTTTGCCTTTTTGTATAATTCGCCGTCTTTTTTTGTGACGGTCTTTTTTACAATACCATTTTTTTCACAGATTTCAAGGACAATTCTTCCTTTTTCAGTCAACGGATGGCGCAAAACCCTTCCGTGGTGAAGGCATCCTTTTTCTTCGCCATTCCCCGTTACCGGTTCCCTGCTCACTGCTATATACGAAAACTTTTCATCTTCGTATGGCGCATCGCCATCTTTTAGCAACTTATGTATTTTACCTCTTCCTACCCTGCATGAAAAGTGACACCAGTCACTATTTTTCATATGGCACATATCCATATGAGTACATGGCGCCGCAATGTATGCACCTTCATCCAAGAGCAGATTTCTTATTCTTCTTATGTTTTCTGAGCCTGCAGGAGTCCCTGGCTCCACTATGACAAGCATTTTCTTTGCACATGCAAAAAGCCACCGTACTACCCTTGCCCTGTCCTCCGGTGCCATCTCATTTATGACATACGATGCGATTACCAGATCCGCCTCTTCAGATACAACTCCTGTCCTCTCATACTCGACAGCCTCAGCCGTCAAATCAGCTTTAATCCAGCATGCCTCCCTGAGAACTTTTTCTGATGATTCTTTCATGAGAGCGTGCCCCACTGTCTCCATAGCATTTTCTCTCTCAAGACATGTGATTTTATCCAGATTAAACATTTCCGCTGCTGCCCATGAACCTGCTCCTGTTCCCGCACCTGTATCAAGAAGGCTTCTTGGAACAAAATCAGAGGCACCGCACACCTGCTCAAGAGCTGATGATACAGCCCCAAATGTTGCGGGCATCCTCATAAGCGAATAAATCACCGCTTCGTTACTCTTTGTGAGAAGCGATTTTCCTGTTCCGCTTTCAGTCATATATCTTCTGCTTAACTCTCCGGCACTGTCTGCCATAAGCTTTATGGACATTCCCTCCGCCATTTTTTCGGAAGCCAGTCTTAATTCTATAGGTAATTCCATTTTCTTTTGCCTTTTCATTTACATAAATATGGTATTCAACCATATAATTTTATTACATGGTTGCAGTGATGTCAACCTTGACAACCCGGTGTATTGGTGTATACTTAAACTAACGTTTTTAGCAAAACTTGTATGAAGGTGGAGGTACATATGAACATATGGCATGACATTAACCCTGACAGAATCAGTCCTACTGAATTTATTGCAGTTATTGAGATATCTAAGGGAAGCAAGAAAAAATACGAGCTGGACAAGGAAACCGGTCTTATTCTCCTTGACCGTATCCTTTACACATCAACTCACTATCCGGCAAACTATGGTTTTATTCCGAGAACATACGGTGATGACAAGGATCCTCTTGATGTGCTTGTTCTCTGCTCTGAACCTATTGAGCCGCTTACTCTGGTTAAGTGCTATCCGATTGGTGTAATGAAAATGCTCGACAACGGTATGGGAGACGAAAAAATCATTGCCATTCCATACAATGATCCTACATATAATTCTTACTCCGACATATCAGAGCTTCCTAATCATATCTTTGAGGAAATCAAGCATTTCTTTAAAGTCTACAAAGACCTTGAAGGAAAGCAGACAAGAGTTGATGAATTTGGTGGTCCTTTGGAGGCAATAAAAATCATTGAGCACTGTATCGGCAACTACAATATGAAATATGGCGAACGCCACCCTTTCTAAAGTGCGGAAGCAGCTTTTCATAAGCAGGATTTCATAAAAAAGAGGCTGTCGCGTTATAATACATAATTGGTATTATATAATGCGAAAGCCTCTATTTTTTTGTAATAATTTCTACAAGCGGAAATACTTCATTGTATTTGATAAGTCGTCTGCTATTTCCTTTAACTGTATTGCACTGTCTTCAATCTGCTCAAATGTATTTGAAACCTCAATCGTCTGTGCATATGTTTCCTGTGTATTTGCAGCATTCTGCTCAGCAATTTCAGACAATCCTTCTACTGCCTGCACTATTTTGTTTCTGGAGTTTTCCAACTGAACCGTAGTAGACTCAATCTGCTCAATCTTCTCCAGTGAATTACTGATTCCATCCATAACTTCCGAAACAATTCTCTCTGTCTCAATCATGTTCTCACTCTGACTGTTGATGATTTCATCCACTTTTCTCATAATGCTAACGGCTTCGCCTGAATTATTTATCAAATCATCGGTAATCTCATCAATCTGACGGCTTGATTCATTTGACTGCTCGGCAAGCTTCTGAATCTGTGCAGCAACAACAGCAAATCCACGTCCGCTTTCTCCGGCTCTGGCAGCCTCAATACTTGCATTTAAGCTGAGAAGATTTGTCTCCTCCGCAATGGAAGATATAATCTCTGTTGCAGCACGGATTTTTTGTGCTGAATCGTTAGTTAAATTTATCTGTCTCGTAATAGTCTCTATAGATTTTTCTACTTCCTCGTTAATCTGACGTAAC
>JBGVOL010000039.1:0-20586 GCA_045126475.1 Lachnospiraceae bacterium | reverse complement strand
GAACCCTGACCAGCAATAAAATATCCTGCCGGACGTCTACCTTCTTCCATAATGAAAGATTGGCTGTTTAAATCATTCCGCCAATGATGTGTTGGTTCTCTATAAGCGGAATTTATAATAAGTTTATCTATTCCTGCCATTATTCATCACCAATCCTTATCACTTTCAAACTTTCGATACCTCTATCGTCAACAATCTTAACTGCAATCTGTGAATTCGGCTGTACCATAAACCACAATGACTCATTACCCGCATATTTTTCAATTAACTCTTCATCAATTTCTGCTTTTAAAGTTTTGGCAAGCTTATTCCATCCATCCTTCTTACCACCCATCGGGAAGAATACCTGGTCTGGTTCAATACATAGTCCATCATAATCTTGGTCTAACATCCACATAGCAATTCTTGATGCATTACCTGATTCTACAACACCTTTCTTTACATCATAATAATCAAAGCCGTTAACTCTAACTTTGTACTTATTCTTGGTTCTTCCATCCTTAATTATCTCAACATCCGGCTGACCAATTAACCAGAATGACTGGTCAGATGATTGTTTCTTCTTAAGGTCGCTGGTCATAAGGTCTGAATTCATCTGTGCTTTTAATAGAGTAACACCAGGCCAATTCATATCATCAATATCTTTTGATGCTTCTGGACCAAACTGAAATGCTGCAAAAATAATTAACTGCGGAGTAGGTCTTAAACGTTCTGCTTCATCAAGTGCCATTGCCACCATTCTCGAATCCAAAGGTTTAGTCTCACCTGCAAAACAAACCACAGCTCTACGTGGAGTATCTTCCTTGGTTTCAGCTTCCGCTTGAAGAAACTTAGTTCCTGTTAACGGTTCAACACGGGAAAATTCTAACCTATTTCCACCTCTACCCATAATTCCAGTAGCCAAAAGCTGGTCTCTCCAATCCGCTTGCCTAATTGATAAGTCTTCCATCACATACTCTTCTAAAGAATCTATTGTTTTAACTACCGGTGCAGGTAATGCTTCGACTGTAAAAGGTCCAGAAACACGAACTTTATTTACATCAATCTCCGGCTTATCATATAAAATTTCTTTTAAATCAGTATTTCCGGCAGCAATATCGCTTAATGCGACATGCGGAACAGTTTTATATAGATATCCAGAGGAAACGCCTTCTTCCATATGTAACAATTTATAATAATCAAAAACCGATGTAAGCAGTCTTTGTTTTGCTAACGCTATTGCTACTCTTGAAGTATCACAGGTAATCCATCTCCTTCCCCATTGTTCAGCTACATAAGCTGTTGTACCACTTCCACAGGTAATATCTAATACCAAATCACCTGGGTCTGTTGCCATTAAGAGGCATCTCTGAATTACATTAGGATTAGTTTGTACAACATATACCATATCTGGCGTAATCGCACAATCATCCCAGACATTTGTTAACTCATACACTGGAAATTCATCTAAGTATTTCACATACATCAGCCTTTTTCCGGTACTTACTAATCGTCCCATTTTCTCAATACTCTTCAATGTTTCTATATTCCAGCTTCTATTCGGGGGACAAAAGTGTAATTTCCCTTGAAATTCATATGGCTCTTTTGGCGTATTAGAATTTCCTCCCTGTGAAGTTACGTCAACCAACTGGTAGGGCCTTCCTCCCTCAGGTATAAGCATTGGATTTTTCTTTTCCTCTTTTGTCAATGCACGTCGTGTACCATCTGGTAATTCTAATTGGTCATATCTATTTGAAGGATTTGACAATTCTCCTAATGTTTTCGGCAAAAATAATTTATGGAACTTACATCTTTCTTTTTCCTTTCCATACCAAAGAATATAATCAGCAACATTTTGAATTCTGTTTGACGGCTTAAATCCCGTCTTTTGAAATGTAATCATGCTAATAAAATTCTCAGCTCCAAATATTTCATCTAAAATATTTCTAACCAGATGTACATTATCTATCCCTATTTGAACAAAAATACTACCAGATTCACTCAGTAACTCTTTTGCTAACATGATTCTACTCTTAATATATGTTAAATAAGAGTGTATTCCTAATTCCCACGTATCTCTAAAAGCTTTTATTGTTTCTGGTTCTTGTGATAAATCCTCATCTTTCTTATCGCTTACAGTTCTATCATTCACAAATGGTTGAAAGTTGGAACCATAACTAATTCCGTATGGTGGGTCAAAGTATACCATTTGAACTTGTCCACCCATTCCTTCTTTTTCCAGAAGCGAATTCATAATTATAAGACTATCGCCCGCAATCATTCTATTAGTCCAATTTACTCCATGCTGATAAAACTCAATTGCTTCTCTCTTCTTTTTAAGTCTAGCTGCTGGAGTAACATCATCGAACAAACTCATCTGTCCTTTAATCTGACCTTTTTCTGTATCAGCATATTCTTTTGTAACTTTAGCTATAATAGATAGTGGCTTAATTGATTCATGAATATGTATGGATGAAGTTGTTACAGAAATTTCCTCATTTTCTTTCTTCCCTGCCCACTGAAGAGATGGGTCTATATGTGGGTCATATGCGTATGTTTTTACCTTTTCTTCTCCTTTATCGTGTGAAGCTATTCCAACTGGTGGATTATTTGTTCTCTGTTTATCGTCATGCGTATAATTATCAATATCTCTCATTTTAGACGCATACGCTTCCATTCTTTTCTTTGCACGTTCCATATACACATCTCCTGTTCGTAATATTTTATTTTTTATCCATTATTGGTACATTTTTGTATCTACCATCAGCCGGCTTCACAGCATCTTCTGGTATTAACCATGTCTTTCCTTTTTTTATAACTCCCTCGATTCTTCCGGCAGCACATAACACCCCGATTCTACGAGATGATATATTCCATTTCTCAGACATTTCTACTGTTGTTAAATATTCCATATCTCTTACCTCTTCGTCGTAATCTTTCGATATCTTTCTCTCATTTTAAACAAGTATTCTTTATCTTTTTCTATATTCCCTGCTACATAATTTAAATATAACTCAGAGTACCTGATAACTACTGGTTTTTTCATACGATACACGTATTGCTGGTTTTCATTAAACTTATTTACATATGTAACACATCTTGCATCATGTGAAAGAAATCTTTTTGAAGGAAAAACTGATTCATCAAATAATGCCTCTAACCTTTCCTGTATATCAGAATGTACATATGGATGTGTTCTTTCCAAATCCTTTGGAGTTTCTACATATAACAGATTACCATTTCCAGTGGAACCACTTGCAAATAGCATATCTGCTTTATCAATGTTTTTTACAATTGCTGCTTTATATTCAATCGGAATATACATTTGAGCCTTACTATTATCTATCTTTGATGACCTGATTTCTCTGTCTTGCATTTGCTGTTCTACAACAAAGTCAATTATATGCTTATCATACTTACCTTTAAGTCGCTTAACATCAATCACCTTATCTGTACTAAGAGTAAATAATGAAAGAATAGGAAAATCATATTCCTCATTTATATTTATTCCAAACCATTCATTTATGCAATTACTATAATTAATTGCAGATGCTTGAAAATACGAAATAAATATACTTTCTAGTTCTGTAACCAAAAAATGAACAGCTTGATTTCTCACTTCAGAAATCCACTCTATATTTCTTCTAATAGGGTCTATTTCATTTTGGAATACATACCTTACACAATCGTCTAATGATTTTGTCTCAGGGCGACCTTCACGTGTTTTCTTGGTATAAATGTTTTTCACGTCACCGGTCAGTTGTATCACGCGAGCTTTTACAAGCAATTCCCATGCATTCGTCATATAATAAGCAAAACCTTCTATACGACATATTGAACCGATTCTGTTATATGTATCTATAGCTGCTATATAAGACCGTTTACTATGCTCAACCAATTGCTTCATGCATCTTGCACCACGCATCCTAACACCCCCACTTCATGTTCTATTATACATCACTTATCGGAACAATATCAACCTATTTCTTATCAAATATCATATGACCTGTATCGGCAAAACACCGACTCAGCCTATTAAAATTTTATATACAAAAATCCCGCTACCTGCATTCTACAAGTAACGGGATTCATTATTATTGTTTATATTGCTATCCAAACCTCAGCTTCTAAGTCATACCATTGATTTGCCCGAAGGTAACCACCTTGTTTCTTCCTATAAGCCTTAGCTTGTGCGTAGTTAAAACTCATATCAAAGAGATGAATCTCTCCCTTAATTTCGTTTTCGCCTACTTTGCATTGATAGCAGCCTGAGCTGCTGCTAATCTTGCAATTGGTACACGGAATGGTGAACATGACACATAGTCAAGACCAATCTTGTGGCAGAACTCAACTGATGAAGGATCTCCACCGTGCTCACCACAGATACCAATGTGAAGGTTAGGATTAACCGGCTTACCAAGCTTGATTGACATTTCCATAAGCTTGCCAACACCTGTCTGGTCTAACTTAGCAAATGGATCGTTCTCGAAGATCTTTGTATCATAGTAAGCATCAAGGAACTTACCTGCATCATCTCTTGAGAAACCGAATGTCATCTGTGTAAGGTCGTTTGTACCGAAGCAGAAGAAATCTGCCTCTGAAGCGATTTCATCAGCTGTAAGAGCTGCTCTAGGAATCTCGATCATTGTACCAACCTCGTATTCAAGAGCTATACCAGCAGCAGCGATTTCAGCGTCAGCTGTCTCAACTACTACCTTCTTAACGTACTTAAGCTCTTTTACTTCACATACAAGTGGAATCATGATTTCCGGCTTAACATTCCAATCAGGATGAGCAGACTTAACTTCAATAGCTGCACGAATAACAGCCTTTGTCTGCATCTTAGCGATTTCAGGATATGTTACAGCAAGACGGCATCCTCTGTGACCCATCATTGGGTTGAATTCATGTAATGAAGCGATGATAGCCTTGATATCTTCAACAGATTTACCCTGTGCATCAGCAAGCTTCTTGATGTCCTCTTCTTCTGTTGGAACGAACTCATGAAGAGGTGGATCAAGGAATCTGATTGTAACCGGATTACCTTCAAGAGCCTCGTAAAGAGCCTTGAAATCTCCCTGCTGATATGGAAGAATCTTCTCAAGAGCTGCTTCTCTCTCTTCTACTGTATCTGCACAGATCATCTCTCTGAATGCTGCAATTCTGTCTTCCTCGAAGAACATATGCTCTGTTCGGCAAAGACCGATACCTTCAGCACCGAGTTCACGAGCCTTCTTAGCGTCAGCAGGTGTATCTGCGTTTGTTCTAACCTTAAGAGTTCTGAACTTATCAGCCCAAGCCATAACACGACCAAACTCACCAGCAATCTGAGCGTCTACTGTTGGGATAAGACCTGCATAGATGTTACCTGTTGTACCATCGATAGAGATCTCAGAACCCTCTGTAAATGTCTGTCCACCTAATGTGAACTTCTTGTTTTCTTCGTCCATGTTGATATCGCCACAACCAGATACACAACATGTACCCATACCACGTGCAACAACGGCAGCGTGAGATGTCATACCACCACGTACTGTAAGGATACCCTGAGCAGCCTTCATACCTGTGATATCTTCAGGAGATGTTTCAAGACGTACAAGTACAACCTTCTCTCCTCTCTCAGCCCAAGCTACTGCATCGTCAGCTGTGAATACAGCCTTACCACAAGCAGCACCAGGAGAAGCACCAAGACCCTTTCCAAGTGGTGTAGCTGCTTTAAGAGCTGCTGCATCAAACTGTGGATGAAGAAGTGTATCAAGGTTACGTGGGTCAATCATCATAACTGCTTCTTCTTCTGTCTTATGTCCTTCGTCAACGAGATCACAAGCAATCTTAAGAGCAGCAGGAGCTGTTCTCTTACCGTTACGACACTGAAGCATGTATAACTTTCTGTTTTCAACTGTAAATTCCATATCCTGCATATCATGGTAGTGGTTCTCAAGAATCTCACATACCTTGATGAATTCAGCATATGCCTCTGGGAATTCTTTTTCCATCTGAGCGATTGGCATTGGAGTTCTAACACCGGCAACAACGTCTTCACCCTGAGCATTGATGAGGAACTCACCCATAAGTTTATTTTCACCTGTAGCAGGGTCTCTTGTGAAAGCAACACCTGTACCAGACTCATTATTTAAGTTACCGAATACCATTGGCATTACGTTAACAGCTGTACCCCATGAGTAAGGGATATCGTTATCTCTTCTATATACGTTAGCACGTGGGTTATCCCATGACTTGAATACAGCTTCGATAGCGAGCTTTAACTGCTCTACTGGATCTGAAGGGAAATCCTGTCCTAACTGTTTCTTGTACTCAGCCTTGAACTGTGATGCAAGTTCTTTAAGATCATCAGCTGTAAGTTCTACGTCGTACTGTACACCCTTCTTCTCTTTCATCTCGTCGATAAGCTGCTCGAAGTACTTCTTACCAACTTCCATAACTACATCTGAGAACATCTGGATGAATCTTCTGTATGAGTCATATACGAAACGAGCAAATGCAGGATCTGGGTTGTTAGCGATCATTGCTTCTACTACTTCGTCATTAAGACCAAGGTTAAGGATTGTATCCATCATACCCGGCATAGATGCTCTGGCACCTGAACGAACTGAAACAAGAAGTGGATTCTTAAGATCGCCGAATTTCTTTCCGTTTACTTCTTCCATCCACTTAACGCCTTCCATAGCCTGAGCCATGATTTCGTCGTTGATCTTTCTTCCGTCTTCATAGTACTGTGTACAAGCTTCAGTTGTGATTGTGAAACCCTGTGGTACCGGAAGACCGATTTCTGTCATTTCTGCAAGGTTAGCGCCCTTACCACCAAGTAAGTTACGCATGGTCATGTTACCTTCTTTGAAGGTATATACCCATTTCTTTGCCATTTTAAGTTCCTCCTAAAATTTTCTTTTATCTTATAAGGTAAACCTTATATGCTTTTTTATGTGTTTGCACGCAAAAAAGAGCGCACTTACACACTTATGGAATAAGTATAGCAATTTGAAGTCATTTAGTCAATAAAAAATGGTCGGATTTACAAAAATGCAAATCCGACCTGTAGTCATTAAAATTCAAACTTCTCCTCGAAGTATGCCTTTAAGTCTTCTATCTTTACTCTCTCCTGAGCCATTGTATCTCTGTCACGTACTGTTACGCAGCCGTCATTCTCAGACTCGAAGTCATATGTGATACAGAATGGTGTACCGATTTCATCCTGTCTTCTGTATCTCTTACCGATATTTCCTCTGTCATCAAACTCACAGTTATACTTCTTTGATAACTCTGCATAAATCTTCTCCGCACCCTCGTTAAGCTTCTTAGATAATGGCAGAATACCAATCTTTACAGGTGCAAGTGCCGGATGGAAATGGAGAACAGTTCTCATATCGCCGCCCTCAAGCTCCTCCTCATCATATGCAGCACATAAGAATGCCAGTGTAACTCTGTCTGCACCAAGTGAAGGCTCGATAACATATGGAATATACTTCTGTCCCTTCTCATCATCAAAATAATCCATCGGCTCGCCTGATGTATTCTGGTGCTGTGTAAGGTCATAGTCAGTTCTGTCGGCAATACCCCAAAGTTCACCCCAGCCAAATGGGAATAAGAACTCAATATCAGTTGTAGCCTTACTATAGAAGCAAAGTTCCTCAGGAGAATGGTCTCTTGCTCTCATCTCCTCATCCTTTATACCAAGTGACTTAAGCCAGTTAATACAGAATGACTTCCAGTATGCAAACCATTCAAGATCTGTTCCCGGCTCGCAGAAGAACTCAAGCTCCATCTGCTCAAACTCTCTTGTTCTGAATGTAAAGTTACCCGGTGTAATCTCATTTCTGAATGACTTACCAATCTGACCGATACCAAACGGAATCTTCTTTCTTGATGTTCTCTGAACATTCTTAAAGTTTACGAAGATACCCTGTGCTGTCTCAGGTCTTAAATAAACTGTATTTTTTGCATCCTCTGTAACACCCTGAAATGTCTTAAACATAAGGTTAAACTGTCTTATATCTGTAAAATTGTGCTTACCGCATGAAGGACAACAGATATTCTTCTCATTTATGTAATTCATCATTTCTTCATTTGACCATGCATCAACAGAACCTTCTATCTTGATGCCGTTCTCGTCATTGTAATCCTCAATAAGCTTGTCAGCTCTGAATCTCTCCTTACACTCCTTACAATCCATAAGAGGGTCGGCAAAACCACCAAGATGTCCTGAAGCAACCCATGTCTGTGGATTCATAAGAATGGCACAGTCTACACCTACGTTATAAGGATTCTCCTGTATAAACTTTGACCACCATGCCTTCTTTACATTATTTTTAAGCTCAACGCCAAGATTACCATAGTCCCATGTATTTGCAAGACCACCGTAAATCTCTGAACCCGGATATACAAATCCTCTTGCCTTAGCCAATGCAACTATCTTATCCATTGTCTTTTCCATGATATTCACTCCTTAAATCAAATTACACCCAACCGGGCAGGTAGCTTTCATTATACTAAGATATTTTCATATTTTCAAGTGTTTCATGAAGGAAGTGCATATCTCTCCCTGCAATTTGCGTATTCATCCGCAAATCTTGCGCTGTCATGCTTCACATAATCAAGGTACTTATGGGTATCGTAACCATCATCTTTAATCTCAATAAGGCTTACTGCAATATTGGAACAATGGTCAGAGATTCTCTCATAGTTTGTTGTAATGTCTGAAAATACAAAGCCCTGCTCAATTGTACATTTTCCTTCCCGAAGTCTCTTGATATGACGGTTCTTAAGTTCATCACTGAGGTAATCTATCACCTCTTCTAAAGGCTCTACGGATTTGGCAATCTCCACATCCTCATCCTTAAATGCAATAAGTGACAGATTCACAATGTCCTCGATGGCCCTTGTGAATATCTCCAGCTCCTCTATGGCCTTGTCCGAAAATCCCATTCCCTTGTCATACAGTTCCTTTGCCGACTCCTGTATATTTATGGCATGGTCTGAAATTCTCTCATAATCGCCAATACAATGAAGCAGAAGAGATAATGTACGGCTGTCCTCTTCCATAACACTCTTGCTGCTTAGCTTTACAAGATATGTTCCAAGTTCATCCTCATACATGTCCACTTTATTTTCAAGTTCAATAACCTCCTCGGCCGTCTTCTCGTCATATTTTTTTAGAAGTTCCATTGCCTTAAATATTGCCTCTTTTGACAGTTCTGCCATGGTGTAGGCGACATTTTTGCACTGCTCTATGGCAAAGCCCGGTGTCTCAAGAAAACGATAATCCAAAACCCGTATATCTTCTTTGTTTTCTGCCTGCTTCTTATCATCACGTATAGTCATGCATGCAAGCTTTTCAAGAACCCTTCCGAACGGAAGAAGCAAAAGCGTTGCACCTATATTAAATGTACTGTGTATGATTGCAATTCCGGCATAACCTATCCGATTTTCAAGAAATGTAAAATCAACAAATGCATTTATAGCGTAAAATACTACCATAAATACTGTCGTTCCTATTATATTAAAGTAAAGATGAACCAGAGCGGCTCTTCTTGCATTCTTTGTTGCTCCGATGGATGAAAGCATTGCCGTGACGCATGTTCCGATATTCTGTCCCATTATAATAGGAATTGCCGTTCCGTAGCTGACAGCTCCCGTGGCCGCCATTGCCTGCAGAATGCCCACAGAAGCAGACGAACTCTGTATAACCGCTGTAAGAACTGCACCTGCAATAAGACCAAGTATGGGATTTGAAAACATTGTAAGTATATTTCTAAACTCCGGTATCGCTCCAAGAGGCTCTATGGCCCCTGTCATGGTGTTCATTCCAAACATAAGTATGGAAAAACCGATAAGTATCGTTCCCAAATCTTTCTTCTTTGCTTTTTTTGAGAACATAATGAAAACTATGCCAATGAGGGCGAGCACAGGTGAAAATGATGTGGGTTTCAGCAGATTTGTAAACAGATTTCCTCCTTCTACACCTGCAAGACTCAGAATCCATGATGTAACCGTAGTACCTATATTGGCTCCCATAATAACACTGATTGCCTGGGACAGCTTCATTATTCCCGAATTGACAAAGCCTACAACCATAACAGTTGTTGCTGACGAAGACTGAATTACTGCTGTGACGAAAATTCCAAGAACAACACCCATAATACGGTTTGATGTAAGCTTCTCAAGTATTTTCTCAAGCCTGCCGCCTGCCATTTTTGCAAGACCGTTTCCCATTGTCTCCATTCCGTAAAGAAACAATGCCAGGCCGCCTATCATTGTAAGTACATTAAAAATATCAAATGTTTCCATTTCTCCTCCAGCTTTTAGATTTAATATAAATATAAAATTTTGCGTATACATTTAATTTATACATTATCTATATTAAATCTACAGAGAGGTTTATGTTAAATCTGTGTTAAATTCCGGCGTATGGAATAATTGTTTCACACTGTAAATAATGTGAAACAATTATTCCCATGTTCTTCCTACGAGCACATTCCACCTGCCATGCCACCTGCAACACAGGATACCAATGCTCCCAATGCTCTAAGTCCGCTTCCGTACAGTTCACCTGTAACAATAAACGACAGTATGCTAAGAGATACAAAAAATACAAGTCCCACTATGATTCCCCATATAAATTTCTTCTCTCCCCTGACTTTTCCTATTATAAAACCACCCAAAAAATTAGACAGGATGTAAATTATAAAAATACCGGCTGTTATGGCGCCGTCTGACAGATTGAACTTAAAAAGGAGAAAAGCAAGAAAAAGCATCAGAACCGCTGTAGCCGCAGCCACAGCCACAACTGCCTTTATAACCTGCAATACATTTCTTTTCACAATCATTCCTCCAATACCTAACTTAGTTCCGCAATCCTTGTTATTCCTACATATATCTGCGATATCTTATACCATGTTCTGAAATCAACGGCACCGGTCTGCGGGAGACCGAATATCTTCTGGAATGCCTGCACCGCAGCTTTTGTATTGTTACCGAATATTCCGTCTGCGGCAATTCTCGGTATGGATGTGTACACTTCCGCTATTGTATCAAGCTGTTCCTGCATCTGTCTTACCTTATCTCCCCTGTTTCCCACCGTAAGGTCATATCCCGGCCACGAAGACGGTATTCCCGATATGGCCTCCGCAGTCCGAAGGTATACATCATCACCATAGTAATATCTTAAAATTTCTATCGGTGAATATCCTCTGTCCCCTAAATCCTTTGACCCCCACTGTGACAGCCAATTCGGACATGTAACTCTTCTTCCGTCACAATATTGTGTAAGAATAGGCTGTTTTACATCCGGTCTTGCAATGTACTGGTCAAATATTTCATCCACAATATCAGAGATGTTATCATAAATATTCCTGCCATAAATCCATTTGTGGTCGTAAGCAGTTGAAGAAGTAATGGTAAAATCATAGCCTTTATTTCTGTACCATTCCGTATAAACCCTGTTTAATGTAAATGACATTATTGCCAATACATTTGCCGTGATTGTGGCATCAGACCAGGTTGCATATATTTCGCTTGATGCTACATTCTTTATGTAATCCGTATATGGAACATAGTAGTTTTTTGCAGTTGAATCTGACGGTGAACCATCGTGTACTACAATTGTTTCCGGTACAACCACACGGCTTAAAACAATCTCTCCGGCCTCATTTGTCGGTTTGATTTCAGCCTCGGCAATCTTTGGCGGATAGTATCCGTACAGGGTGTGTGCCGGTATGACAATCTCCTGTCCCTCTCCGATTGCAGTCAGCTTCACATTCTGCTGTGATGATGTTTCCGAAAGAATCTCTATTCCTGATACATCAACAGGCTCATAACCTTCCGCCGTAACATATATGGAATACTCGGCATATGGCATCACAATATTATCTTCTGTTCTGCTAAGTTCCACCGGCGGTGCCTCCAACTGCACATTTTCTGTCTGACCTGAGCTGTCTGTATCCAGAACCCTTATAACCTCTTCAGGTCTGCCCTCATACGAGAGATTTATCACCGCATTTTCAATAGGTACATTAAGATTGTTTGTAACGTTTATCTGTAGAAAGCCTGTATTATCCATATGTACTCCTAAAAGAGCTTTTTTTAATATTATGTGGCATACACAAAAAATATGAATGGCTTCAGTTCGCTATTGGACATTCGTCCAATAAAAATAGAAAAGACCATGTCTCTTGCAAATAAATTTGCTGAGTCCATGGTCTTTTCTATTTTTGCAGTCCGTAATTGTTTACATTAGATTGCTGAATGGAATGTACGTGAAATTACGTCGTCCTGCTGCTCTTTTGTAAGCTTAATGAAGTTTACTGCATATCCTGATACACGTATTGTAAGCTGTGGATAATTCTCAGGATGCTGCTGTGCATCAAGTAATGTCTCTCTTACGAGAACGTTTACGTTAAGATGATGTCCGCCCTTCTGTACATATCCGTCAAGCATTGATACTAAATTGTCCTTCTGTGCCTCTGTTACCATAATGATTCCTCCTTTTTATAATAATATGTTTACTGTTCTGTTCTTATTTTGATTAGCAGCAGCCACAACCGCCTTCTGCATTCTTAAGCTGCTCCTCTGTAAGCTGGATATCCATATCACCGATAACTGTGAATGTACCATCCTTACCAAGTGCGTCAGGAAGGATTGTAAATGTATTTGAGATACCATCCTGTGCATTGTTGAATGGAAGCTTAGCTACTGATGATAATGATGCTAAAGCACCATGCTCATCACGGCCGTGCATTGGGTTTGCACCAGGTGCAAGCGGAACTCCACCCTTTCTTCCGTCAGGTGTGCTTCCTGTGTTCTTACCGTAAGCAACGTTTGATGTAATTGTTAAGATAGATGTTGTAGGAACAGCATTTCTGTATGTTGGATGCTTTCTTACCATATCCATGAAATCGTTAACAAGATCAACTGCTAACTGGTCAACTCTGTCATCATTGTTACCATACTTAGGGAAATCTCCCTCTACTTCGTAATCAACTACGATGCCCTGCTCATTTCTGATTGTCTTAACCTTTGCATACTTGATAGCACTAAGTGAGTCAGCTACTACTGAAAGACCTGCGATACCTGTTGCAAACCATCTGTGAACATCTCTGTCATGGAGAGCCATCTGTAACTTCTCGTAGCAGTACTTATCATGCATGTAATGGATACAGTTAAGTGTCTGAACATAAAGACCTGCTAACCACTCCATCATATCATGGAATCTGTCCATAACCTCATCGAAATCAAGGTACTCTGATGTGATTGGTCTGTACTTTGGTCCGATCTGCTCGAATAACTTCTCGTCTACACCACCGTTGATAGCGTATAAGAGACACTTAGCAAGATTTGCTCTTGCTCCGAAGAACTGCATTTCCTTACCAACTCTCATTGAAGATACACAACATGCAATTGCGTAATCATCACCGTGAGTTACTCTCATCATATCATCGTTCTCATACTGGATAGCTGATGACTTAATTGACATCTCTGCACAATATCTCTTCCAGTTCTCAGGAAGTCTTGTAGACCAGAGAACTGTCATGTTTGGCTCAGGAGATGTTCCTAAGTTATCAAGTGTATTTAAGTATCTGAATGACATCTTTGTTACCATTGAACGTCCGTCAATACCGATACCGCCAAGTGACTCAGTTACCCATGTAGGGTCACCTGCGAATAATGCGTTGTACTCCGGAATACGAGCAAACTTAACCATTCTTAACTTCATAATGAAGTGGTCAACGAACTCCTGAATCTGCTCCTCTGTGTACTTACCGCTTGCTAAATCTCTCTCAGCATAAATATCAAGGAATGTAGATGTACGTCCGAGTGACATTGCAGCACCGTTCTGCTCCTTAACTGCAGCAAGGTATCCGAAATATGTCCACTGAATAGCTTCCTTAACATCTGTAGCAGGTCTTGAAATATCGTAACCGTAAATCTCACCTAACTTCTTTAAATCCTTTAATGCTGAAATCTGATCAGCTAACTCTTCACGAAGTCTGCAGATATTCTCTGTCATGTCACCAACAACTGATGCATGCTGTGCCATCTTATCCTCGATAAGACGGTCAACACCGTAAAGTGCAACTCTTCTGTAGTCACCGATGATACGTCCTCTTCCGTAAGCATCCGGAAGACCTGTAATAATGTGAGCATGTCTTGCAGCTCTCATCTCAGGTGTGTAAATCTCGAATACACCCTGATTGTGTGTCTTTCTCCAGTTTGTGAATACGTTGATAATCTCAGGATCAACCTCATATCCGTATGACTTACATGCTGTTACAGCTGTACGAATACCGCCAAATGGCATGAACGCTCTCTTTAAAGGCTTGTCAGTCTGGAAACCTACGATTGTTTCCTTATCCTTGTCTAAGTACGCAGCACCATGTGAAACAATGGTAGAAGGAATCTTTGTGTCCATATCAAGAACACCGCCATTCTCACGCTCCTGCTTAAATAAATCCATTACCTGCTTCCACAAATCAGTTGTGTTCTGTGTAGGTCCTGCCAGGAAGTCCTTATCACCCTCATATGGCTTGTAGTTCTTCTGGATGAAATCTCTTGTGTTGATTTCCTGTACCCATTTGCCTTCAGTAAAGCCTGCCCATTCCGGCATCATTTCTCTTTTCATTTTTCTTTATTCCTCCTGCTTTGTATGATAAAAATTAAGTCGTATGTAACGACAGTTACGTGTGTTTTATTTACATTTTTATTATATGAGAATACTGTATACAAGTCAATAGATTGCATTGTTCTAAATTTGATACAATTAAGCCATGCGCCATATATGGAAAGAACCAAATCCTATGCTCGCATAAAGGATTTGGTTCTTTTTATATATGGCATATGGCGCACGGCTTCAGCGAGAAGCAGCGCAGCGTATTCGAGCTGAAACCAGGCGGCATGCTCCAATTTATTGGAGCAGCATGGCTTAATATCCTACTCCATCGCTGCCATAAACTTTTCATACATCTCCGGTTTACTTTTCTTAAGCGACAAAAGCTTTCCTTCACTGTCGATAAAGCAGTGCGAGCTTGAGCCTGTAGTCCTAAGTTCACCTGTCTTCTCATCAACAATCTCGTAAGAAATCTCAATCTTAATTCCGTTGAATTTCTCCACCTTGAGTTTCACTATAACACTGTCACCGAAATGCACCATTGAATGATAATTGCATGTGACGGACATAACCGGAATAAGCACTCCTTCTGCCTCGATACTCTCCATGGTGCATCCAATCTGTGAAAGCCAATCAACTCTTGCCTCCTCAAACCATCTTATATAATTGGAATGATGTACAATCGCCATCTTGTCCGTCTCATAGTACTGCACCTTGTGTACATATTCTTTCATTCTGTCTCCTTTCTATGGGGACGGTTCTTTCGTATCGGGGGACATTCCCTGATACAGGGGCCTCTCCCCGATACAGGGGGACGCTCCCCGATACAGGGGGACGCTCCTTGATACAGGGGGACGCTCCTTGATACAGGGGGACACTCCCCGATACGGAAGAACCGTCCCCACTTACTGCTCATACCTATCCAGAATAGCAAGTATTTCCTTGGCCATTGCAGGATTTTTTTCTATGATTTTATGAATTCTTGTCTTTGAATTCTCTACAGTATTCGTATTAAATGAAATCGATTCACGGAGTTTCTGCCTGCGCACATTAAGCGTATGCCTTATTTCCGTCATCTCTTTAGGATTAATAATTGCATCCACCTGCGACGGCCACACTGACGAATCATAAAGATGAAGTTTTTCAAGCTCAGCGATAAGTCCCTCCACTGATTTGAATGTATTATCCGAATTGAGATGGAAAGCCTCATGTTCTTTCTTGGCATTGAGATATAATCTCCATAAATCATTGAGTTCATAGGAACTTTTTACGCCGTTGCTCTCGTACTCATAATCAAGTCTGCTTTTAACATTTACATAAAGCAGCTTATATTTATTCATCAGTCCCACAGCTTTGTTAAGCTTAAGTTCCGACATTTTTAACTCCGCAGTATACTTCTGGTTAAATGCAATCAGCGCTGCTCCCATTGCCAATGCTGCAACCACCACCACGTAAACACCCACAACAAAGTTCTTTTCTGTATACACCTGTGCCACAACAAACATTAAAATGATTATGATTGCCGCTGCCACACCCATCTTTGCAAGTTTTCTTATCAGATTAAGCTTTTCGATTGCATCCTTTTTTTCATATTTAAGTGCAATCTTCTCCCCTTCAATCTGATGCATATCCGTCTTCAGCCTTTGACATTCCTGTTCGTCATCATACATTTCCTTGAGAATATCTTTTATCTCATCCTCATGACGCTGCATGTATATGTATCTGCTCTCCGGAATCTTTGTTGAAGACTGCTTCATGCTCTTCTTGTCCTCGCGCAGTGTGATAATACGTCTGGCGTAATATTCTACATTGCTCTTGATTGGCTCTTCCATTTTTTCAATTGTCATTATATCATTTATATAACTGTTGACAGCCTCATATTCCTTTTTTGCACTTTCTATGCGCTGTGAACATATGACAATCTGCTCGCACAGGCGCTCTACATAAGATTTCTTATCGTCAATTTTATTATTTGTCTTCTCCTCCACAAGCGCCTGCTCTATAAGTTCCCTGTCGAGAGGCTCGTACAGCTCACTTGCTTCCTGCTCATTGTCTGACTTTATCTTTTCGTAGAGATTTTTCTCCTGATATATCAGGTCATCATATTTTTTTCTCTTGCCGAATAACCCAAAAAACGCCATAGCACTCACCTCTTAGTCATAAACTCGCTCTGCGCATTCTGATCACGGTACTCATCTTTCCATTTATCGAGAATATCACGGATATCTTCCTTATATTCAGCCAGTTCCCTGCTGCCGTCATATAGAAGTTTGTCCTTAAGCTCCATAAACTCCCTGCTTCTTACCATGACTTTTTTGTGACTTTCAATAGCTTTCATATATTGATTAATCATCTCGTCAGTAATCTGATACTGCGCTGCCAGGTCCGATAAAAGCAAATCATTCCTTGAAAATATTGCTGCGCAGACCATATTATCAAAATATTCCTCCTGCCTCTCGATGTCACAGGCGGACCTGAAGCACATTACAGCATCCTCAAACAAAAACTGTTTTGTATATACGACACCTATGTTATTCCATATATTGGCAACAAATGACGACCCAAATGTCTGTTCCCTGCTGTTTAAAATATCTTTGTACGCATTTGAGGCGCTTATGTATTTCTTCCTCGCAAACAGCATATCAGCTCTCGCCTTCATTCGTTCAGCCTTTGACTTGCTGCCCAGGGCATCCAGTGTTTTTTCAATACTCTGTCTCTCCTCCACAGAATAATACCCTGTTGCCGAAAGAACCTCCATAACCAGACTTGTAATACTTAAATTATGATTTACCCCGTATTTAAGCTTCTGTCCCAGAGACGGCAGTTCCAGTTCATCGGAAATGTACTGAATAAGTTCATTACTGAAAAAATCAATGCCTACCATATATGTATTGTTATACAAATAGTAGCAGAGCTCCTCTATGGAATAAATGTTTATTCCCGCTTCTTTTATAATATATGGAGTTGTAGCCCGTTTGCCGCAAAGAAGTAATCCGCTCATAACAAAACACCAATTTAAGGCATACGCCTCTTCCTTTCCAAAATCTCTATATCACCACGTCATCAATAATAATTGATTCCTTTGCAACCATGCCGGTTGCCTTAAAAAACTCTCCGAAGCCAAGGTCTTCCACCATTACGTCACACTGATTCTCATTTATGTATGCAAGAGTGATGGCAACCCTTGTTGTCTTATTTGGTCTGTCAGGAAAATCTGACAAATCTATTCTGATATTTCTTGCACAATTTCCATAAGGCGAAGTCAAAACTATCTGTATGCTCTTTACATTGTCAAGTATACACTCTGCCCTTGCTCCGGCTTCATACCAGTTTGTTCCTGCATTTGACAATGCTATGCCGGTATTTCGCCCTCCGTGATTAATCATCATTCCTATTGTAAATTTCGTCCGTCCGCTGCATCTGAATATATAATCTGAATAATCTTTCTTATCATGTTTTGCCAAAGCTGCGTAACATGCCCCCTTGACAAAGAGGTTGTAGCCTTTAAATACTCTTCGTTTCGAACACAGTTCAACAAGAGAATTGCCTGCAAAATCGGAATAAAAGCCTATACCTGTAAGAAATACTGATGATATAATCTGTTTGTAAAACTCTTTTCTTATGATTTCAAGAAATTTCTCATCGGCATTCTGCTTATTCTTTTCTGTATCCAGATAAGACATATCTATATCAGCTGAATAATCGGTTTCCTTCACTGTAACAATGTTTGGCTGTCTGTTTCTCATAATGCTTAACTGCCTGTATGTAAAATGTTCTCCGTTAAAGTCAAACAGCGCAACATCATTTATCCAGATGTCCCTTTTCTGATTTAAAGTGTAATATATAAAACTTTCGGAATGATTTAATACCGATATCTTATCCTCAGTATATCCCATTTCCTTCAATGCCCCGTATATTACTTCTATGATATCCTTTTCCCCATTTTCCACTGTCACGGCAATATATTCGGGTTTCTCAATATTTTCAAGATGTGTTGCCATGGAAAGAAGCTTTTCCATAAATATCCTAAGCAAATCCTTTTCCGTGTAACACATATCGTCAAGACGTATTGAATCGTGAGTATAAATGCGCTCCAAAAGGTTTCTGACAACATATTTTTCGTCATTGTCTTCATATGAGCGCAGTTTTGCCTCATCACCGATATACCACTCATCAACGTTCTTCATCTTGTACATAACAGCAGGTATAAGATATTTATTCTCACCGGGTATTGTACTTACCGACTTTGGCTCGTCCATCCCCTTGCTGACAAAACTTATCTGGGCATAATCTGACGCCAGGTCTATACCGAGGGCATATACATCCTCTTTTTTCTGTTCATTTTTTTCTTCAATTTTATCCTTCATGAACCCATATCCATCCCATTATAATTATTTTACCTTGAATATCGCATCTTCAAGTTCAGACATAATCATATATTCCGTTACCATCTCCGACAGAGTATTCTCCTCATGCATCTCAAAGGAAACCATCATATTGTTAAGCATTGTATATCTGCTTTCAATATCGTTTCTTCCCGATATCCCCGTATCTTTAAGGGTAACACTGTTACTCTCCGTTATAGTCTGTTCGCCTTCGTATTCCTCTGTAATATAATATTTGATTTCCTCACCGTAGAACAGAATAAAATCCTGTACAAATATGCCATTGCAGACATCAGTCATTTCTTTTACCGTATAGTTCTGTTCTTTCAGACTGCCGTTTTCAAGTATATAGTGAATTAACACCTTGTTTCTAGGATTTGTGTGATACTCCACAATCGTTTTATCCCAGACAGCTGCCGGAATCTTGAAATACTTATCAAAATCCTTGTAAAACTCAAACATTTTACCCTTTTTGCACATATCAAATACTATATCCCTGCACAATGCCTGCTGCCTTTCGTCAAGGTCATCCTTCTGTGAACAGTACTTCACATACGCAAACCTGCATGTATCATGAAGTGGATTTTCCGTAACAATGTCTCTTTCAATGTACTTAAACACACTTTCATCAACTATCTTTTCCTTAACGAAATAGTCATATGATTTTGCAAAAAGATATGCTCTTCTTACTTTCTCACCGACTCCTTTTCGCTGGTATGATTCATACACTTCTCCTATATGTGATGATTGTGCCCCTGTAAACAGAATGCATGCTAAAAGATTTTCCTCCAAATCCCTGTCACTGTAATCGTAGGAATGACACGAATTCCAGATTTCATACATTTCCTTAGCAGAACCCATAAAATACAGACTGATATACCTAAGTACAGTCTCATTGTATTTTCCGTGGCGGTATGCAAAAACTGCCATGTCAAGAAGCATACTGTCATTTGTATATTCCCCTGCTTCAATCAGCTTTGAAACACATCTTAATATTCTGCCCGGATCAATAATTGAATATCCGTACATCTTCATAAACTCATATGCACGGTCATAAATGCCTCGCACAATCATAAGTTCAATAAGCTTGATTCTTGACTTTGTTCCGAGATTGCTTCCGTCTGCCACCATAAGATATTCATCAACGGCATCAAAATCATAATTTGTCGAATAATAATCTATAATCTCCCGCTCCACATACACTTTGTAAGCCTTGCGCACATTCTCCATACCTGTCATATACTTAAGGATACTGATTGACTTCTCCGGATTTTTTCTGTACTTAAGATATCTGTCAGCTTCAAACAGTATTAATCTGTCATTTTCCGATGATATTTCAAAGCACAAATCCATATACTCATCCATGTTAAGAAGCCTCTTTATTTTGTGCTTAACTGATTTGCCATACCTTACTCCGTCAAAATCCACAAATACTACAGCCGCATCCTCCGTATATATCTGCACATATGCTTTTTTGTCCACCACCGGATATCTCTCCGCTGTGGCGGTCTCTTTATGTATAACAACAACTTCTCTTATATTCTCCTGCTCACATGTGATAAGGTATGTATTGAGAATCTTCGGAAGCTTCATAACCGTCTC